>CAXBMR010000011.1:0-72895 GCA_963976995.1 uncultured Fluviicola sp.
TTTTCAAAAAATTTTTCAACGATTTTTCGCAAAAATCAATTGATTTTTGCGAAAATAGCGTGAGTTGTGTAAATTAAAAACGTGTACGCTGACGGAAGTTTGCGATAGAATTGGTAAATTTAAGATATAAAATATAGGAGGATAAGCACAATGGGTTTTATCTCACCGTTAGCCATAATTGAATAACATGAAATCAAAATTTAAAATTCATAAAGTAATCCTGGTAATTTTATTAACTCCTGTATCTCTATTCCTTTCTTACGGATTAATTACTGGGACTACATTAAATTTGACAGACGAACTTATTTGGTCAATAATATTCGGACTAATATTCTTTACAGCAATCTATTTTGTTTGGTTTTCTTTTTTAACCCAACTAGTCAAAATTAATATCCTTATGGACAAAATCACTTTTGACAACATTATAACGAAAAAACATTTTGAAGTACTAAAGCGAGAAATTGACAATATTCACTTTTCTAGATGGACTGGATCAATGTCTATTAAAACGAGAAATAAAAAAATAACTTTCCATCCAGATTATTATAAAAACGGAACTGATCTGATGGAAAAAATAAAAACAGATGGCTAACATTCGCTAAAAACACAGATTATGGAGAAAAAAAATAAAGTTTTTATAGCAACCAGTTTAGATGGGAATATTGCCGACAAAAATGGAGGGATAGATTGGTTACACTCAATACCTAATCCTACTAATGACGATATGGGTTACGGAGAGTTTTTTTCACAAATAGACGCACTTGTCATGGGGCGTACTACTTTTGAAATAGTCTGTGGATTTGATCTGGACTGGCCTTACCAGAAACCTGTTTTTGTGTTGAGTAATAGCTTGACTAATATTCCAGAAGAGTATGAAGGCAAAGCAGAAATTGTGAATGGCAGCCTAAAGGAAATACTAAATAAAATTCACAAAAGGGGGTGTAATAATTTATACATTGATGGAGGTAAAACAATTCAAAGTTTTCTAAAAGAAGATTTAATTGATGAAATGACGATAACAATCATACCCTATTTGTTAGGCGGAGGTATCCCATTATTTTCAGAGCTCCCAAAGACATTGGGTTTTTCCTGTGTTGATTCAAAAATTTATCTGGAACAAGTTGTCCAAAATCGTTTTATCAGAAAAAGATAAAACCAAAAGACAACCAAGAAAAGGTGAATTCGCTCTTATTTGACAATCCCAAATATCATTGCCTGACTGTATTTCTTTTCTTTTTCCTGTCACAGATTGTTGGGGCAGTGTAATCGAGCCCTAAGAGCTTAAAGTAATTTTCTCCTAAGGCAATATTTCTAAAAGCCTCATCACTCATGTCGAGATTGATATAACTCGTTTTTATCAAAGCATCTCTATACGTCTTGTAATTTTTGCCGTCTCTTGATGCAACAAAATCGGTGCCCGTTAAAAACCTAGTCGGATACGCGTTTATAAATTCAACGTATTTTGCTCTTGACTTATCATTTACAAATACAGAATCCCAAAGCACATCCCACGAAAGGTCAAGCATAAGGTTTTCATGCTTGTCTAACAATTTTTTTAAAATAGTAATATGCTTTTCTGGTGCTATATCTGTCAACTCTTTTGACAGCCCTAGGTGAGCCCAGACTATTTTATTGTCATTATATCTATTTAGAACTTCCTCCATTAGATACTGGTATTTGGTAGGTTCCGCATTGCTTCCCAGATCTGAGTGTATGTTAATGGGTATATTTCGTCTGCGGATTGTGTCCATGAAGGGTCCCCATAATTTAATATTCTCTAAACTTGCAGGAACTTGTCCATTATTGAACAAGGCTTGTTTGACAAGGTTAACTTCTCCCATCCATGAAAAAACACCAGGATATTCTTCATCCAACAATTGAATATATTCTGTAATTCTTTCTGGATGTGCCAAGTCAGGGAAGGTCATTGATAATACAAGGTTGATTCTTTCTTCTCCTTCAAATGGATCATCTGTTTTCCCTTTATCCGTCCCTGTATATTCCAAGTAATGGGCGGCATTTACAAAATCATTTCGTAGGCTGGGGGTAACTAAAGTCCCCGGGCAATCAAGGTAATAAGTGCACGTATCATCACTTGGTAAAGTTTGACCAATTCCATAGGCATTTACAAATAAAACCCCCGCCTTTTGAAAATAACCAATCAATTCAGAAAAAGGAATCACCCTCCCTCCGAAAGGTCGAAAATGACAATGCGTATCCACCTTTGATGTAAAACCTTCTCGCTTTCTATCATAGCATTCACAATCCTCATCAACAAAATCCGTAAAATTTCGATTGGTTTGCGCGTTTAATGAACTCGCAGAGATTAAAAAGAATAGAAAAATTAAATTAGAAATGTTTGAACACCTAAAACGGGGTTTTCTAAATTTATTTTTTTTTAAACAATGCATAGTAATTAAATGATAATCAGATTCTATACAAAAATAGTTATATAATAAGTGAAAATAGAGTTATAAGCCCTTATTATTTGGTTCTGTGCCAACTTGAAATTTTATGCCTTTACTGCGTGCTTGTCTTATTGAAAAAGGCTCTGCTCATTTCCCCATTACTAAACCATCACTTCTAAAACCTTCTCCACACTAATCTCTAGAATGCAATTGCAATCATTCCCTTTAGAACAACTCTCGCATGCTTCATCAAAAGCAAGTATGTTCACTTTTTTTCCCAATGCTTTCCATCTTCCGGGGTGAATTGGTCTTTTTGGTGAGTACAATCCAATCGTGTTTACACCATAATACCCTGCCAGGTGCAAGGGTCCGGTAGAGCAGGCAACTAAGTTTTTAGCCGTACTGATGAAAACCATTAATTCTTCCAAAGTAAACTTTCCAGTAGTGTCAATTATGTTTTTGTGTGAAGGAATCAACGAACGAAATTGTTCTCCTTCTTTTTCTGTGCCTGTAAAGGCAACCTTTTCTCCTCTATCAGCAATCTTTTTTGCCAATTCCAGGTACTTTTCTATCGGCCATTCTTTGGCACTTCCTTGCGACTTTGGGTGCAAAATAGTTACCTCTTTTAGTGAGGCGAAATCGTCAGGCAGAGCAGCTGAAGGAATACCGAAGAATTTTGTGGATTCAATAATAGAACTCAATTCAGGCAATTGAGTTAGTCCGAAAGGTCTAAGCAACTCATAATTCAGCTGCGATTCATGGAGGGTCGAGTTTTTTCGTGTAAAATTAACTCGGTGAGAACAGGTCAGCAAATGATATGCTCTATGGGAGGTGCCCACTCGAACAGGTATTCTAATTTTCTTTGCCAAAGAAGCTATTTCTTTGTCTGGAAATACATGAATAATAGCATCTGCTTCCAGCTTTCTAAAGCTGTGCACTCTGTCCGCTTTTGGGGCGTTCAAATAGTAGTTCCAATCAATGTATTTATCTACTTTAGAATACGCATTAACGATTGGTCGAGTGTATCCCTTTCCTAAGAAGATGATTTCAACGGTCGGAAATTTTTCTTTCAACCACACGCAAATAGGTAGTGTCAACATGACATCGCCTATGCTGTCCGTTCGACTAATAATAACCTTTTTTCCGTCCAAATTCATTCTTCTTGCTTATTTAGCCTTCTTAATTCTTTGTACTTAAACACATTTGACTGAGCGCTGATTTGAGCTATTTTGAAGCCTTTCCAACCATCTAAAAAACCACGTTTAACAAAAAACATACTGACAAAACGAGCCAGTCCACTCAAAAAAGGCTTCATAGCAGATGCTTTCTTTCCGGCCTTATTCATTTTCATCGCCGTTAATGTGGAATATTTATCTGCACGTTGGCGATGATCTTTGTAATCGTAGTATGAATAATGCGAAAGATGACCTCTTAGTTGTACAATTTCCAAATTTATAGGGTAAACCAATTCTTCGTGCACATATTCTCCGTTCCAGTAACTCCCTTCATTTGGAAACAATCTGATTTTCACGTCTGGATACCATCCTGAATGTTCAATCCATTTTCCGCAATAGTTCGTCATTCTATTTAAGCTATAAATTTCTGGATCTTCGCGTTTTTTTATCTCTAAAATGGCTTGCTTTAATTCTTCATCTAGCGCTTCATCTGCATCAATGGAAAGAATGTAATCGTATTGAGCAAGGCTGTTTAGGTGGTTTTTACTTGCCGAATAGCCTTCCCACGTTCGTTGTCTAAATTGAACGTTCAGCCCTTTGCAAATTGTTTCTGTATCGTCTGTGGAGAAAGAATCTAAGACAATAATTTCATCAGCAACGCCTTCTAATGATGCGATACATCGTTCAATATTTCGCTCTTCATTGAAAGTAATTATGGTAGCTGAAATTTTCATTTAACCAACTCTACACTTCTTAAAATGGCTTGAACTTCTCTCAACGGATGCGTCCATGTTGTCGTTATCGGAGCATCTACATACCCGCTAACAGTTGTTATCTTTTTACGCTCAGGGTGTATGAAGTGAAAAGCCCAAAAAGCCCCTCCAGTACTATGTTTAGGTTTTCCCTTAAACATAAACATACCTCTCATCTCATATCCTTTTAACCCATAAATTGTTTCAATGTTGTTTCCTTCTGGGTAAATTACTTCGTTGTATTGTGTACCCATATACATCCCTTCAACTTCTGAAGGAACGTTGTATTTTAACATCGTGTCTCTTGCTGCTAAAAAGGGGTCAAAAGCAAAATCAGAAGAGTGCGTATAATCGTACTGATAAATCATTATCCCTGAAAATATAGACCCTGCATCTTCTGAACCCCCATTCCCCATAAACTCAATTGGGCGAGAAGCTGCTGGAAACTCAATTCTATAGAAATTTTTTTGCTCTGTAACCAACTTAGAGTGAGTTGGTAGAACTAGTTTAATTCCAAAATTATCTGCGATTTGTTTCTTAAGTTGAATATTTCTACTGGTGCTAAAATTGTTCATTATTCTTCGCCAAGAGATGTCATCAAACTCCTTGTGCACGTTTGGAAGTCCATTTTTACACGTTTCTAATAGTTGATCATAATCTTTCGCTGTAATGTCTATTACTACTTGTCCTTTTGCCCAAACGTCCACTCTTTTTTCAATTTTACCCTTTTCTCCTATATATTTTGGGTCAATTTGTAAAAACAGTGTGTTTCGGAAACGTTTAATTCCTTCTGTGAAGTGTTTTGGTGTTCGATGAGTCAATTGAAAAGTAGGTACATCTGGTAAATACGGTAGAATGTATTGCACAAGTCCAGAATCCAGCGCATCGCTTATTTTGGAATTCCATATATCTGTTTCACAAACTACTAAAATTTCTCCAACCTTTCCGGTAACGCTCATTCCTGTTGACAATTCTCTCCCGGACTCACATTTAGTAAAAGTGAAAAGTAATGCCGTTATCAGAACTAGTATGCTAATAATTTTCATCGTGTTTTGTTCCTTTAAAAATCCGTAACTTTTTCGGATTGAATATTCATTCAACAAAAATCGAGCCTACCTATTGAGAAGACAGGCAAGAATTATTTTACCCTTAATTTTTGGCCAATACTCAAGCGACTAATATTAATTCTTGGGTTCAATCTTTTAAGCTGCGACTGAGACATTCTGTAGCGTTGCGCTATTTTTCCAAAAGTATCTCCCTTTCTCACAGAATAGTATTTTTTAGCTCCAGAACTTGTTGTTGTTGTAGTTCGTGTTGGCGTTGTAGATTTTCCCTTTTTAACCTTTAATCGTTGACCAACATATATTTTTGTTGAATGAAGTCCATTCAATCTCTGAATCGTAGAAACAGTCGTCTTGTATTTTCCGGCAATCGTTCCTAAAGTCTCCCCAGAGCTCACCTTGTGATAAGTATAAGAAGAAGAAACTGTCGTTTTAGGCTTCGCTCCATTTGTTGTCTGTTTTGGCAATTTAACCTTCTCTTTTACGTAGCCTGATGCTTCGAGTGCGTATAAACTGTCCTCCAAGCTAACTAACTCTCCAATTTTTTGAAGAGGCAAGGAAATGCATTGATTCGGCATTGTTTTTGGAACATACTGTTTTTTGTAAATCGGATTTAATCGTTCTATTTCCTCTTCATCTATGGCAAGAAGCTTAGAGATTGTAGAAAAATGAACTCCTTTATTTAAACAAATCGTGTCCAATTGTGGATAACGAATCAAAGCTTCCCTTGGAATAATATTATGTTCAGCATGATAGGTCAACAGGTACGCCGCCGCAATAAAATTTGGAACATATCCTTGTGTTTCTCTTGGCAAGAATGGACGTACTTCCCAGTAAGTCAACTTATTTCCTGATCTTCTAATCGCTTTGTTTACATTCCCAGGGCCAGCATTATAGGCCGCCAAGGCTAAATTCCAATCATTGTAAATTTCATACAGTTTTTTGAGGTAACGACAAGCAGCGTCTGTTGCTAAGGCCGGATCCATTCTTTGATCAATGTAAGAATTCTCTTTCAAACCATACATTCTTCCTGTTGCATACATAAACTGCCACAGCCCCAATGCTCCTGCACGAGATTTCACCTGAGGACGCAGACCACTCTCAATCACTGCCAGATATTTAAGTTCAATTGGAAGATTGTATTCCGCTAATTTTGCCTCAAACATGTCAAAGTAAAGTTTCGATCGTCCTAAAACCACTCTGGCAAAACCTCTTCTTTTTTTTGTGAAAAATTTAATCGTAGAAAGTGTTGTCTCGTTACAGTCTAAATGAAAAGGGCTTATCTCATTCATCACTTCAAGTCGTTGGCAATAAGTTTCGTCAGAAAATGTTGGAATGGAGTCTTTTTCATAATTCAGAACCTCAATAATAGAGTCGTAATTTCCTTCTGGAGAATATTCCGCATAGAAATAATCAAGGCTTTGCTCAATGGTTTTAATCATCTGTTCTCCCTTCAAGCTGTCTTCTTTTGTCCAACCATAAGCAGGTTGTGCTAGAAGCATTCCAGACCAAAATAAAACGATTATTACGGTAAGTATTCTCATTGGTTCTTAACTGTTTTTTCTATGATTCTTGAAAAATTCAACATTTTCTTTTCTTCAAAATGATTCGCTATTACCTGAATACCAAACGGCAGACCATTGCTATGGTTACCAATTGGAATAGAAATAGCTGGGTTCCCTGTTAAATTGGCATGTACCGTATAAATATCTTGTAAATACATCGCAATAGGATCATTTACGGCGTTCAATTCAAAAGCTGTTGTGGGTGTTGTGGGCAACAAAATCACATCGTACTCTTTTAAAATATCGTTGGTTTTGTCTTGCAAAACTCTTCTTACTTTTTGTCCTTTTGTATAGTACGCATCATAATAGCCATGGGAAAGAACAAACGTTCCTGTCATAATTCTACGTTGCACCTCTGGACCGAAAGCTTCACTTCTTGATTTTTTATACGTCTCCTCTACCCCATTCGCCTTCTCACTGCGGTAACCATAATGTACTCCGTCAAAACGAGAAAGATTGGAAGATGCCTCAGCTGTTGTTAACACATAATAGGTTGGAACCATATAGTCCAAGTAAGGAAAAGAAACCTCATCAACAGTATGTCCTTGATTTTTTAGAGAATCAATTGTCGATTGCAAAGTCTCTTTTATTTCTTCATCGAGTCCCGTTGTGTTAAAACTTTCTTTGATAACAGCCACTTTTAAATTGGTCAACTCTTCTTTTGTAGAATAATCATCTACTTTTTTTGTGGAAATTGTTCCGTCGAATTCATCTTCACCCGCCATTACTTCTAAAAGCAATGCCGCATCATCAATACTGTTGGTAAACGGTCCGATTTGATCAAACGAAGAAGCGTAAGCGATTAATCCATAACGACTAATTCTTCCATACGTTGGTTTCAATCCAAACGTACCCGTAAAGCTAGCAGGTTGTCTTATAGAACCACCTGTATCGCTTCCAAGAGCCACTGTACAAAGATTTGCAGCTACCGCAGTTGCTGAGCCTCCAGAAGAACCTCCTGGAACCATTTTGTTATTAACTGGATTTAGAACCGATCCAAAAGCTGAGTTTTCATTGGAACTACCCATTGCAAATTCATCACAATTGAGACGCCCAATGATAATTGCATCTTCATTGATTAATCGTTCAACAGCCGTTGCCGTATAAAGAGATTCAAAACCTTCTAAAATTTTGGAAGCTGCCGAAACTTTATGATTCGCGTAACAAAGGTTGTCTTTAATACCGATAACCATTCCCACTAGTTTACCAGCGGTGCCATTTTTGATTTTTTCATCAACAATTTGAGCCTGATTTTTAGCCGACTCTTCGAACACTTCAAGAAAAGCATTGAGATGCTCATTCTGTTTTATTGCGTCGAGGTAACCTTCGAGGATACTCATTACTGTATCGCCTGAAGAAATCGCTTTTCTTACATCAGCATACGTTTGCAACATTGTTGTTGTATTATTTTTTGTCTGCTTTGTCGGCAGACTGGTCATCAGAGTCTTTTTTCTCTTCCTCCGGTTTTGCATCAGACCCAGAAGCATCTTTAAATTCTTTCATCCCTTTTCCTAAACCTTTCATTAGTTCTGGAATTTTCTTTCCGCCAAATAATAATAAAATAGCCACCAAAATTAGAATCATTGATCCCATTCCTGGCATTGCAGCTTGCATTACGTTTTCCATTTTACTTTAAATTTAATCCACAAAATTAAACAATTATTATATTTAAAATTATGCTATTTCTGTTACTTATTTCAATTTTCTTGCCGTTTCTACTTCTTCGTAGGCTTCAATTATATCGCCTTCCTTAATGTCGTTGTAATTTTCAACATTCAATCCGCATTCATAGTTATTTTTCACTTCTTTCACGTCATCTTTGAATCGTTTCAATGAACCAAGAGTTCCAGTATGAACAACAATGCCATCGCGGATAATTCGAATCATAGAATTTCTAAAAATTGTTCCGCTTGTTACGAAGCAACCTGCAATTGTTCCCACTTTTGTGATGTTAAACGTTTCACGGATTTCAGCGGTCCCAACAATTTTCTCTTCAATATCTGGAGAAAGCATACCTTCCATCGCCGCTTTGATTTCATCAATTGCTTTGTATATGACAGAATAAAGGCGAATATCGATTTGCTCTTCTTCAGCCATTCTTCTAGCTGCAACAGAGGGTCTTACTTGGAAACCAATGATGATTGCTTCAGACGCAGACGCTAAATTCACATCGGCTTCAGAAATTGCACCCACACCTTTGTGAACAATGTTTAGTTGAATTTCTTCTGTAGAAAGTTGTAATAGTGAATCCGATAATGCTTCAATAGAACCATCAACATCCCCCTTCACTATTAAGTTCAATTCTTTGAAATCACCAATTGCCAATCGACGACCGATTTCATCCAGTGTAATATGTTTTGTTGTACGTAAACCTTGCTCACGATACAATTGTTCTCTTTTTGATGCAATAGATTTTGCTTCTTTCTCATCTTCCATTACATGGAACTTATCACCGGCAGAAGGCGCTCCGTTGACACCAAGAACAGAAACAGGTTTAGCTGGACCGGCTTCTTTTATAGATGCACCATGTTCATCGTGCATTGCTTTAATTTTTCCCGAATTTCTTCCAACTAACACAACATCACCAATTCTTAAAGTACCTGTTTCAATCAGCATGTTTGTTACATACCCCTTCCCTTTATCCAAAGACGATTCTATTACTGTACCTTGTGCATCTCTATTGGGATTTGCTTTCAATTCTAACAGTTCCGCTTCTAAAGCAATTTTTTCTAATAGGTCATCAATATTTAGGTTCTTTTTTGCGGAAATTTCTTGGCACTGGAACTTACCGCCCCAATCTTCTACCAAGATATTCATCGTAGAAAGTTGTTCTTTAATTTTATCTGGATTTGCTCCTGGTTTGTCTATTTTATTAATGGCAAAAACCATCGGAACTTCCGCTGCTTGTGCATGAGCGATTGCTTCTTTCGTTTGAGGCATTACATCATCATCTGCCGCAACAATAATGACTGCAACATCTGTAACTTGAGCACCACGAGCACGCATCGCCGTAAAGGCTTCGTGACCTGGAGTGTCTAAGAATGTCATTTGTTTTCCATCCTTTAAGGTAACACTATAAGCACCAATGTGCTGTGTGATTCCCCCAGCTTCTTCATCGGTTACATTAGCATCTCGAATTCTATCAAGCAAAGACGTTTTACCATGATCAACATGACCCATTACAGTAATAATTGGAGGTCTTGAAACCAAGTCTTCCTCATTGTCTTCAATTTCTGGAATTGCGTCTTGTACTTCTGCACTGACAAATTCAATATCATAACCAAAGTCTTCTGCTATTACTTGAATTGTTTCAGCATCTAAACGTTGATTAATAGAAACAAAAATTCCCAAAGACATACATGCAGAAATTACATCTGTTGAACCTGTATTCATCATTGTTGCTAATTCAGAAACAGAAACAAACTCTGTCAACTTTAATGTTTTTTCCTCGAGTTCAGCAAATGCCTCCTCTTCCATTCTTTTTTGTGCAACGTTCTCACGTTTTGCTCTTCTGTTTTTGGCTCCTTTCGATTTTCCACCCTTGCCAGATAAACGTGCAAGTGTTTCTTTAATTTCTTTTTGAATATCTGCTTCCGTAATTTCAGGCTTTGGTGTTTTTGCACCTTTTTTAAATCCTGGCTTACCTCCTGGTTTGGCTCCAGCATTTTGCTGTTGGTTTTGTTTTTTAGTAACATCTACCTTACGAACACGTTTTCTCTTGCGTTTTTCTGCTCCAACTGATCCTTTTGGGGTTCTCGGTTTTTCAACTGGCAATTCAATCTTGCCAACCACGTTTGGTCCAGTTAATTTCTTTGTTTCTACACGAATGGTCTCCGTAGGCTTCTGCTTTTCTTCCTCTTTAACTGGAGTTTCTGCTTTGGTTTCCTTTTTCTCTTCGACTTTCACCTCTGCTACCTTCTCCTCTACTTTAGGAGGCTGTGGCTTTACCTCTTCCTTTTTTTCCTTAGCTTGAGATTTCTTATCCGGTCGAGTTTTTTGATTGATTTTGTCCAAATCTATTTTCCCAAGCACTTGTAGTTTTGATTCTACGGGCTCTTTTGTCGATTTAATCTCTTGTTTTTCTTCAACAATAGGGACCTCAGCTACAGGAGCTGCAACAACAGGCATATCAACAACCTCTTCCTTTTCAGTAACAGGTTCGGTCACCTCCTCTGTGTTTTTACGAAGAGAAAGCGTTTCCTTTTTCTCTTTTGGAGCAGTTGTTTGCTGTGACAGTTCTTTCTGACTTTGGTCATCAGCAAATTCAACGCGCAATAGCGCATATTGATCTGCCGCAAGTTTCGTGTTCGGACTTGCGTCAATTGTCACTCCTTTACTTTCTAGATATTCAACAAGTGTAGTCATTCCTACATTCAATTCTCCTGCTGCTTTTCCTAATCTAATTGGCTTCGCCATAAAACTATCCGTCCTTTAAAATTTAACCAAGAATGGGGACGAGCCTCCATTCTTGGTTCTAAATATACTCTTTTGTATCTGATTTATTCAAACTCTGCCTGCAGAACTTTAAATACCTCATTTATTGTTTCCTCTTCGAGGTCTGTTCTCTTCACTAAATCTTCTAATCCGATGTCTAACACAGATTTCGCTGTATCGCAACCTACTGCTTTCAATTCATCCAAAATCCAGCTGTCAATTTCATCTGCAAACTCTTCTAAATCAACGTCTTCAACATCAACTTCTCCTTCACGGTAAACGTCCAGTTCGTAGCCTGTTAATTTTCCTCCAAGCTTAATATTGTGCCCTCCACGACCAATTGCAAGAGAAACTTGATCTGGCTTTAAATAAACCTTTGCTCTTTTCTCTTCTTCGTCAATTTCAATTGATGTGATTTTTGCTGGAGACAATGCTCTCTGAATAAACAATTGTGGATTATTTGTAAAGTTGATTACATCAATATTTTCGTTTCTCAATTCACGAACAATTCCATGAATTCTAGAGCCCTTCATTCCAACACAGGCTCCGACAGGGTCAACTCTATCATCATACGATTCAACAGCTACTTTTGCTCTTTCTCCTGGCTCTCTTACTATTTTCTTGATTGTAATTAAACCGTCAAAAACTTCCGGAACTTCCAGTTCAAACAATCTTTCCAAAAACTCTGGAGCCGCTCTTGAAAGAATAATAACGGGTGTGCTATTTCTCATGTCTACTTTCGCAACAACGGCACGTAAAGACTCTCCTTTTTTAAAGTAATCCGATGGAATTTGTTCAGATTTAGGAAGTAATAACTCATTTCCTTCATCATCAAGCACCAAGATTTCTTTCTTCCAAACTTGATAAACTTCACCTGTAATGATGTCTCCAATTTTTTCTTTATATATTTTGTAGAGGTTGTCTTTTTCTAGTTCCATTATTCTAGAAATAAGATTTTGTCTCAATGAAAGAACATTTCTTCTTCCAAAATCACCAAACTTAAATTCTTCCGTTAATTCTTCTCCAATTTCAAAATCAGGCTCTACTTTAATTGCATCAGAATAAGCTATCTCTGTGTTTGGATCCTCAACCTCTCCATCATCAACGATTTCCTTGTTCAAGAAAATTTGAACATCTCCTTTGTCGATATTCACAATCACATCAATGTGCTCATCAGTGTTAAATTTTTTCTTTAACATTGCTCGGAAGACATCTTCCAAAATTGACTGCATTGTTGTTTTGTCAATGTTTTTCAGGTCCTTAAATTCTGAAAACGAGTCAATTAATTCTAAACTATCCATATACTTTATTTAAATGAAATAACAATTTTTGTTTCTTTTACTTTATCCATTGTAAGCACCACATCTTCAACGATGATTTGCTTTTTCTTTTTTCCTTCTATTTTTTCTTTCTGTGTTGTTTGAATGGTAATTTGTTCTGGTGTTGCCTCAATCATTTTACCCTCAATTTTTCCATCATTATTTGTTTTAACAACCACATCTCTACCTACATTTTTTTTATATTGAGCAAATACTCGCAACCCCTTATCAAGACCTGCAGAAGACACGTGAAGTTCAAAGTCCTGTTCCTCTCTATCTAAATTGTGTTCTATATTTCTAGAAACAGACATACAATCTTTAACAGAAACACCACCCTCGTGTTTGTCTAATTCAACGCTGATTTTATTCCCTTGAGCAATAATTAAAGTCACAACAAATAGCCCGTTATCGAGTTCTTCGATACGATCATAAATTAATCCTGCCACTTTCTTTTTACTAATCATCAGTTATAAAAAGAGGGGACTACCCGTCCCCTCAATCATGCGTTTTATTGTTAAACACAGTGCAAATATACGGTTTTTTTTATACTCGGCAATTATTAAACATTTTCTTCGTCAGTTTTGTTGCTCAATGCAATTTCATTTCGGACATTTGCACGAAACAATTGAGAATGTTAGTAGAGGTAGAAGACAAAATAGTTTCCACACAAATATTTGAGCGAAAATTTGTTTGTGATTTGTCTGCATGCAAAGGTGCGTGTTGTATAGAGGGAGATGCGGGCGCACCATTGACTCTGGAGGAAGTTGACATTTTAGAGGATTCTCTTGACGCAATTAAGCCTTTTATGAGAAAAGAAGGATTGGAAGTTATTGAAAAAGAAGGTGTGTTTTACATGGATCAAGACAACGAGCCTGTAACATCACTTGTCAATGATGCAGAATGCGCATTTGTCTATTTTGATGACAATGGCATTACTAAATGTTCTGTTGAGCAAGCATATTTGGATGGTAAAACAAACTTTAAAAAGCCAATTTCGTGTCATTTGTATCCGATTCGTGTGAAGCAATATCCAGACTTTATGGCCCTAAATTATGATGTTTGGAAAATTTGTTCAGACGCTTGTGTTTTGGGTGAAAAATTAAGCGTTCCTGTCTTTCATTTTCTCAAAGAGCCTCTTATTCGTGCCTTTGGTGAGGGTTTCTTTAAAGAATTAGAGCTTGTTTCTGAAGAATTGAAAAAAAGATAAGTTCTACTAATTTTCTAATCATCCCATATATGTGTTTTCAAATAACAAGCCGTTTATGCTACCCATGAACGGTTTCGTCTTTTCCGTAATTTTGAATAACCTTTGCTTCATAGTCTAACCATTCTTGCCAACGTTTGTCAACATCTATTTCCGAAGAAACATTTTTAGCGTGTTTTATAAACAACGTGTAATGACCAGCTTCTGAAATCATAAGTTCTCTGTAAAAATCGGCCAATTTTTCATCATCAATATTGTCCGAGAGGACCTTAAATCGCTCACAACTTCGTGCTTCTATCATTGCTGAAAACAAAAGCCTATCAACTAAAGAAAACTTTCGTCCTCTCCCTTTTTGCATAAATTTAGCGAGTTCATTTACATAACTGTCCTTTCTTTCTCTTCCTAAAACAAACCCTTTTTCCTTAATGATATTATGCACCATTTCAAAATGCTCTAATTCTTCTTTTGCAAGAGATAGCATATCGGTAACGAGCTCTTCTTGCTCAGAATTATGCACAACAATCGAGATTGCATTTGTTGCTGCCTTTTGTTCACACCAGGCGTGATCTGTAAGTATTTCAGAGATGTTTGATTGAACAAGTTTCACCCATCTTGGGTCTGTTGGAAGTTGGAGTCCGAGCATTTGATAAAAATTTTTATAAATTTACATCAAATCCAAGTAACAATATGGGTCTTTTTAGTCTTTTTAAATCACCAACTGTTCATAAAGTAGATGAACTGAAATTTGACAATGATTTTGAATCCCTCTTTTTATCCAACTATTATTTTCCAAGAGTACCTCTCATTATTAATAAGCAACAGAAACCTCGCAGCTCATGCAGTCTGAGTTTTTTAACAGTAGTATGGTGAACTTTTCTTTCTTTTTGAAGAAGGGAGAAATTATTTCGTTAATTGTTTTTTTTTCATGCTCAGCGTTCTGTACACAAGAAAAAAAAAGAAGACTAATAAGAATGTATTTCAATATAGTACTCATCATTAATTAGTTTTATTACATAAATTTTGTCTCCCATATAAATCAGTTTGTTCTCTTTCTTATTAGGGATAATTGTATTGTACCTCCCATTTTTTAATAACTCCAAGCTTGTGCTTTTAGATGTGTCACAACCAAAATTAAATAATATGCTCGAATCTTCTAGTATTTTAAATGACTTGAGGTGTTTATATTTGTTTTGAACAATCTCTTCAAAAATATTCTTATCATCTATAGAAAAGATGTCCTTTCCGTCTGAGCAGTAAAGTTTACTGTTAAACCTATTGAACGAAATTTTATTAAAACTCATGTCCTTTCTTCTTTGCTTTTCCCGATTATGGTACAATGGCATTAGTCGCTTATTGTCTAATTTATCTGCAATTATTAATTCGAAAATAAAGCTAGAAGAATCCGTTATTGGAGAACAATTGTTTTTTACATAGAGCCTTGGGTGTTCGAAATAAAATCCTAAAGTCGGACATATATAATTACCTTCATCAGGGTCTTTAATTGAGAGGTTTGTTGTTATGTCACCAGGAACATAATATTGATTATTCAGAGACATAGTGTTAATGTCATATTTTTGGATGACACTGAAAATACTAAACAAATCCACTTCTATTCCGTCTAACTTGGCCAAGATAGAAAAATTTGTAAATATTGACACGTAAGCAAAATTCTCTTTAACTTGAAGTCCACTTATTCTAAATGTGTGGTTGTTAACTGTTAATGTGTCGTATAAATAATCATAGCGAGGTAATTCAGACTTAATAAAGCTGTAAACTGACGAGATGCTTGCCGAATCAAAAGATATAAAATTTTCTAATTCTCCCGTTTTTAAATTTAACTTATGCACTGTTGTCCTAGAGTCTAAAATAAGTGCTGTGCTAGAATCTATTATTTGAAACGAATTTGGTTGTGAAATAAACGCTTTTTCTGATTCAATTATTTTTATTGTTTTTGTTTTTGACAATGAAAAATGCTCTTGTTTTTCTTTACAAGAAAACAAGAGCATCAAAATAAATAAAAACCGTGTTTTTCTAAAAACGTTCATATGGATAATGTATTACGGCTTGACCTCCTGGATTTACATCCGTCCATTGACCAGGTAATATTCTCCCTTTAAACTTGTCTGGTTTGTTTCCCGTTGGAATTACAATAAATCCTTCTTTTGAAGGAGTAATTTCAATGTAGCATATACTTCCAGGTAAACAACCAATATCATCTCCAAATTCTCCGTCCCATTTGCCTGGAACAACTTTAACTCCTGGCCCAAGACCCTTTTCACTAGTTGTTAAGTCAGAAAACCCCGCAGCAATAAGAATCGAATTTACGTCGTTCGGGTCATAAGATAATTGTGTGTTAGCTTCCTCTGCCGTAATATTAGTTGGCACTATTTGTTCTTTAGAACATGAGGACAAAACCAATCCTGTAACCGTTAATACGGCTAAAAATCCTTTTTTCATAAGTCTTAATTTAAATGTTTGTCCTCAATGATAATGATAATGATATCCTAATTTTTCAAAGGAATTGATTCGTAAAAACATTTCTGCTTTGTTTCTAAAAAAGAATTGTTTTTCATTTTTAGAAACAAACGCACATCTTGGAGTATCTATTTACAGGGCAAAATCATCCAATTTTATGACTGAATTTTTCTTGCAAGCCAGAGCCGGGAAAGATTTACTAAACGGAGTTAATGGAGCCTTTTATCCACTGATTGAGATTGGCGTTACATTTCATCTTTTTTAGAAGAAAAAAGAGTTTATTTAAGTTCAATAGTCTAATAGAATTAGGCTATCAGAAAGAGGGTCTAGCTCATATACTTTTTGATTAACTAAATCAACAATTATGTTTTCGTTTGTTTGAAATCTATAGACTAAATTGAGCCCAATAGAAAAATGAACTAATGAGTCTTTAGATTCGTATGAATCCCACCTGACATATGACACTTTAACAGAATCGTTGATCTTCCAGCTTTTAGAGTATCGCTTTTCAACTATTTTTTCGACAACGCTATCTGCATAGTCTATTTTTTCAGTCTCAAAAAAAGGGAGCACCTCTAAAGAAAGTTTATTGTAATTAATGATTTGCTTTAAACTGTCTATTTTGAAAAATAAACGCTCATTTTTACCGTTTTCTCTCATTTGGCACTCATAGAATGATATTAAATTAATTATTTGAACAGTATCAATACCTTTCTGCTCTAGAAGACTATGAGGTTTCGATGACGAATCATTTTCTATACAACAGTCTGTGCTTTCTAACCGAGAACAGGCAAAAAACAAGAAAACTATTAGTGAGGCAAATAATCGTTTCGCCTCTATAGATCTACCCTAATCATTGAATACTTAGCATTACTTTCTGGTTGATAGGTCAATGCTCTTATCTGAGAATAAGGAATGTACATTTCCTTTCCTGTTCCGTCAACAATAAATAAGGAGTTCTCTAAAGCTGAAAACACTGTGCTCTTTGCTTCAAATGAATCCCCATTTCGGACCAAAATCTTTTTTTTGTATTCCATAAAAGTAATGACAGATACTTTTTGAACTTCCTTTGCCGGATGGTCAAGGATAAATTTTTCTACTTCTGATTTTGAGATTTGTGCCGTTGATAATGTTGCTATGCAAATGGCAAAAATTGCCGGCGCTAATTTCTTTGTAAGAACTCTCTTCATGCTACTCTTTTTTAGTTGTATTTTTTGAACTTTTAAATGTATAAAATATAATGGAAAAGGCCTTTAATTTTCGCGCAAACTTGACAGATTAATTCCTTTTTTTCCTTTGCCTTTGTGTCCTATCACAATCTATTTCCCAAGTAAGAAAGTAAAGATATTATCTTTGTCAAAAAAAACATGATCAAACACATAATTGCCTCGTTCATTCTTTTGGCGACTCTTTCTGCCAATGGACAAACAGATAAGCGCCTTAAAGGTTTAGAAAAAGAACTCAATGCTGTTCTTAAAGCAACTAACACTACAGGTTTTGCAGTGGCAATTGTAGAAAAAAACAAAATTCTCTATGCAAAAGGATTTGGTTATAGTGATTATGAGAATAAAATTCCCGCTGATGCCAATACTTTGTTTGCTATTGGGTCTTGCACCAAGTCCTTCACAGCTTCTCTTCTTGGACAATTAAGAGAAGAAGGAAGGTTGTCTTTCGATGAAAGTCCAAGGCTGTATATTCCAGAATTGAGTTTTTTCAATCGTGAAATGAACAGCGGAATCACCATCAGAGACTTGATGAGTCATCAAACGGGCCTTCCACGGCATGATTATTCTTGGTATTTTTTCCCTTCTTTCAGTAAAGACAGTCTTATTCAACGAATTCAGTATCACGAGCCTTTCGCTGGCGTTCGTGAAAAGTGGCGTTACAATAACTTTATGTTTATGACGCAAGGTGTTATCACAGAACGAATTACTGGGAAAACTTGGGAAGAAAATATTAAAGAGCGGTTATTCGAGCCTTTAAACATGAATCGCTCTAACCTTCATATTGACGAATTAGAAAAGGAATCGAACATTGCTATTGGTTATAAATTAAATGATGACGACTCTGTAGAAAAACTAGATTATTATAAAATAGCTGGAATGAGTCCGGCAGGGAGTATTAACAGCAGTGTAAATGAAATGTCTAATTGGCTTATCACTTGGATAAACAGAGGAAAATATAAAGGAAAACAAATAATTCCAGAGACGTATGTTAGAGAAGCCATTTCTTCTCAAGCGGTAATTGCTGGAGGACTCCCGAGTGAAGAGTTTCCTGATATGCATATACTTAATTACGGTTATGCGTGGATGGTGTCTTCTTATAAAGGCCACTATGAAGTAGAGCACGGTGGAGCAATAGATGGTTTTAGAGCCAGTACTGCATTCTACCCAAGTGATAGTATTGGTGTTGTTATTTTATCTAATCAAAACGGGTCTCCAATACCGGGTCTTGTTCGTAAAATTATTGCGGATAGAATGTTAGAGACAGAAAAAACCGATTGGATAGAGTTGTATTTAGAGAAGAAAAAAGAAGGGAAAGAGGCGCAGGATAAAGCCAAAAAAATAAAAGCAGAGGATGACGCTGTTGGTCCAAAATCAGCTCACGTCTCCATTGACTTTATTGGAACATATCAGCACCCTGGATATGGAATGTTCGAAATTGTTTTGACCAATGATTCGCTTTATGCTCTATTTCCTCTGAAGAAAATTTATTTACGCAACAAACATTATGACGTTTTCGAAATATTTGAAGTCGTAGGTTCTAAAATTGACACAACAGATGAATCCCCTTTACTTTTTAATTTTAACACAAATGATGGTGGCGATATTAGTTCGGTTAACTTGAACATGGAGCCTTCGATAGAGCGTCCTTTAGAGTTTAAGAGGTCGTCAAAAACGATTGAAGTAGATAGAGCGGTATTGGAAAGTTATGTCGGTAATTATGATGCGATGGGCACAGAAATAAAAGTTTATCTAAAAGGAGATATTCTATATCTTTTCGTAGCTGGTCAACCTGAATATGCAATGATTGCTACGGAAAAACATAAATTCTCCTTCAAAACTCTCGAAGGGTACAAGCTAGAATTTATAGAAGCGGCAGATAAATCCATTAAAGAGGTTAAAATGATTCAGCCTAATGGAACATTTGTTGCTAAAAAGAAATAATCACTCGAGTGAATTAAAGTGATTTTATGTTCTCTATAAAACAAGAAAAGCTCCCATAATCTGGGAGCTTTTCTTGTTTTATCTCATTAGCACTTCCAATTATCAAGTGCTTTGTGTTTTATCCTGAACACATTTCGCAATCATCTCCACTATCGATAGAGCAAGCAACTTCTGCTTGTGCTTCTTCAATAGACTTTGCTGTTGGTTCTTGAATGGTAGATTTATCAATTGTGAATTTAATTGCATCCGTTGCTGCTTTTGTTCTCAAGTAATACATTCCTGTTTTTAATCCTTTTTCCCATCCATAAAAATGCATGGATGTTAATTTACCAAAGTTTGCATTCTCCATAAAAATATTCAATGATTGAGATTGACAAATATATGCCCCTCTATCAGCTGCTTGGTCAATAATCGCTTTTTGAGAAATTTCCCATGCTGTTTTATACAATTCTTTTATTCTTGCTGGAATCTCATCAATGTTTTGAATAGATCCATTTGCAATCATAATTTTTTGACGAACATCTTTGTTCCAAAGGTTTTCTTTAACTAAGTCTTTTAATAAGTGCTTGTTCACAATAATAAACTCTCCTGAAAGAACTCTTCTTGTGTAAATATTTGATGTGTATGGTTCAAAACATTCATTGTTTCCTAATATTTGTGCTGTAGATGCTGTTGGCATCGGAGCTAGTAATAATGAATTCCTAACACCATGTTCTTTTACTTCTTCTTTCAACACATCCCATTCCCATCTACTTGTTGGTTTAACTCCCCATAAATCGAATTGAAAAACACCTTTTGAAACTGGAGAACCTTCAATTGTCTCATAAGGACCATCCACTTTTGCTAAATCTTTAGACGCCGTCATTGAAGCATAATAGATCGTTTCAAAAATGTCTCTATTGAGGGCTTTTGCTTCTTCACACTCAAAAGGCAACCCTAAAAGAATAAATGTGTCTGCTAAACCTTGAACTCCCAAACCTATTGGACGGTGGCGCATGTTAGAGTTTCTTGCTTCCTCTACAGGATAGTAATTTCCATCAATAATTTTATTCAAGTTCAGTGTTGCTTGATAAGTAACTTCAAACAATTTATCGTGGTCGAATGTTTTTTCCTCTGTAATGTACTTTGGCAAAGCTAAAGAAGCCAAGTTACAAACTGCAATCTCATCTGGAGCAGTGTATTCAATGATTTCTGTACACAAGTTAGACGATTTAATAACACCCAGATTCTGTTGGTTAGACTTTGCGTTAGCAGCATCTTTGTACAACATATAAGGTGTTCCTGTTTCTATTTGTGATTCCAAAATCTTGAACCATAAATCTTGTGCTTTAATTGTTTTTCTACCTTTTCCTTCTGATTCGTACTTTGTATATAGTGCTTCAAATTCTTCACTATGTGTTTCCGAAAGACCTGGACATTCGTGCGGGCACATTAATGTCCACTCTCCATTCTCTTTTACTCGTTTCATGAATAAATCTGGAATCCACAATGCGTAGAATAAATCTCTTGCTCTTTGTTCTTCTTTACCGTGATTCTTTTTCAAGTCTAAGAAGTCAAAAACATCAGCATGCCATGGCTCAATGTACATGGCAAAAGAACCTTTTCTTTTGCCTCCTCCTTGATCTACATAACGAGCAGTGTCGTTAAAAACCCTTAGCATTGGCACAATTCCATTGGATTGTCCATTTGTTCCTTTAATGTATGTTCCTTTTGCGCGAATATCATGCAAAGCAAGACCAATTCCTCCTGCCGATTGAGAAATTTGTGCACATGACTTTAATGTGTCATATATTCCTTCAATGCTGTCTTCCTTCATTGTTAACAAAAAACAAGAAGACATCTGTGGCTTTGGTGTTCCAGAATTAAACAATGTTGGAGTTGCATGTGTAAACCAACCTTCTGACATCAAATTGTATGTCTTAATCGCAGAATCAATGTCGTTTTTATGAATACCTATAGAAACACGCATCAACATTTGTTGAGGGCGCTCAGCAATCATGTCGTTTAACTTTAGAAGGTATGACCGCGTTAATGTTTTAAAACCAAAGTAATCGTATCTAAAGTCTCTGTCATAAATAATACTAGAATCTAATCGTTCTTTATTCTCTTGAATAACTTGATACACCTCATCTGACAATAACGCTGCATTTTCTCCTGTTTTAGGATCGATGTATGTGTATAAATCACTCATTACATCAGAAAACACCTTTTTAGTTTCCTTATGCAGGTTGGAAACTGAGATTCTAGACGCAAGTAATGCATAATCTGGATGATCAATTGTTTTCGCTGCTGCCACTTCCGCCGCAAGATTGTCTAACTGTGTTGTTGTAACCCCGTCGAACAACCCTTCAATTACTTTCATTGCAACTGCTTCGGGAGATACCAAAGGGTCAAGTCCATAACACATCTTCACAATACGAGCTGTAATTTTATCAAATTTTACAGCTTCTTTTCTTCCGTCTCTTTTTTCTACATACATGGGCGCTTAGTTGTTTTTGGTGTTGTCAATGGTTTTATTAAAATTCTTCGTCTATTGTAAATGTTGTGTTGCCGTCGTTGTTTAAAACGCCTGCTTTTTGATATTCTCCAACTCGTTTTTCAAAAAAGTTTGTTTTCCCTTGGAGGTTAATCATATCCATAAAATCAAATGGATTGGTTGCGTTATACACCTTTTCATTGCCTAATTCGATTAACAATCTATCGGCAACAAACTCGATATATTGTGACATTAAATCTGCATTCATTCCAATTAATCTAACCGGCAATGATTCAAGAATAAATTCTTTTTCAATATCAACCGCTACAGTTATAATTTCTTGTATTTTTTCTTTCGGTAATTTATTAACGAGGTGATCGTTATAAAGTAACACCGCAAACTCCATGTGCATTCCTTCATCACGAGAAATTAACTCGTTAGAAAAAGTAAGACCTGGCATAAGTCCTCTTTTCTTCAACCAAAAGATAGAGCAAAAAGATCCTGAAAAGAAAATTCCTTCTACTGCTGCAAAAGCTACTAGTCGCTCTGCGAATGATCCGTTATCAATCCAATTCAATGCCCATTCCGCTTTCTTCTTAACCGGCGGAAACGTTTCTAATGCGTTGAATAAATAATCTTTTCGTTTGTCGTCTTTAATGTAAGTGTCAATTAATAAAGAATAAGTTTCCGAATGAATATTTTCCATCATGATTTGGAAGCCGTAGAAAAATTTTGCCTCTGTGTATTGAACCTCTTTAACAAAATTCTCTGCTAGATTTTCGTTAACAATGCCGTCAGATGCTGCGAAAAATGCCAAAATGTGCTCAATAAAAAAACGTTCGTCATCATTCAGCTTTTCTGCCCAGTCATAAATATCTTGTGAAAGGTCCAGTTCTTCTGCTGTCCAAATGGATGCTTCTTGTGTCTTATAGGCTTTCCAAATATCATCATGAACGATTGGAAATAAAACAAATCTGTTCTTATTTTCCTTTAATATTGGTTCTTCTTTTTCCATTTTTCTTACTATTTAGCGAATAAATTCCTATACAAAAAAGTCTTTTTTTTTGTTTTTTAACTTCAAAAAGGCGTCGTTTCCTCTAATTAAAATCCGAAGCAGGTAATGCGTTTGATTTCCGCTTTAGAGGCATACAAAAATTGTCAAAAATCTTTCATTTACCAAATGAAGAAATCCACAATTTATTGATGTTATTAACATTTGTACACTCAAACCCTTTAGACTTAGACCTTTTTAGTTTATCAACAGTCTGCATAAAGATATTCACAGTTCTTGATGTTTGTTTTGTCGACAAAAAATGCATTTTGGTCTTAATCCTTTAGCATTAAGTGTTTTAAATTGGTTCTATAAAAATACGGCATAATTAAGCCAAAAAAGGCAGCATGTTTTGATTGTTGTAAACAATGATTTGTGAATAGAATATAAAACTGTTTGTTGGCCTATCTTTCAGAATAGAATTTAAATTAAAACGGTTTAGTTTTTTCTGTGTTTTATTTATTGTACTTTTATTTTCTATGCAAATCGCAAATGATTTTCTTCATTTAATTTATCCTAACCAATGCTTGGTTTGTGAGCATGAACTTTCTTTTTCTGAAAACTTTACTTGTAACTTCTGCAATGAAAACATTTCTCTTACCAACTTTCATTTATATGAAGAGCCAAGTAGTATGGATAAACTTTTTTGGGGAAGACTGGAGGTAACTAAAACATACGCTCACTTTTTCTTTGAAAAAAACAAAACTCCTCAAAACATTCTCTTCTCTTTGAAATATAAGGACAATCCACAATTGGGGATACATTATGGCAAAGAGATGGGACTAAATTTATTAAAAACAGCGAGTTTAGACTCCGTGGATGTTGTTTTTCCTGTTCCCTTGCACCCAAAAAAGAAGTTTATCCGAGGTTACAATCAGAGTGATGCCCTTTCAATAGGTATTTGTGAAACTTTTGGTAAAAAATTAGACTTAAAATCTATAGTTAGAACAAAACACACAGAAACACAAACAAAGAAATCCCGCTTTCAGCGGTGGGATAATGTGAGTGAAATATTTAAAATAAAATCTTCCATTACCAATTATAAACACGCCCTTATTGTAGATGATGTAATTACAACCGGATCAACAATAGAAGCAATGGCAAATGCAATTCGAAAAGTTCACCCTGAAATAATGATTAGTGTCGCGACTTTAGCAATTGCGAAATGAGTTCATAGAGGAACAGGTGCTAGAGGTTTCGAGTGCCTATGCAATTATAAATTATGAAAAATAAAAAATCAATGCTTATTGTGGGTGCCGGGCTTTCTGGGATCTGTGTGAGTTTACAGTTGTTAAAAAGAGGGTGCTCCGTTACGCTGGTCGACAATCAAAAAAATGTTAGCTCTCGTGTTGCTGTGGGGATGATTAATCCATTGGTTTTCCGCAGAATGACCAAAAGTTGGAGGGTGGATGAGTTTCTGCCGTACTTAAAAACATTTTATAGAGAACTTGAAAAAGAAACAAATACAACCTTTTTTCACCCTGTCCCAATACGTCGGTTGTTTTCTTCAGAACAAGAACGCGATTTTTGGTTGAAGAAAGAAACACGGAAAGATTTTAGTCAGTATATGACAGCTGTTTCTGAAGAAGATTATAGTTATTCTGAAGGGGAAAACCCATTCGGATCTGGGAGAGTAAAAGAAACTTATTTTGTAGATTTTGACACCTTTTTTAAGGCTTCCTTAACTCTTATTAAGGAAAAGGGAATTGTGATTAATGAGGAGTTTAACTTTACAAAACTTCACAATTCAACATACAACGACACTTCATATAATGGTGTGATTTTCTGCCAAGGTTATTTAAGCAAAGAAAACCCTTTTTTTAATGATATACCTATTGATCCTACGAAGGGACAAGTTTTAACCGTTCATTCTAAAAGTTTACCAGAAAACGTATCGTTAAATAGAAAATGTTTCATTCTACCAAAAGGAAAACAAATTTTTAAGGTTGGGTCAACTTATGAGTGGCACAATACAACGACTCACATTACAGAAGAATCTAAATTGCACATTCTTGAAAATCTTTCTTTTATTACTGACGAAAAGGTAAAAATTATTGAGCAAGTTGCTGGAGTACGACCAACCGTAAAAGATAGAAGACCAACCCTAGGGACTCATCCTAACCATTCTCATTATCATATATTTAATGGAATGGGGGCGAAAGGTTATATGATTGCCCCTCTTCTCTCCGAAGAATTTGTTGACTATTTATTAGAAGAAAAGGCTTTAGATAAGGAAGTTAACATTCAACGATTCGTTAAGTAGAGATCTCTAAAATAATCCAACACTATAATGCTCTTTTTTTCTAACAATAAACCTTATCTTTACACTAAAATAAAACACATAAATTATGTATCCACCAGAATTAGTTCAACCCATGAAAGAAGACTTAACGTCTGTTGGCTTTAACCAGCTAACGTCTGCTTCTGAGGTTGATGAATTAATAGAAAATAGTGGCGAGAGCCTTTTAATGGTTGTTAATTCTGTTTGCGGCTGTGCGGCGGGCAACATGCGACCTGGAGTTAAAATCTCCATTACAAATGCTAAAGTACCCACAACTTTAGCAACGGTTTTTGCTGGCGTTGATGGTGAAGCGACTCAACAAGCAAGAAAGCATTTCTTGCCTTACCCTCCTTCGTCTCCATCAATTGCTTTGTTTAAAGATGGTAAGTTGGTTCACTTTTTAGAAAGACACCACATTGAAGGCTCAACAGCCGAAATGATTGCTGAAAATTTAGCGGGAGCTTATAATGAGTATTGTTAAATTACTTAAAAAGCCCTGTTAAATTGACAGGGCTTTTTTTATTTAAATTTTAGCCTGCTTATTCTTCTTAAGAATCAAATTAACAAGTTTCTCGTCTGTTGGCTTTATCTTACTTTTAAAGCGGGCAAGTAATTCTCCTTTCTCGTCGACAAGGTATTTATTAAAGTTCCATTTGACTTTGCTCTTTTTGACTTTATTCAACTCTTTTCTCGTCAACCACTGATATATGGGGTGTTGATTCTTGCCTTTCACGTCAATTTTAGAAGCCATTATGAATTCTACTCCATAGTTTTTCTTGCAAAAAGAATTTATTTCAGAGTTGCTGCCCTTCTCTTGTTTTAAAAATTGGTTGCTAGGGAAGCCAATAATTACTAGTTGTTCCTTGTACTTCTCATGAAGCTCTTGTAGTTGATCATATTGGGGAGTGTAAACACACTTAGAAGCTACATTTACAAATAGCATTTTTTTTCCTTTAAATTGAGAAAGTTGAACTTCCTTTCCATTGATGTCTATATAAGTATAGTCATAGATGTTGGTTGATTGCGCACTTGAAATTGTGTTCATAAAGAGAAATAAAAATAATAATTTGTTCATTTAAAATAACTTTTTTTGTTGCCTCGTTTATTCTTTGTTGCATTGTTCTGATTATAGCTAATAATACATAAAAATATGATTTTACTTTCCGAGACAAGTTTATAAAATATTAGTGATTTATAGGCTTTTGAATGCTATATACACAAATGTGGCACAATTCAAAGACACGCTAAAGTTATTAAAATAAGCAGTGATTTAAATCAAACAAGATGAATAAAGTTAATAACATTGCATAATCAGATCAGAGACTATTATGTTGATTAAAAGAACACCGGAGTTATTTATAGAAAGAAAAATGACTTAAATTTTGTGCTTTTTGCGTAATATTACTTCGAATTTTTTGTTTAAATACAACAACAGTTCAAAAACAGATGCCGATGCAAATTATTGGAACATTTTTAAAAAAAACAAATGGACTTGTTTATCGAAAAGTTCAGAAAAAAGTAGGGAAAACCCGGGTATGGACGGAAGACTTAATCAACCTTCTAAAAATCGCGAACAGGACTACATTTGGTGTTAGTCATAAATTTGTTGAAATTCTTAAGTCGGAAGACCCTATTAAGTCATATCAAATAAATGTGCCTGTCACAGAATATGACGAGTTTTATGAGAAATGGCTCAAAGGTGGAATGCTTGGATTAAAAGATCACACTTGGCCAGGGAGAATCAGACATTATGCGCTTTCATCTGGTACGACGGGCTCTCCTAGCAAGCGTATTCCTATTACTAATCAGATGATCCGATCCTTCCAAAAATCTAGTGTTGGACAGTTAGCCATGTTGCATGAGTTAAATTTGTCAAGTAAATTTTATGGCGGAAACTTATTAGCAGTTGGGGGCAGTTCCAGGCTTACAAAAAAGGGACAGTATCTGGAAGGTGATCTTAGTGGAATCCTCAAGAAATATTCTTCGTTTATAGTTACTCCTTTCACAAAGCCTGGTAACAAAATTACCAAGGAGAGCAGATGGAAAGTAAAATTGGACATGATGGTAAAGAAAGCTCCAGAATGGAATATCAGTATTATTGCTGGTGTACCAAGCTGGTGTATTTTGCTCATGGAAAGAATTGTTGATCATTATAACTTGAAAAACATTCACGAGATTTGGCCAAACTTTGAAGTTTATGTGCACGGAGGGGTTTTTATTGAGCCATATACTTCTCGACTAGAAAAAATTTTCGGAAAGGAGGTAATCTTGCTAGACACTTATCTTTCTTCAGAAGGCTATTTTGCCTATCAGCACACGGCATGTGGAAAAGGAATGCAACTATTGCTAAATGCAGGTGTATTTTTCGAGTTTATCCCTTTTAATTCGGATTATTTTGACGAAAATGGTTCGCTAAAAGACGAGCATTTAGCACTAACACTTAACGAAGTAATGCCATTTGTAAATTATGCCTTGGTTGTTTCAACCAATGCCGGTTTGTGGAGGTATATGATTGGTGATTTAGTGCAATTTACTGATGTGGAACAAAGAGAAATAATACTAACAGGTAGAATTAAACAATACCTGAGCTTATGTGGAGAGCACCTTAGTCTTGATAATATTAACCAGGCGTTGAGTTTTGTATGTAAAAAGTCAAAAATAGAAATCACTGAATTTACGATTTACGCTAATGAAGAAACCATGCGTCATCATTGGTTTTTGGGAACAAATTCTGAAATTGACACAGAAAAAATAATAGAAGAAATCGATCAAAAATTGTTTGAAATAAATGACGATTATAAGTGTGCTCGGTCTATCAACTTAAAGAACCCTTCATTAATGGTTCTTCCGGTTGAAAATTTCTATCATTTTTTAGAATCCAAAGGGAAATCTGGTGCACAAATTAAATTTCCTCGTGTATTGAATAAGGAACAAAGCATTGATTGGCTTAACTTTATTGAAAATTTATAATTCAGGTTTGAACCCAGCGTTATCAAATTTTTATACTCACTTCTTTTTGGGCTTGTAAAACAATAAAATCAATACTGGCAATAAAGTTAAATCTGCAATAAACGCTACAAACAAAGTTATGCAGATCAATATTCCTAAATAAAATGTTCCAAGAAAGCTAGAAAAACCTAACAATGCGAATCCTGAACAAAGAACAAATGTTGTCAGTATCATTGCCTTTCCAGTTGTCAAATAACTTCGTTTAAGTGCATAGACTTTTGTTCTACCCTTCATCAACTCAAATTTAAATTTAACAAGAAAATGTATGGTGTCATCAACAGCAATCCCAAATGCGATTGCGAAAATAATTGCCGTAGAAATTTTTAATTCTACACCCATAAACCCCATTATTCCTGCTATAACGACCAACGGAACTAAATTCGGTAACAAACTTATAATCAATATACTCACAGAGCGATAGATTAGTCCCATCAATAAAGACACTATTAAAATAGATAACAGAAGTCCTTTAACTATACCTGTAGAAAGATAACTCAGATTTTTATCAATTAAATGAGCTGTTCCTGTAAGTTGATAATCTATTTCCCCATTCATCCTTTTTGTCTCCAAATACTTTCTGAGGTTTTCATCTTTCTTCGTTACCTTAATGTTTCCTAATCAGGAATAGTTCCGCTAATTCTCATCGTTTTCCCTGTTGAATCAACTAGCATTCGATAAAGACCTTGGACACTAGGCGCAGTAATGATCCGTTTTATGTCGCGCCACTTTGTTTTTTGTGTTGGTAAGGCATAATATTCGGGCAATCCTGAATACATGGATCTGTGCACTATTTTGATTCCTGAAACAAGAGAGCTTTTAACCGTTAAACCATATTTTTCATCCAAATAGGTTTGAACTGTATCTATTGTTCGAAGTACATCTTTGTCCCACACATCTAGTGAGTCCGACTTAATTGTTATCGCCAATTCTACTGGACGTACTCCTCCATAATGTGCATCTAGGTAATTGAAATCTTGTTTTAGAGGATCACTTTTGTCTAGGTCATCCATTAGTAAATTATTCGTCTTAATTTGGAACAAACCATAGACACTAATTGCCACAACGATCGTACTAAATACGATTATTAATTTTTTTCTTTTCAAAACAATTACAAACCACTTTTCGAGTCTTTTTCTCCAATAATGATCTTGCTTTTCCTTTGTTACATATTTAGGGCCAGGAAAGAAATAGAACAATGCAGGAAGAGTAACAAAAGTCAATACAAAGGCAATTAATACGCCGACACCCATTATAATACCAAATACCTGAATTGGCTCTACACGGACGAATACCAATGAAAAGAAACCGATAGAAGTTGTAATTGATGTAAGTAAGGTTGCCATTCCTACTTCTCGAACTGCCATTTTGATTGCATCCAATGTGCTGTCTTCAGTGCGAAGGGCATCTAAATAACTGGAGACAAGGTGAATTACATCTGACATAGAAACAACAAACATAACAGACGGAAGAACAGTCAAAATAATATTGATAGGTTGATTGAACAAACTCATAGTTCCTATAAGCCAGATCATTCCGCCTAAAATGACTAGTTGTGGAATAATTATTCCCCAAATCGAACGAAAGGCTACGAAAAGAAAAATAATGATGAGAATTGTACTCAACGCAACAAAGAAAAGCATCTCATCCATCATTTTTTTGATGTAATACTTTTGCCCTATTATTCTTCCAACAATCCGCGTGTTGGAAAAACCATATTTGTTCGACAATGTTTCAATTTTATCCAAGAGCCCACCGCTATATTTTCTTGCTAGAAAATCTTGATGCTTTACAAAAACACATATGGATTTTGCATCTTTTGTGATAAAACTATTAATGAGCTCAGGCTTCGAATAAATTCTAATTGAATCGCGCTTCAAATCTACATTTTCAAAATCGATCAATTGTTTATGAGTGGTCGACAAGTTGATAAAGTATTCCCTTTGATTGGTTATTGAGCTTACCGAATCAATGTATTTCAACTTACTTAACTCATTCGTAAATAGACCTGCTTTTTTTAGAAATTTTAAATCAAAAACACCTGATTTATTTTCGATGCTTATTAACAAGAAGTCATTGTCCGATTGAAATTTGTCTCGAAATTCATAGAAAAATTCTGTTTCAGCATAATCTGTAGGGTAAAATTTTTCAAAATTATAATCAAAGCCAACTTTGGAGGTTTGATATGTAAAAAATAGTGTCACTAACAAAAGACCTATTAAGGTCAGTCTAGCATATTTACTAGATTAGCGTTATTCAAAATGGCACCTCTATTTAATGTTGTTGAATAACCAATATCTGAGTTCATGAAAAATCCTCTTATTTAAATTCTATTCTGATTTTCAATACGATAAAGTTCTATTCTCTGATACGATTGCCTTTTTCTAGAATAAACTCTAAAAATATTGGCAATTCTTGTTCTCCTTCAATTTGAATTATACTCCCACCAAGTATTTTTAAAGGCATCAAATCCTTATAATAATCATTTCCTATCATTAACATATCGCTATATGAACATCCAAATTTTTCGCTAATAAACTTAAATACTTTGGGAGAAGGTTTCTTTAAATTAAATTCTTCAGAAATTATAAGATCAAACAAATTAGCCATTCTAAGCACCTCTAGAGTTCCCTTTATTTGCACTTCCAGGCAATCTGTATAGAGAACTAATTTGTAGCCTTCTTCTTTTAGTCTTATAATCGCTAATACATTTGATTCGACATATTGATGAAAAAGATTCCAATCTATTGTTGAATTTCTATGCGAATAATACTTTTTAGGATTTAGTCCACAAATTTGAAGCGCCAGAGTTGTTGAGTTTGGAAGCTTCACAGAAGGCGATTTTCCCAATTTTTCCTTTATGTATTTATCTCTAAAAACAATGTGGTCAGGGTGCTCTGACACTCTCCCTGTGATTGTTCCATTGAGGTCAAATATGAGTGTTTTAAAAGTCTTGCTAACTAGTTCTTTTCTCATAGTGCTATGTCATTAGGTAGTATTAATAAATCGGAAATTATTTTTGATTCATTATCTCCATCAAATGTTGAGAAATAGAATTCTTGAAACCATACATTTATATTGGTTGTTTCTCTTAGAACAAAATCATAAATTAAATCTGCCCTAGCTCCAGAAAAACGAACATTATTGTCAAATACATCTTTAAAGCAATAATGCTTGTTATGTAATCCCACGTATTTTAGTTCTATATTTTTCATGCTAAATTGCTATTGACTTAGAACTAGAAGTAGTAACATCATTATAAATAATAGAATCACAACTACTAGCCATTCTGTTAGTGGTTTTCTTTTTTTTACCATAAACATTAAGCAGATTTAAATACCTGATCATCTTGTTCAAACGTTTTGAACTCGATGCCATATCCATTAGGGTCTTCAACGAACATTGTTTTTTGTTCTCCAACTTCTCCTCTAAAAACTATTTTAGGTTCAATAAGAAATTCTATCTTACTTTCTTTGAGTTTTACTTCCATATCGTGCCAGTCCTTCCATGGTAATACCGCCCCAAAATGATAAAATGGAAACGCACTTTTCTCATTTCTGTAAATCGGAAATGAGCACACTGCTTCTGGATTAACTTGCACTGTTAATTGATGACCCAAGAAATTAAAATCCATCCAATTTGACGATTCTCTACCTATTGTACATCCCAATAAATCAACATAGAATTCTTTTGTTTTTTGTAGATTTTTGATGGGGAGGGCTAAATGAAATAAACTTATCATATTTGGTTATTTAAGTGGTTTTATTGATTAAGTAGATAGGCAAAAATGAGTGGTGCAACAATCGTGGCGTCGGATTCAATTATAAATTTTGGAGTATCAATATCTAACTTTCCCCAGGTTATTTTCTCGTTTGGAACTGCTCCAGAATATGAACCATAACTTGTTGTTGAATCGGAAATTTGACAGAAATAACTCCAAAATGGTGTGTCTTTTCTTTCCATGTCTTGGTAGAGCATTGGAACTACACAAATAGGAAAATCGCCAGCTATCCCACCTCCAATTTGAAAAAATCCTATCCCTTCTTCTCCAGCATGAGTCGTATGATAATCCGCCAACCACATCATGTATTCAATTCCTGACTTCATTGTTGAGGGGTCTAATTCTCCTTTCAAACAATAAGAAGCAAATATATTTCCCAGCGTAGAGTCTTCCCACCCAGGAACAATAATTGGTAGATTCTTTTTCGCTGCTGCAAGCATCCAAGAATCCTTATTATCTATTTCGTAATACTGCTCTAAAACTCCCGAGAGTAAAAGTTGGTACATAAACTCATGTGGAAAGTAGCGTTTGCCTTTTCGTTCGGCTTCTTTCCAGATAATAAATACATGTTTTTGAAGTCTACGAAAGGCTTCATCTTCAGGTATGCATGTATCGGTAACACGATTTAGTCCACGTTTGAGAAGACCCCATTCTTCATTAGGGGTTAAATCTCGGTAGTGAGGTATTCGTTCATAACTATTATGTGCTACTAAATTCATAATGTCTTCCTCTAGATTAGCTCCTGTGCTGGAAATTATATGTACTTTTTCTTGACGAATCATTTCAGCAAGTGAAATACCAATCTCGGCAGTGCTCATTGCGCCCGCTAAAGAAATGAGCATTTTTTTTCCTTTTTCCAAATGATTTTCGTATCCTTTGGCGGCATCAACCAATGAAGCTGCATTAAAGTGTAGAAAATTTTTTTTAATGAATTTTTTTATTTCTTGTCCCATTCTAAATGAAATTTATAAGATAATAGTTTATAGTAGAGTTTTGCCGTCATAAAATCTGGTGCTACAAACCCTTCTTTAGGGGCCAATTCTACTATATCAAAACCAACAACGTTAGAGTTCAAAAACACTTTCTTCAGTAAGTCCAAGGTTTCTATCCAAAGTAATCCTCCTGGTTCTGGCGTTCCTGTTGATGGCATAATCGATGGATCAAAAGCATCTAAATCAATAGTGATATACACATTTTGACCTAGACAATTGATGACGTCTTCTTGCCAGTATTTGTTGCAACGAATATCGTATGATGTGAACAAGTTTTCTTCGTGTAAGTATTTTATCTCTTCTGAAGCCATGCTTCTAATGCCTACTTGCACCAAATTCGTTGTGTGCGATGCTTCATACATTGCACAAGCGTGGTTATATTTTGAACCTTCGTATATGGGTCGTAAATCTGAATGGGCATCTAATTGAAGTACCGTTAAATCTTCAAACTTTTTATTAAATGAACGAATTGAGCCTATACTAACTGAGTGTTCTCCGCCCAGAATTGTTACAAATTTTTCTGTGTCTAAGTATTTATCAACTGTTGATTCTACGGCTTTTACTATAGCGTCTGGACTAGAATTAACCGTTACAGAAGGAGCTAAATAAATTCCTTGTAAATAAACCTCTGACTTGGTTTCTATGTCATAAAGCTCCATTTTATCCGCAGCTTTTAAAATGGCATCAGGCCCTTTATCTGCTCCTTTTCCATATGTACTTGTTCCATCATAGGGAACAGGAATTAAAACAATCTTACTGCTTTCGTAATATGCATTTTCAATTGGTATTCCAGCGAATGTTTTATCATTAATCATAACCCAATAATTGCATAAAGTTTTTTGAACTTTGCTCTTCGGCGAAGACTTCTGTTTTTATTTCTCCTGTTTCCGTTTTATTAATCAGAACATACTTAGGCTGTGGAATTAAACAATGTTGAAGTCCTCCAAAGCCACCTAGCGTGTCTTGATAAGCACCTGTGTTGAAAAAACCAATATACAAAGGTTTATTTCTTGGGAACAGGGGTAAATATATAGCATTCACGTGTTGATCATTGTTGTAATAGTCATCGCTATCACATGTTAATCCACCAAGTAAAACTCGCTCATAAGGTTTGTCCCAATGATTAATTGGTAGCATTATGAATCGCTTGCTGATTGCCCATGAATCAGGCAGTGTTGTTATGAAAGACGAATTGATCATGTTCCATTTTTCTCGGTCGTTTTGTTGTTTCTGATACAAAATCTCATAGAGTATCGCTCCCGATTCACCTACCGTAAATGATCCGAATTCTGTGAAAATGTTCGGAACTGGAACTTGCCCTTCATCACATACGGTCTTAATCAGCAAGATAATTTCAGAAACCATGTACTGGTAATCGTACTCAAACCCAAGAGAATCTTTGGTTGGGAATCCACCTCCAATATTTAAGCTGTCAAGCGTTGGACAAATCTTTTTTAACTCAACATAAACGTTCAAACTCTTTTGTAGCTCATTCCAATAGTATGCATTATCCTTAATTCCGGTATTAATAAAAAAATGCAACATTTTTAATTTAATACTTGGTATGATTTCTATTTCACGTTTATAAAACGGAACAATGCTTTTATAGCCTATCCCTAACCGACTTGTATAGAATTCAAACTTTGGTTCTTCTTCGGATGCAATGCGGATTCCTATGTCAAATTTTCGATTCGCTTTTTGAAGAAGAAGGTGAATCTCTTCATAGTTATCAATTATTGGAATACAGCTGTACTCACCCGAATTAATAAGTTCTACAATATTATCTATGTATTTATCCCGTTTAAAGCCATTGCAAAGGACAAATGTTTTATCATTGATCTTGCCTTCATTTTTTAGTTTTTTAACTATTTCAATATCAAACGCCGAGGAGGTTTCTATATGAATATCATTTTTTAATGCTTCATTCAGGACATGACTGAAGTGTGAGCTTTTTGTGCAATAGCTGTAATGGTATTCTCCCAAATAACCGTGCTCCTCAATGGCTTGATTAAACCACTTTTTTGCGAGTTGAATATTTTCTGATATTTTAGGTAAATAACGAAGTTTTAAAGGTGTGCCGTGCTGGTGAATTAGCGCTTCAATATTAATACCTTGCCATACAAGAGACAGCTGGTCTTTTAACTTAAACTCTTCTTGGGGGAAGTCGAATGACTGCTCGATAAAATCTATGTATCTATTCTTCATCGAGGTGTAATTCATCTTCAATTTCCGAAGATTGTTTGTCATCATCATCTGAATCATCTGAAGAGCCTGATCGCCCAGCGACAATGGTTGAGATTGGAATTAAATAAATAATGTCTTCGTATTGGTAGATAATGCCATCCGTAATTTTTCCTTTATATGGGAAGGCTGTTCTCTCAAGTTCACCTTCCAAATACCCTATATAGACTTCGTCTCGAAGCATAGAGTTTAATTTTAAATAGTTTTTAATTACTCTATTCATAGTCCGTGATTAATAGTGTAAAGTTGAGTTAAAAAAGGCATATTGTTTTTATTCTATTCTAATTTAAGTAAATTTACCTGCTAATTTAGGTATAAGCAGATAAACTCCCTAAATATGGATGCTACCGATAAGAAAATACTTGAAATCCTCCAAGACAATGCACTAATGACTGCCAAAGAAATGGCCAAAAAACTATATTTGACGACTACTCCTATCTACGAAAGGATTAAAAAACTACAAAATTCTGGCATTATTAAACAGTATGTCGCATTGTTAGATGCCGATATGTTGGGTAAGAGTATTATTGTGTTTATGAACATTACAATTAAAGACTGGAATTCCTACAAAAAACTGGACAAATTAGTTAAGGTATATCAAGCTACTTGTTTTTTGTAATTCAATTGTTCAAATTCTAAAATATTAAATCCACCTAAAGCGGAATGTCTTCTTTGCCTGTTATACCAGGTTTCTATGTAATCAAACACGGCTAATTCGGCTTGTTTTCTAGAAGTGTAATCTTGGTGATATACTAACTCGGTTTTTAGCGTTTTAAAGAAGCTTTCAGCCACAGCATTATCCCAACAGTCTCCTTTTCTACTCATGCTTCGTGTTACTAGTTCATTTCTGTCAAGGTGACTAGCGAACTCCTTGCATGCGTATTGTATTCCACGATCTGAATGAAAGATTAATGTTGTATCAATCTTACGATTATTATTTGCCATTTTCCAAGCTGGAACGACAGTATCTTTGGCGTACATTGTCTTACTGAGTGCCCAACCAATGATTTTTCTATCCCATAAATCCAAAATTACAGTCAGATATAACCAACCTTCTTTTGTTGCGATATATGTAATGTCTGACATCCAAACTTCATTTGGGTTTTCTGTTGTAAATTCTCGATTCAACTTATTGGCTACAATGGGATATTTATGATTTGAATTAGTGGTTACCTTCCATTTCTTTCTAATCTTACTTTGAATACCATTTGATTTCATTGTTCGAGCAACCCTTGGTTTAGAATCTTGAAAACCAAGCTCTTTCAACTCCCGACTGATTCGTGGACTTCCATATGTTCCTCTACTTTTTAAATGAACCTCAGCAATCATTATCTCTAAAACTTTGTTTTCTTGTTCTCGTCTTGAGGGCTTGCGATTCCTCCAGCCATAATAACTACTTCGACTCAACCGCAATACTTTACACATCTTTTCAACTGGGAACATATAACGGTGCTCCTTGATAAACTCATATCGTTTCAGTCGTTCTTGGAAAAGATGCCTACCGCCTTTTTTAATATATCACGTTCTAATTTCAAATCACGGTTATCCTTACGCAATCGTCGTAGTTCTTCCTTTTCAGCATCTTGAAGCGTTGATACAACTCCAGGACCTGAAAATACTTCTCCTTCTTTTTGATAGAACTCTTTTCTCCAGCGATACAATAACCCTTCACGTATCCCCAAACTAATTGCAACATCTTTTATGCAATCACTCTTGTTACTCATTTCAATAGCTTTCAGCTTAAATTCTTTGCTGAACTTTTTTCTTGTTTTCATCTGTCTAATTTAAAAATAGTTAATAATTACTCAACTATCTTAACTAAACTGTCCTGTTAAATGTAGTAACTCCAGTTTTTCATAAATATGGTTTTGTATAATCCTGGCCATGGGATTATTATCTCTTGCTTTTTCTCACTTCAACAGCTTCACGGACAATCGATCGATGAAATTTCCGTTGCTTCGCAAGGCCTGCATCACAAAACTGACAATCGCAGCTGGACCAAATGCTAAGCTTTTCATTGATAGTTCTAGTGATGGCGTGTTGACGGGATATTACCTTTTAATGGGCTTATGTCGCTGCCAGTTTAGATGACTTTGAGGTGCTGTGATATTTTTATTTGGCTAATCAATAGGTTTTTTAGTTTCTGAACGAATTAGAAAGTAGAACAAACCAAGACTTAATAAGATAGCACCTAACACCAGTGTTTGCATTGGCTCATGGCGTTCGTAATCATAAATTATAAGCTTTCTTGCAATCGCCATAGCAGTAATCAATATTACATCCTGAACTAATATTTTAATCTCATGTGTTTTTAAGACTTTAAGAATTGAAGCTAAAAACTCCAAACTAATTAATAGGGTCATAATTCTACCAAAAAGAACTTGATAATCATTGAACACAATGACTTTAGAATCAATGAAATCAGCATAAAAGAGATGATAAAATTGTTGTGACACTCGAATGAAGGACATTATAATCATAAACCCTATCACTACTGAAAGACCGATGGTAATGTAATTCTCAAATTCGCTGAAAATATTTACTACAATGTCTTTATATTTTTTATTCTTTTTCTGCATATTTCTAATTTGATTTTACCACCATTTTTTTGACCGGAATAAGAAAATCATGAACACCGTAATACATATCATCAATCCCCATATCATAAAATATCCATAGTCCCAAGACAATTCTGGAATGTTCTTAAAGTTCATTCCATATACACCAACAACAAAAGTCAAGGGAATAAAAATTGTCGAAACGATTGTAAGGACTTTCATTACATTATTCAATTTCATTCCTTGATATGAATGGTATTGTTCCGTAAGCGAAATAAGATTTTCACGCTGAATCTCTAATTCATCCACTATTTGTGATAAATGATCATGGACATCATTCAAGTATACCTTTGTTGGCTCTTCTATTATTTGCAGATCCTCTTTCAATAATCGCTGAGAAGATTCTAAAATAGGCCGGATATCTTTTCTGAAAATCGAAACTTGTTTTTTAAGATTTCTTATTAATCTATCCAAATCAACAATTTCATTCTGATCCAATTTATCTTCTAGAAGTACAATTTTTGATTCAAAATCATCTAGAATTAAAAAGTAGTTATCTACAATAACATCTAACAATCTATACATAAGAAAATCAGCCTTCTTCTTACGAACCTTTCCTAAATTCTCTTCTATACTTTTTCTAATGCCGTTAAACACATCTCCTTCCTTCTCTTGAAAAGAAATCAAAGTATTTCCCTTTAGAACAAGACTCAACTGCTCTGAATCAATCTCCCCCTCACCATTAAGATGAAACATTTTTATAGACATAAATGTACAGTCTTCATAAAACTCCACTTTAGACCTTTGATTTACAGAAAGTACATCTTCTAATAGAATGTAATGCAAATTAAATGCATCTCCTATTTTTTTTATTTTCTCAACATCATGCAGGCCATCAATGTTTATCCAATTAACTCCTGAATCATTCCATTTTGAATTTAAAAGCGCTGAATAATCAAATATCTTTCTTTTTTGTATTTCATTATCGAAATGAATAACTTCCGTTTCAACAGTTTCCATTTTCTGTCCACCAGTATACACAAGTGTTCCAGGAAGTAGACCCGTTTTTCTTTGCTTTTGGTTTCTTTTCATGTTAAAGGATTTTCATTTCTATTCTTAAATACAAGCGTTCTGTGTGGAAAAGGTATTTCAATTCCCTCTAGATCAAATCGTTTTTTAACGGCTTTATTAATGTCACTATGCATTCTAAACACATCCACCGGGTCTTTACACCAAACATACGCTCTTAGAGCTACTGCTGAATCTTCAAAGCCTAAAAGCCTTACTTCAATTACAGGCCCTCCATCAGTCTTTTCTTTTACGGTTCTGTTGTCAAATGAAAATGGGTGCTTTTCGCTTTCTTCTTGCATTATTTTGATGGCAAGATCAAGATCACTGTCGTAACTTATCCCGATTTCGATGAATTTGAGAACAGTAGTATCTTCAATGCTGTCATTGATAATCGTATCAGAACTAATAACTGAATTTGGTATTATTATTCGCTTGTTTTGAAAACTTAAAATTACTGTATGCCTTAAGGTTATATCTTCAACAATTCCATATTCTAGATTGCCTACCTTAATCATATCATCAACACTAAATGGTCTAAAAATAATAATGAAGACACCGCCAATTATATTTGAAAAAGCTTCTTGTGCGGCAAATCCAATAATTGCAATTAAAATTCCAGCTCCAGCAAATAAAGTTACGGCAAGTGTTCTTAGTTGTGGGATTAGAGATATGATACCTCCCAGTGCAATCAACCAAATAACAAAAGAGACAGCGTTTTTAAAGAATTTAACTCGGGTAATGTCGGCTTTAATTTTACTTTTTCTGATGATAAAAGATCTATTTATCATCCAGCGTACAAAACGGGATAGGATTAAAGCACCAACAAAAATTGAGATCATCAGAATCTCTTTTTGCCAATGCGTGATATAGTCTTGTACTTGATTAAACATGATTGATTACAATTTTAACTTTCAGAAATTATTGATTAATGGAACTGTAACGATACAACTGAATATTGTTCAATTGCTCAATTTGAGATTCCAATGTTCGGAAATTTCGTTGTGCTTTTGCAAGTAAATCATCATAATAAATCATCATTCTCGATGCAATAAGCCCAGATGCTCTATTCATGTTGCTTAAAGCATTTACTAATGGCAGAACATGCTCGCGAGAATCAATCAGCATTTTTTTTAATTGAAATATTTGCTCGTTATTTTTTTCTTCAATTCCTTTCTCTAATTGTGCTGTCAGATGTTTTACGTCTTCAAATTGCTTATGCATATTCTCCACTACTGTGTTTAACAATAAATATTGCAAATAATCAATTTTCATTCTTCGAACTATACCTGTACTCGACTTAATCTTCTCTCTGATTGGAAAAAACAATGCCCCCGAGTTTTCTTGAAATGTCAAGATGATTTCCTTACCAAGAATACTACAAATACGATCATTAGATAATGTGAAATTCTCAAGATTAAAATTCAGATTAAAAAATGATAGATATGCATATTCGGGATATACCATCAATTGTGTACAGGAATTGTTATCCGATAAATTAGTTGAGACAATCCCGCTAAAACCAAAATATTCAGTTAATTCATCGATAAGAGTCGATTTACAGGAACAGTTAATATTGATCCACGTAGCCGTTTTCTCGTTCATGCATTTATTTGCACTTTCGATTGAATCAGCATACCATTCTTGATAATTCGTATCATCAAAATCAACTATAAACATTGACTCACCTTCACTATATTTCTCTGCTTCCATTTTAATTAGTTCGATTGTTTATAATGTTAATTTTTCAAATAATTAATTTAACTCTTTTTTTTTAATAAACAATAGCAATATGTGCAATAGCATCGCCATTTGTAACAATTGGTGAATGATTCAAACAAATAATATATCCATCAACTGGTGCTTTGACCTTTCTTTCAAAAAAACCAAATGGGTCAGTAATCGTTCCAATTATATCACCTTTTTTAATCTCCGAACCATTTCTTACAATTGAACGATACATTCCTGAGTAACTTGCTCTGACCCACTTTGATTTATCAAAAAGTACTTGTTCGGTTTTTTCCTCAAAGGGAACAAAGTCTTTAGGCATAGCTTTAATGTCTAGATAATCTAGAACCTTTAAAGCACCTGTAAGACCACAGCTTGTGACTTCTCTATCCAAATCAAGTGATTTTCCACCTTCAAAAAGCAATACTTTTTTCCCTAGTTTTGTAGCTGTATCACGGTATGATTTCTCTCGAATAGAGGATAATTTAACGAATTTAGCACCAAATACTTTTGCTAAATTCAAAGTCTCTTCATCCTCTTTAGAAATACGAACTTGAGAATAATTAAATCGATCACCACCTCCTGTATGAAAATCAATACAATAGTCTGCGAAAGTAACCAGCTCAGTCATAAAGACATGCGCAAATTTACTTGCCAAGGTTCCCGATTTAGAACCTGGAAAAAATCTATTTAAATCACGCCCGTCAGGAAATTCTCTCGTTTTAATTATAAAACCAAATACATTTAATACGGGTACACAAATTGTCATTCCTGCATCCGGAACATTATATTTATTGGCGACCAATTGTCTTACTATCTCTATTCCATTGACCTCATTACCATGAATCCCAGCACTGATAAGAACACATGGACCTTCTTTTTTTGCACGACTAATTATTACTGGGACCTCAATTTTTGTCCGAGTATGTAACCTTGCAATATCTATTTTTAATTGATATGTTTTTCCCGGTAGAATTTTCTCGCCCAGAATGACTACTTCCTTAGACATTTCGTTCAATATATCGGATGATTTTTTTTGCAATATCCACATTGGTTGCACCTTCTATTCCTTCAAGACCAGGAGAAGAATTCACTTCCATAATCATTGGTCCTGAATTAGACTGAAGCATATCAACACCACAGATACCTAACCCAAGAGATTTAGCAGCTTTTAATGCAGCATTTTCCTCTTCATCGCTTAATTCATGAACTGTTGCTGAACCACCTTGATGTAAATTAGATCTGAACTCTCCTTCTTTTCCCTGACGTTTCATCGCACCTACGACAACCCCATCAACGACAAAAGCACGAATATCTGCTCCTTTTGCCTCAGCAATAAACTCCTGAACTATAACTTTGGCCTGAAGACCATGAAAAGCTTCTAATACAGATTCAGCAGCACTTTTTGTTTCAGCTAATACGACACCAACTCCCTGTGTTCCTTCCAAGAGCTTGATGATACATGGTGCACCACCTACCTTTTCAATTATTGAGCTGACTTCACTTGAGTTATTTGTAAAAGCAGTTTTGGGCATTCCTAAACCTGCTCGAGACAAAACTTGTAAACTTCTCAATTTATCTCTTGATCGATTCAATGCTTGTGATTCTAATGTCGAAAAAACCTTCATCATTTCAAATTGGCGCACAACCGCAGTACCATAAAAAGTAATTGAGGCACCTATTCTAGGTATAATCGCATCAATTCCTTCTAATTTTTCGCCCTTATAATAAACTTGAGGATTTTTCTTTTCAATCACTAAATCACATTTCGCGTGATCTATAACGATCATTTCATGATTTCTTAATTCTCCAGCTTCTACGATTCTTCTTGTAGAGTATAATTTTGGATTACGTGATAGAACAACAATTTTCATATGTGTATGTGGTTATTTGATATATTTCGTACGTATATATATGACAAAAATAAAACAAAAAGTAACACTTTTATAGTAAAGATTCTATTGAAACAGTTATTGAAACGAAAAAAATAAGGATTAGATAGTAGGATGAAAACGATTGTATATGCCTCGTAGTCGTTTTCGAGCTCTCAATAATCGCATTTTTAATGCAGGTACCGTTTCGATACTTAATATATATCTTATGCGTTCTAAATCCATTCCTTCCCAATATTTCAGAACTAAAATGGCTTTGTCTTCTGGTTTCAGAAGTTCCAATAATAGTGTCAATCGCTCTTTTTGAAGGTCCATAATTTGAACCACTTCTGTTTCGTTCGGGTCATCAGGAATCTCCAATAAACTTTCCCAATCATCGAACTTTATTCTTTTATTTTCACGTAGATAATTGATGCAGTGATTATACGTAATAGAATAGAGCCATGTACTATACTTAGCTTGTCCACGATATGTTTCAATGGCATTGAAAGCCTTAATTAAAATTTCTTGAGTCTGATCTTCCGCAACTGAAGTGCGATTGGTCATTGTGAGGCATTTGGCATACACTTTCTCACGATAACGGTCATGAAGAACTTTAAAATATTTGTTTTCTCCATTTGCAACTAAATGCACTAATTCCTCATCTGATAAATCCTTTGCCTCACTAATTCTCATATGTATGTGAACTTAGGTATTAAAGGAGCCGTTTCAAAGGAAACAATAGGTTTATTTCAATTGTGTTGTTACCATTTCACTTTTTTTTGTCTAAAGTCTAACATCCACTTTATTGAATTAGAAATAAACCTATCAGTTATGAAAAATGAAATAGTAGTATTCGATAAAATATTATTTCCAATCAACCCAGAACTTGATAACAGAAGTTCGTATAGACTGATTAGAACTTTGGCAAATACCTTTGGGTCTCAAATTGAAATTATTGGTTCTTCTGGAGCATGGGGAGTAGTAAATAAAAAAAAGTGGATTCAATTTAACGAGGAAATTGAAACACTAAAGACAGAGTTTGATTGCAAAAGTGAATCATTGGATCAGTTTATAATGATAAACTCCGCTCCTGAAAGTTATGCGTATAATATTAAAGGTAAGGTCGTCGCGGGTAGTGTTGACCTCATTATTTTTACTATTCCATTTTTAAGTACGAATGCTATTCGCTCTTATATTAATCTCATTGAGGGGTATCTATCGAAGAAGAAAGTTTCATTCTTACTAATCCCTGAAAAAGCTTCCGTTTCATCATTTGAAAAAGTGACGATCACGTCGAACTTTAATTATCGACGATTAGATCTTGCCATCGGAATTGCAGATTTTATACAGAAACAGGCTAAAGTTAAATTACACTTACTTAACCTTTTGGAGACTGATGAAAAGTCAAATTCATTGATTGCAAGTTATTTAAGCGAGCTAAAGGATGCTGATACGCCTGTTAAACTTACTTACTCAAATAACCGAAGGAGTATAAACGCCCTAACTATCGATAAAACATCCTCGATTGATTCAGATCTTGTTATACGTATTATTCGCGATGAGCTCAGCGTAATTCGCATTCAGCATGATTCATTTGGGGTTTCAACTTTTGATGCAACGCCTGTTCTATTAATTTTTGAGTGATATTAAATCATTGAATACATCAAACTGAATATAGTTATGATCGATTTCTAGAACCGATAGAATATATTATGCGTTATTCGGAAATGTACTATTAGAATGTGAATCATCAAAAAAGAAAACTGTATTTACTTAAAAAATGTGGCAATTCATCCTCTCAATGCATTTGAATTTTATTCTCACCGAGAATTTAGGTATAAAAAATCTTCATTCTAAAAGTTTCCACTAAGCATTATTCGCTGGGTGAATATTAATACTTCTAACCAGTTCTTATTTTATAATATTATTTCATTGGGTAGAACTAATAAATCCGAAATCTGATTCCCCAAAATTTTACCCGTAAGATTTAGCGACAGCAAGTGTAAGTCTATCAAATACTCTGCTACCAAAGTATCTGCGGTTTAATTTGTAACAGAACTCATTGAGATAAAGTTGCAAATATTTTCCCTTAATCTTATGAAAAACACCAAGTAATGTTCTTTTTGCATTGCTAATTGCAATATGAACCCACTTGAGCGTTGATTTTGTTACTTGTTTATCTGATTTTTCAGTCATATGTATTTCAACATAATCTGATATATCAATATAACTGGTACTTTTATCAGAGAACACAATACTCTTCTCTTGAAAATTTTCTTCTATTGTATCATTGATTGTTTGAGCATTATGGTCGTAGAGAACATTCATTTTGAAGTATCTGCATTGCCTACTTTCTATGCCTGTTTCAATATCTTCTAGCGGTGTAGATTCAGCCATAACTGCAACATTCATCTGTCGTTGACTACCTCGTCCTCTTTTTAATTTTACTTTTTGTGAGGTTGCTTTCTCAAAATACCCTTCATCAAATTCTATTGCTCCCTCCAACTGGTAGAGGGCATCTCGCTTTCCCATAGCTGAACGTATTTTATGCATTAATCTCCAAATTGTATCATACTTTGGGTGATTTAATTGACGTTGTAATTCTGCTGCTGATATTGTTTTCTTACTGTATGTCATGAAAGCCATTGCCTTGTACCACGTGTGAAAATCAACTTTAGATCCTTCCATTATGCTACCGCTTTTTAAGGTGGTTCTAAAATTGCATTTACTACACTGCCACTGATTCTTGGCTTTTAGCCAGTAATGGTGGATGTTTCCGCATTTCTTACATTTGACACCTTCTTGCTCTCGCTGAAGTTTAAAATGATTCTTACAAACCTCTTCTGTTGGAAATTCTTCCATAAAACTTAATATATTCATCTTGTTTTTTCTTCAAAACTAAAGTGAAACACCGTAATCCATTTACGTTCTGGTGTTTTTTGGGGGAATCAGTAATCCGAAATTATTTTTGATTCATTATCCCCATCAAATGATGAGAAATAGAACATTTGAAACCATACATTGACGTTCGCAGTTTCTCTCAAATTAAAATCATAAATTAAATCTACTCTAGCCCCAGAAAATTGCATGTTATAATCTAGCACATCTTTAAAACAATAGTACTTGTTCTGAAATCCCACGTATTTTAGTTCAATATTTTTCATGGCTCACACTAATTAGCTAATTGACTTAGGGCTAGAAGAAGTAACATCATTATAAATAGTAGAATTACAACCCCTAGCCACTCTGTCAATGGTTTTTTCTTTTTCTGTTCGGCCATAAGCTTTGATGCTTCCGACATCTTTGTCTTAGAACTTACTCGAATCAATCTTCAGTATTTAGATCTTCCTCTTTTACAATTTCCCCATTCGAGTTGAGGGTAATTAATAAGTCCTGTTCAGTAGAATTGTTGTAGATGCCTACTTCGTAAACAGTTTGTTTGGTATCTTCTCTTTTAGTCACTCCTGTTATTTCAAATCCTTTGTAGTTTTCTTGAACACCGGACAATACATTGGCAGGAAGGTCATCTTCGCTTAAACTAAATTCTGAACTAATCCACTTTCCTTTAGGTGAAAAAAACGCTCTTCCGTAATTACCATCATCCTCAAAATAGCATACAATTTGAGTTTCGTCATCCATCCATTCGTCAACCACTCCTGTTGGATACTTTTTTGTGAATGATGTTTCTGCGCTAGGTGGAGGTGTATAATCCTGTGCGATTAAAATTCCAGCGATTAAAATACTTGCGATTGTTAATGTTACTTTTTTCATTGTTATTTTTTTTGTTATTATTGGCTATATGTCTTCACATGAAGATCCGTTTCTATTCAATAATCCGTTTTATTCAGAATCTTCTTCGACTTCAACATCTATTGGCGATGATCTTTGATTGGTGATTATTGGTATAAATTTCATTTATATTAATGTAATAAACTACAACATATTGTAAATTAAGTAAATTTAGCTATGTTTGCTTTTTATTGTAGCTAAAATCACTTTTAATGGATAGTACTGACAAAAAAATTCTAAATATTCTTCAAGAGAATGCACTAATGACTGCCAAAGAAATGGCCAAAAAACTATATTTGACGACTACTCCTATCTACGAAAGGATTAAAAAACTACAAAATTCTGGCATTATTAAACAGTATGTCGCATTGTTAGATGCCGATATGTTGGGTAAGAATATTATTGTGTTTATGAACATTACAATTAAAGACCATCATTCAGAAAAACGAAATGAGTTTGTTAAAAATATGGAACAATTAGAGGAAGTAACAGAATTTTATCATACCTCAGGAAGTTTTGACTTTCTCGTCAAAGTTCGATTCGCAGATATTAAAACGTTTCGAGACTTCTTAGTAAATGATGTGGCTTCAATTCATAATATCAGCGATATCGAAAGTCAAATAGTATTGGAAGAAATTAAATATTCAACAAAAATAATTCTGTGAAAATGAAAATCTGTTTTATTATGTATCCTTGGGAACGTGTTAACCCAAAACAGGATTCAACACTACGCATGATTCATGAACTTGTAAGTCGAGGGCATGAGGTGGCAGTTACACATCCACCAAACCTTACCATTAGAGATAGTGTCACGTTAAGCCTATGTAAAACCATAGTTGGACCTGCAAGAATTTCGACGAGTATTCCTGCCTTTTATAAGACAGTCGAGTTTCAAGAAAAAATGAGGGAGTTAAAGCATTTTGATGTAATCTTCATGCGAGACAATCCTCCAATGGATCCACTCGTTTTGAATTTCTTAGATTCGATTAAGGATGATGTTTTCATTTTGAATGCTGTTGATGGATTAAGAGAGACTAACAACAAAATATACACAGCAGCCTACTATGATCCAAAACGCGAGCTTATTCCTGCAACCCATGTTTCAAAAAACATAGATTACTTACTTCGTATAATTGAAGAGTCTGAAGATGATAAAATGATACTTAAGCCACTTGATGGCTATGGAGGAAGTGGAGTAATTGTTATCGAAAAGTCTGCAATGCACAATATTAAATCCTTACTAGATTTTTACATAAATAGAACTGAAGGGAAGTCCAGTTATGTGATTTTACAAGAATACGTTGAGGGAGCAGAAGATGGTGATGTGCGTGTATTGATGCTGAATGGTGAGCCTATTGGTGCTTTAAGAAGAAGGCCCGCCAAAGGAGATGCACGATCCAATATTTCTGCAGGTGGAACTGTTGAGAAATACAAATTAACAAAAGCAGACAAAACCCTATGTAGAAAAGTTGGAGAAAAGCTTGTTCGTGATGGTATTTACTATGCAGGATTGGATTTAATTGGAGGTAAACTAATTGAAGTTAATGTGATGAGTCCAGGAACGATTACAGACATCAATAAATTAAACAACACGAAAATACAACGCAAAATTGTCGACTACCTTGAACTTGTTGTTGAAGAAATTAGTGATAGAAAAAACAAGTCGGAACTTATAAAAATTGATACTGATGAAACGATTGGAGATTAAAGAGATCATTCAATTAATTGAATCAGAGAAACATTTTGAAGCGATTGCAAGTGATGGCTCGTTTACGATTAAAGTAAACCGATACCTTCCTTATTGTTGCACGGCTATTCATGACGGAAGCAATCTTCGTTCTGATCTAAAGGCAAGAATAGAACACGACGAATACAATCGTTGGTTTGAAGAAGATCCTTTTACGGGTGATTTTATTGCTTCACTTCCTATTACTCTAATTGGGCATGATTCTCGTTTTGAATATGATTTGAATCGCAGACCTGAAGAATGTATACTTGAAACGGCTTGGGGAAAAAATGTTTGGAAGAAGAAACTGACACCAAAAGATCGACAGAAAAGTATTCAAAAACATTCAAATTACTATAAAGTGACTCATGCTTTAATAAGTAAATTGGAAGAGTTATTCGGAGGGTGCATTGTGTATGATGTCCATTCTTATAACCATGAGCGATGGGATCGAAAAGTGCCTCTTTTCAACATTGGAGTTGAACGTGTCGATATGAAACGGTTTGGTTCTGTGGTGGAACATTGGCGTTCAGAATTAGAGACGATTAAATTGGAAAACATAGAAAATGTTTCGGCGATTAATGATGTTTTTTACGGTAGAGGGTACAACCTCGAATACATTACAAACAACTTTAAAAACACCTTGGTTCTGGCTACTGAAATTAAGAAGGTCTATTGCAACGAACTAACAGGTGATGACTACCCGAATATTATTAAAAGTTTACAACAGCAATTAAAAATTAGGATTCTCAACAACGCCAATTTCTTCAGTCAGAACAATTCAAATTGGGAGCACAACGTAAAATCGAAGTTGCTTGATAAAACTATGGAGTCTTCAATTCTGAGAGTGGACAAGGAGTTGTATCAACTCCTAAAAAACTTTGAGTTATTAGCTTTTATTAATCCCAACAACAATATTCAAGAGAAAAAACGCTTTTTTAAGAATCAATGTTCGGAACTTCCAAAGTTCAAATACAGCCCAATCCGTATCAATCCATTTGAATTGAAGCAAAAGCTGAGTAATCTTAGGGTACAAGATATTTCGGATGTGTCTATTCGACATATGTACGAGTCAGTGATCAACAGTTATTTCGATAAAATTGACTTGCTTTCCTCTTTGAATACGCCTAAGTTTTTATACAATTCTTTGCGCTACTTCGGGCGACCTTCAAAAAAGGATGTTCAAAACGCATACTACTTCTTGCATTTGCCAGAGGTTTCTGGTGAACCGAAAAGATCACCAAGTTTGGGCGTTGATGAGGCAATGATTTCTTTCAGGGAAGGCCTTGAGCGTTATGGGTTTGAAAGTAAAATTGAAAAGAGTAATCGTGTGATTGCGCAGGTGATGGTATTGAATGCTAAAAAGACAATTTTATTCAATCCAACGGCAAAGTTTACACGTGGACAAATCAATGCACTTGTAGAGCATGAGATTGGTGTTCACATGGTTACAACGATGAATTCCAATGCGCAAAAACTACGCTTATTTAATCTCGGCTTACCAATGAACACAGAGACGCAAGAAGGTTTAGCAATTCTCGCAGAATATTTGAGCGGGAATATTTCAATGAAGCGACTTAAGAAATTAGCGTATCGAGTTATTATTGTCAATTTGATGTGTCATGGCGCTGATTTTATTGAATGCTATAATTTCCTTGTCAATGATCATAATTTAGATCAGGACGATGCTTTCAGTATTGTTACTCGAATCTTTAGAGGAGGTGGATTTACAAAAGACTACTTATATCTAAGCGGCTTTGTTCAAATTTTAAGAATGTGGGAAAAGGGCAATGATTTGGAACCGCTTTTAGTGGGTAAAACATCTTTGGATTTTTATTCAACGATTTCTGAAATGATTCAACGAGAAATGGTACAAAAACCTATCTATGTTACGGAAAGTTTTAAAAATCCACAACTCAATAATAACGATGAGATTTATAAATATATTTTGAGTGGATTGAAGTAGTGTATTCTTGAGGATTAGTTATGTATGAGCTATCATAAGGTGTGCGATAATGTTCTGTTTTGCATGATTTTGTCGAGTTTTGCATTCGAACGCGCTGCAATGCAGATCTTCGGCAGCCTTTTAAAATACTATGCTCTTCGCTGCGTGCAGGTTCAAGTCCCGCCTCGAGTGATGTTTTTTATTCATTGAGGGGTAATCACACCCACTTTTCAATAATTAAAATTGCCAAATAAAAGCAAATTAATATAGATTTATTTAAGTCCAAAATACATCATAATACTTTGATTTTACCTGTGTTTGAGATTAATGTAACTCAACAAAAATAATTATATAAGTAAAGAAGAAAAAGGGAGCCTATACATTACTTTGTGCTTCTCATCATAAAATTTATATTCAAGAGTATGCACTAAAAAACTAATTCTTGGCGCAATGTCGCTCGATAATTTAGCTTTGTCGGTTAATAAGTTTTCTTTCATTCTTTTTATATCCACTTAAAAATAAGGTAGGTGGCCTATTTGCCGATACAAAACTTACTGAAAATATTCCCCAACAGGTCGTCCGTTGATATATCTCCTGTTATTGTTCCTAGTTCAAACATTGCTTGACGAATGTCCATTGCGATAAAATCAGCCGTAATTCCCGTCTTCAACCCTTCTTTTGTTTTTTTAAGGGCGTCAAAGGCTTTTACAAGAGCGTCATAGTGCCTTGCATTTGAAACGATGGTGTCGTCAGAATTTAAAGCTTCTATATTGATCGTTTTAAGTAAACGGCTTCTCAATTTTTCTAAACTCTCTTTCTTTTTCGCAGAAATAAAAACCATTTCTAAATCAGAACCCTTCAATTTTAACTCCTGACCCTCAGAAAGCAGGTCCGTTTTATTCGCTACAACAATTTGAGAAACAGAATTAGGAAACTGTTTTAGGTCTTCTTTTACTTCTTCAATACTCAGCTTTGACGCATCAAATATATACAGGTAAACCGAAGATTGGTCAACTTGTTTTAAGGCTCGTTCTACACCTAATTTTTCAATTGTGTCTTCTGTTTCCCTGAGTCCTGCAGTGTCCACAAATCGGAAATCAACACCTTCAATGATGACTTTCTCTTCAATGGTGTCGCGTGTTGTTCCGGCTATATCAGAAACGATTGCTCTTTCTTCATTAACAATGGCGTTTAGCAAAGTAGATTTGCCGGCATTCGGTTGGCCAACAATTGCTATGGGAATTCCATTTTTTATCGCATTTCCTAACTCAAATGATTTAGCCAGTTTTTTAATATAGACCAATACAATATCTATCAATTCGTTTAACTCCTTTCTGTCAGCAAATTCTACATCTTCTTCCGCAAAATCCAATTCTAATTCCACTAGGGAAGCAAAATGAATCAATTTTTCACGCAAATCTCTTAATTCAGAACTAAAACCACCCCGCATTTGTTTCATTGCGATGTTGTGTGCCCTTTTTGATTGTGATGCAATTAAGTCTGCTACTGCTTCTGCTTGTGAAAGATCCATTTTCCCATTTAAGAATGCTCTTTGGGTAAACTCTCCCGGGTTTGCCATGCGGCAGCCATTTTCTAATAAAACAGCCAAGACTTTTTGAAGAATAAAAGATGACCCGTGGCAAGAAATTTCAACACTTTCTTCTCCTGTGAAGCTTTTTCCATGCTCAAAAACGGTTGCTAAAACCTCATCGATTAATTCTCCCGAACTATCCGATATCGTGCCAAAATGTGTAGTGTGCGAGGCTGCATTTTTTATGTTTTTAGAAAAAACAGAAGAAACGATGTCCAAAGAATTACTCCCTGACAATCGAATCATTCCAATTGCTCCTATTCCATTTGGTGTCGTGAGAGCGCAAATTGTATCTTGATTGAACATGTGGTAAAAGTAGGTTTTTTTTGGAGTATTCGATTGTTCAATCTTTGTCGTTTTAGAAAAACTATTTTCTTCTTTCTTCAAAAAAAAGTTTCATCAACTCTGAACATTCATTCTCTAGAATACCATGTACAACTTCCGTTTTCGGATGATAAATCCCAGAGTGCTGACTCGCTCCTCGTTTATCGTCAGATGCACCAAACACAACCCTATCAATCTGTGACCAATACAATGCTCCTGCACACATTGTACATGGTTCTAATGTTACGTAAAGTGTGCATTCTTTTAAATACTTTCCTCCTAAAAATTCTGCTGCAGAAGTAATTGCTTGCGTCTCAGCATGAGCCGTAACATCATTAAGACGTTCTGTTAAATTATGAGAACGAGCTATGATTTGATCCTTAGAAACAACAACTGCTCCAACAGGAACTTCTCCAGCCTCGAAAGCCTTTTTTGCCTCTTCTAATGCCTGTTTCATGAAATATTCATCGGTAAATGGCTGAATCATTGTTTTCATTTTTGCGAAGTTAACCATTTTTAGCAATGACTAAAAATAACTACATTTACTTCGTGAATCAGACAATAAAACCATTAAAAAAAGGAGACAAAATAGTTATTCTTGCCCCTGCAAAAGCAATTGATATCGCTTCTGTAGATTTTGCAGAAAAACTATTGCGGAAAAAAGGATTTGACGTTGTAATTTCTGAGCATTGTTTGGGTCAACACCATTATTTTTCAGGCACTGAGGCAGAGCGCTTGCAAGATTTCCAACTCGCGCTAGATGACGAGTCTGTTAGTGCAATTGTTTGTGCAAGAGGCGGTTACGGTTGCGTTCAAATCGTTGATAAAATTCAATGGGCTTCTTTTCTACGTCATCCCAAATGGATAGTTGGATTTAGTGATGTAACTGTTTTTCATCAAAGGATTCAAAAAATGGAGTTGCAAAGCATACATGCGACGATGCCTCTTAATTTTAAAAAAAACAGCAATGAAGCAATTGATTCTATGGTCGGTGCGCTGACTGGAAATGCTACTTCTATTACTGTTCCTTATGATTATCATAACAAAGAAGGATATTGCAAAGGAGAGCTTGTTGGCGGAAATTTATCCATTATCTATAGTCTTATAGGCACCAATGATCAACTTGACTTCACCAATAAAATATTATTTATTGAAGATTTAGCCGAACAATTATACAATATTGATAGAATGTTTTATGCGTTAAGCAAGTCTAGCGTTTTAGATAAAATAAATGGGCTCATCATTGGCGGAATGACTGATTTAAAAGACACTGAAATATCAATAGGTCGTTCGTATCAAGAAATTATTCTTTCTCATCTTGCTTATAAAAACATCCCCGTCTGTTTTAATTTCCCTGCTGGGCATATTGCTGATAATCGTGCTTTAATTTTCGGTAAAAACACCAAATTAGACGTGTCTTCGTCAGGAGCAGTCTTGAATTATTCTAAATAATAATTTCTTTGAAAGTTTTTTTGCTTTCTCTCCTCTTAATTCTCGATTACTTTTACATTTGTAAACTAAACAAATACTAATCAAAATGAGCGGATTATTATCTTCTTCAATTGCTCGAAAGTTTGCGATGGCACTTTCGGCTCTCTTTCTAGTCTTTTTCCTTCTAATGCATGTTTCCACCAACCTCTTATCGGTATTTAGTGAAGATGCTTTCAATGTTGCCTCTCACTTTTTAGGCACTAACCCGTTGATTCAATTTGTGATGCAACCCATTCTTATTTTTGGTGTCGTTTTTCATTTTGCACTGGGATTTGCTCTTGAATTGAGAAACAAAAAAGCTCAAGGAGTAAAGTATGTGCAAAATAATGGAGCAGCCAATTCTACATGGATGAGTCGAAATATGATTTATTCAGGGTTAGTCATTTTACTCTTTATCGCTGTCCATTTTGTGGATTTTTGGTTTCCAGAATTAAATTACAAATATGTGCAGTCATTACCTGAAGACCCTACTCGGTATTATCACGAGTTGGTTGCACATTTTCAAAACCCAGTAAGAGTGGGTATTTATGTCCTTGCTTTTATTTTTCTGGCCTTGCATCTTTTGCACGGTTTTCAATCCGCTTTCCAATCAATAGGTGCTAACAATAGAAAATATACACCTGGCATCAAAAAATTCGCCGCTGGATATGCAATCATTGTTCCTGCAGTGTTCATTTTTATCACACTGTTTCATCATTTCAATCATTAATTTATCATGGCTACATTAGATTCTAAAGTTCCAAAAGGTCCAATTAAAGATAAATGGACTACATATAAAGATAAAATTAACCTTGTTAACCCTGCTAATAAACGTAACATCGATATAATAGTCGTGGGTACTGGTTTAGCTGGAGGCTCTGCTGCTGCTACGCTTGCAGAGTTGGGTTACAACGTAAAGGCTTTTGCTTACCAAGACTCTCCTAGACGTGCTCATTCAATTGCAGCACAGGGAGGAATTAACGCAGCAAAAAACTATCAAGGTGATGGTGATTCGAACTACCGTTTATTTTATGACACTGTAAAAGGCGGGGATTACCGCTCGCGTGAAGCCAACGTGTATCGTTTAGCGGAAGTTTCCGGAAATATCATTGACCAATGTGTCGCTCAAGGAGTCCCTTTTGCTCGTGATTATGGGGGCTTATTGGACAATCGTTCATTTGGAGGAGTATTGGTTTCCAGAACATTTTATGCAAAAGGTCAAACGGGACAGCAATTGTTATTAGGCGCATACTCTGCGATGAATCGACAAATAGCCCGTGGTAAAATTGAAATGTTGAACAGACATGAAATGTTAGATGTTGTTAAGGTTGATGGTAAAGCTAGGGGAATCATTGCTCGAAATTTAATTACTGGAGAAATTGAACGTCATTCAGCGCATGCTGTTGTTATCGCATCCGGCGGATATGGAAATGTCTATTTTCTTTCGACGAATGCAATGGGTTCGAACACTACAGCAGCATGGAAAATTCATAAGAAGGGTGCTTTTTTTGCTAACCCTTGTTACACTCAAATTCACCCAACTTGCATTCCCAGAAGTGGCGATTACCAATCCAAATTAACATTGATGTCAGAATCATTACGTAATGATGGGCGTATTTGGGTTCCTAAGAACATGGATGACGTTATGGCAATTCGTGAAGGAAGAAAAAAACCGACAGATTTAACGGAAGATGAAAGAGATTATTACTTGGAAAGAAGGTACCCCGCATTTGGAAACCTTGTTCCTCGTGATGTCGCTTCAAGAGCAGCAAAAGAACGTTGCGATGAGGGCTACGGAGTTAATGCTACGGGTGAAGCTGTTTATTTGGACTTTAAATCGGCAATTAATCGTTATGGAACCGAGCAAGCTTTGTTACATGGAATTAAAGACCCTTCTTCAGATAAAGTTTATGAATTGGGCCAGGCTGTTGTGGAAGCAAAGTACGGTAATTTATTTCAAATGTATGAGAAAATTGTTGATGAAAATCCATACAAAACACCGATGATGATCTATCCTGCAACTCACTACACAATGGGTGGCGTATGGGTTGACTATAATTTGATGACAACTGTGGAAGGCTTATATTGCATTGGCGAAGCTAACTTTTCTGATCACGGTGCAAATAGATTAGGAGCCTCTGCATTGATGCAAGGTCTAGCAGACGGATATTTTGTTTTACCTTACACAATTGGTGACTATTTATCCAATGAAATCAGAACAGGGCTAATCCCTACTGACACGAAAGAATTCGATGAAGCTGAAAAAGAGGTAACAGAGCGCTTGTCTTTCTTCATTAACAATAAAGGAACAAAATCAGTAGACCATTTCCACAAGCGCCTTGGAAAAGTAATGTGGGATAAGGTTGGCATGGCACGGAATGAACAACATTTAAATGAAGCAATTGCAGAAATAAAAGCCATTCGGGAAGAATTTTGGAAAGATGTAATGGTTCCAGGGGGACTGAACGAAATGAATCCTGAATTAGAAAAGGCGGGCAGAGTCGCTGATTTCTTAGAGTTGGGTGAATTGTTTGCTTTGGATGCCCTTCAAAGAAAAGAATCATGTGGTGGTCACTTTAGAGAAGAATCTGTAGAACTAGATGGCGAGCAAAAGGGAGAAGCAAAGCGTAATGATTCTGATTATGCTTATGTCGCTGCTTGGGAGTACAAAGGAGAGCCTAGTAAGGCGGTTTTACACAAAGAAGAATTAGAGTTTAACGATATTGAATTGAAACAACGAAGTTATAAATAAGATTAGGGATTAGGGAAGTGTAGCAAATTAATATATAGAATGAGTAACGTTAGTTCATATAAAGATTTATTGGTTTGGCAAAAAGGAATCGCTATTGTTAAAGAGGTTTATCTTATATGTAATAGCGACTTGCCTACAATTGAGGTGTTCGGTTTGCAAAGCCAAATGAAAAGATGTTCCATTTCTATTCCATCAAATATTGCAGAAGGTTGGGGAAGAGGAACAACTAAAAGTTACTTGCATTTTCTGCGAATTACACGTGGATAGCTATTTGAACTAGAGACACAATTAATTATTACAAAAGATTTAGGTTTAATTTCTGATAGAATATTTAAAAAGATTGAAAGCCTTATAACAGAAGAAAGTAAAATGTTAAACGCCTTTATAAAGGGAATTGAGAAGACGGCCTAATGCCTCTTATCTATTTTTTTTTGGCTAAATAAATAAAAAATGGATTTAACACTAAAAATTTGGAGACAGAAAGACGCTGATTCTAAGGGTCAAATGGTCGATTATAAAGTAACTGATATTTCAGAGCACATGTCCTTTTTGGAAATGATGGATGTTTTAAATGAACAATTGGTTAATTCTGGCGAAGAGCCCGTTGCTTTTGATCATGATTGTCGTGAGGGAATTTGTGGAATGTGTTCCATGTACATTAACGGAGAAGCTCATGGCCCAGATAGGGGAGTTACTACTTGCCAGTTGCACATGAGAATGTTTAAAGATGGTGATACAATAACTATTGAACCTTTTAGAGCATCGCCATTTCCCGTTATTAAAGATTTAGTGGTTGACAGAGAATCGTTTGAAAGAATTCAACACGCCGGAGGTTATATTTCTGTAAATACGTCTGGTAACACACAAGATGCAAACGCTATTCCTATTTCAAAAATAGCCGCTGATGAAGCAATGGATGCTGCAACTTGCATTGGCTGTGGTGCTTGTGTAGCAACTTGTAAAAATTCTTCCGCTATGTTATTTGTAGGTGCAAAAGTCTCTCAATATGCTTTGCTTCCACAAGGTCAAGTTGAAGGTAAAGAACGTGTTCTTGCTATGGTAGAGCAAATGGATAAAGAAGGCTTTGGAAATTGTACAAATACTGGAGCCTGTGAAATCGAATGCCCTAAAGGAATCTCTTTAGAAAACATTGCAAGAATGAACAGAGAATACATGAAGGCTTCCGTTTAATCAACAAAACGCATCGTTCAAACAATCAAAAGGCTCTATTAATGAGCCTTTTTTAATTTTTATTTTCTAGTCAAACAAAATCTTTGTACTTTAGCAGAAACAAAAAATATATAACATGAAAAAAACATTACTTTCTTTAGTCGTAATTGCAACTGCATTTGCCACTCAAGCACAAGTTACTTTCTCCGGAGTTAGTCCAGCAGCTGTTGTTGGTAACTATGATTTCGGTGTACAAGCAGCTGAAGGAATTTGGCCAGGAGAAGTTGACGATGGAACATGGAATGTCACCAGTCCAGACTTTAACATTAACGGAACATTTATACAAGATACACTTATGCTTGTTGAAGACGGAACGCCAGGAATGAACCCTCAAGGAAATCCTATTTCACAAGAAGGTTGTAATCCTTTAACAAATGATTTGTCTGGTAAAATTGCTGTTGTCTATCGTAATACCTGTGAGTTTGGTACAAAAGTGTTGAATGCACAAAACGCAGGAGCAATCGCGGTTGTTCTTGTAAATCGTGAAGACGCTGTTATCGGAATGCTTGGTGGTACTGACGGGCCAAGCGTTACAATTCCATGTATCGCTGTTTCTAGTGTTACTGGAGCTACATTAATTAATGAAATGAATAACGGGCCAGTTGTTGTTTTTATAGGAAACAAATTGGGCGTATTTGCTAATGACATGGGTTCTTATAGAGAGGACATTATGGTTGCTAAGTACGGTGCAATTCGTGATGACCAAATGAATGGGTTTGACCTAGGGATTCAACTGTATAATTTTGGTTCTAATACTCAATCGAATGCAACTGTAAATGGTCAAATCGTTGGGCCTACAGGAGTTGTTTATGACAATACTGTTGCCTTGCCAGCGATGAACACAGGAGATACAGCTTTCGTGTTTAATGGAAACCCCGAGCAATTCCTTCCGTTTACAATGGCTAGTTATCCTATTGGAGACTACACGCTAACTTATACGATTGACTTAGGTGTTGCTGATGATGATTCTGGAGACAATGTATTCGTTAGTAACTTTAGTGTAACCAATGATTTAATTTCGTTGGCTTATGATGACGGTACAGGTCAACCAACCTCAAGTACTTTTCCGAGATCTACTAATCCTATTCCAACTCAATACAAATCGTGTATGTTTTATGAAAACCCAGGAGCTGGTAATGTTGTTGTAGAAGGAGTCTATTTTACTGCTTTTTCTTCTGATTTAGTAGCTGTTCCTTTAGCTGGAGAGGAAATCACAATTACTATTGAAGAGTGGAATGATGTATGGGTAGATATGTCTGACCCTAATATTTTCTCAGGATTGGACAGTTTAAATGTAGTCTCTTTTGAGCAGTATTATCCTGCAACGGATGCTGAAAACGGTGTAGCTCAATACCAAACTCTTAGCACTCCTTTGGGTTTAGTTAATGATCAAAGATACTTGGTGTGTTTGGAGACATTTAACGGAGAAATTGCTTTTGGATATGAGGCTGGTATCGATTATGGTGCTAATCAAGCTATCTATTCTCAGCCTGTTTCTCCTCTTCAAATTGATGGTTCTGCTGGTCAATGGTATTCTGGATGGAGTGGAACTTCTGCTTCTTCTATCGGTTTAAAAACGGGTTACTTAGGTTTGGAAGAAATTACTTCTGAAATCAAAGGTAAAGCATATCCTAACCCTGCTGGAGACAATTTAATGATCTCTGTTGAGGCTGAAGGAGCTGCAGTATTAACTGTAACTGATCTTTCTGGTAAAGTTGTTCTTGCAAAAGATGTTGACTTAGTTAACGGTCTTTCTGCAGTAAACACTTCTCAACTAGAAGCTGGAATGTATATCTTTAATGTTACTTTGGAAAATGGTTCTAGATCTATCTTCAACGTAGTGAAGAAATAATATAATTCTTATAAAAAACCCGCACTGAAATTTCAGTGCGGGTTTTTTTATGCTCTATTTTTTCGCTGCCCTAAAAATTAAGTGACAGACCAAAGGTCAATGGATAAACTTCTGCAGTTTTACCAACATTAAAGAGGGGTAGCATACTATAAGAAGCAAAAACTCCAAAATCATTATATCCTAACCTCACAGTTGCGTCTAACTTAAATGAATTCAAAGAATAAGTTCCTTTGTTTTTCACTGTGAATTTTTCTCCATCAATTTCTCCTTTTCTCTTTGTTTTAGAAGAAAGACGAACACCTCCTATAACCCCAGCTGCTAAATAAAAACTTTTATCGGGGTTCATATTGGTATTGAACTCTAATAACAACGGGATTGTTAAATAGGCTGCCTTCAATTTATTCTTAGAGTAATTATTAACTGTATCAATTGAGGCAAACAATGAGTCCGCGGTATCGGTCAGCACATAGTTGTTCTTAAGTGCTACGGAAGTAAAACTAAATCCTAACCCTGTTGTTATCCCAAAATATTCTTTGGCAATATTAAACTTATGCTCCAGAATATTCAAATTCCAAACTTGTGACCTTGCCGGATCATTGTTCCATTGAGGGTTATTTGGGAAATTATTCGCTCCAGAAGCATTTAGCAGCATTGTAACTCCAAAGTCTAAACCCGCCCAATGTGCTTCTGAACGTCGCTTCGAAGGCTCATAGAGAACTGTGTCACCATCCTCAATTATTAATGAGTCTTCTATATGATCGATTATTAAAATTTCCTTCTCGCCAAAGTTAAACCGTGTTGTATCTGCTGGGTTATCTTCTTCTTGTGTGAAAGAGGTTAAGCCTATCAACATCATTGTTACTAAAATGTATCCTTTTTTCATATTTGTTTGTTTAATAGTAAGACTTAGAAGTCATTAAAAAGTTACACCTTTATTTATAAGACGCTAAAAATCAGTAATTTAATCTAAAAATTACCAAATATTACTCCCAGTCATTCATAAAGTCATCCAAATCCCTTCTTTCCTTTTTGCTTGGTTTACCAGAACCATTATCTCTATAAGTCCGTTGTGATTCTTGGTACAGTTTGAATTTTTCCATCTCTTCAGGTGGCGTAGTTTCAATCAGGTAATCCTTAACTAGCTTTGCGCCCACTCTTCTATCAAGTAGTTGTATTATTCTAAATGTAAAGGTAGAATTGTGTTTAGTGACGTTGATTTCATCTCCTAGCTGTACCTCCTTTGATGGTTTTACAGGTGCGCCGTTGAGTTTAATTTTGTTTTTTGTTATACTCGACGATGCAATAGATCTTGTTTTCACCAATCGAACGCACCAAACATATTTATCAATTCTACAGGCTTTCACGAATTTTTTTTGTCAAGGATTTAACAACTAAATTGTAAGAATGGTCTATTAATTCCATAAAAAGTTCATCTGAAATGTCCGCATAAGCATAGACCGAATTCCAATGTTTTTTACTCATGTGATATGCGGGTTTTATGCCTTCAAATGTTTCTCGTAAATCGATTGCCCTCTCAGGCTCACACTTTAAATTTACAAACTCAAAGTTGGCTAAATCGGTAAGTGCAAACATCTTATTACCTACTTTAAACACAAGTACAGAAGGAGAAAAAGGGAGTGATTCCTCGGCTCCCTTTTTACTCAAACAATATTCTCTTATTTCCTCTATGTTCATTAATGAATAGCCGGCGCATTCTCGTTTCTTCCTAGATCATAAAGCATTTTAGCGTGCCCTGCAATAGCCGTGTAGAAAGTTTTAGACGAATAATACGGTAAGTTGTACTCAAGAGCGGTGTCACGAACGATGTCAGATATTTTCTTGTAGTGGATGTGGCAAATATTAGGAAACAAATGGTGCTCTATTTGGAAATTTAATCCACCAACATACCAAGAAAACAATTTAGAATCTTGCGCAAAATTTGCGGTATTCATCATTTGATTCGACGCCCAGTCTAAATCTATTCCTCCTTCTTCGTCAACTTTAGAGTATTCAGAAGTAGGAACAACGTGTGCTGGCTGAAACACCATAGAAAGTATTAATCCCGCTATAAAATGCATTAATAAATAGCCCAAAACAACGCCCCACCATGGCAAAGCACTAAAAATTAATGGTAAGCCTAATGTTACTAATGTATAAAGTGATTTTGTAATAATTAAGGTGGTGAGCATTGTTCGAGACGAAATTTTTTGTGTTTCCAAAAGACCCATAGCTTTGTATCGTTTGTATTGGGTAAAATCTTTCGTTGTTGACCACATCATTGTCATCATTCCGTATAAAAACCAGGCATAAATATGCTGGTATTTGTGCGCTTTTAGTAATTTTTGTCCTGGAGAAAATCGCATCAAGTTTCCTATATCGATATCCTCATCCATTCCTACAACATTCGTATAGGTGTGGTGCAAAACATTGTGTTGAATTCTCCAATTTACATCACTACCTCCAACAATCCATATCACTTTTCCAACAATAATATTTACCCATTTGTTTTTAGAATAAGCGTGGTGATTCGCGTCATGCATAACTGACAAGCCAGTACCTGCCATGCCTAAACCCATTAACACCCACATTAATATAATAAGTGGTGTAGATTCTAAATAGGTGAGCATTAAAACAAAAGGAATCACGTATAGTGATACCATAAATATCGTTTTAATGACCATCCCAAAATTGGCAAATTTGGAGATGTTATTGTCCTTAAAATATGCGTTTACACGCTTTCTGAGAATTTTGTAAAATTCTTCATTACCTTGTTTGGTAAATTTTACTTCTTCTAAAATCATCGTTTCTAGTTTTGATTTAAGGAGCAAAGTTACGGCTATTGAGCGAAAGAATATCCAATTTGTGTTAAAATTTGCTCACACTTGAGTGTTGTTAACCTCTAAACAAAATACAATCCGCCTTTTTATCGTTACTTTTGTGTACTATTTTAGTTAATCTATCAATGGCAAAAAAAAGCGTTTCCATCCCATATTGCGAAAACTATTTCAAGCGCATTCGATTTAAAACTCGAGAAGTTAAAATAGGAAAGGTTAAAATAGGTAGGGATTCTTCTGTTGTTATTCAATCAATGACAACAGCTGACACTATGAACACAAGTGCTTCTATTGCGGAAAGTGTGCGATTGATAGATGCTGGTTGTGAAATTGTGCGGTTAACTGCTCCAAGTAAAAAAGACGCAGAAAATTTACTTAACATTAAACACGGCCTTAACGAATTAGGCTATGACGCTCCTTTGGTGGCAGACATTCACTTTACTCCAAACGCGGCGGTAGTTGCTGCTGGAATTGTGGAAAAAGTAAGAGTAAACCCAGGAAATTATGCGGATAAAAAGAAATTCGAAGAGCACGAGTATAATGATGATTCTTATGCCGAAGAGCTCATAAGAATCGAAGAAAAATTCACCCCATTAGTCCTGCTTTGTAAAAAAAACAAGGTTGCAATGCGAATTGGTACAAATCACGGTTCGTTATCAGATAGAATTCTTAGTCATTTCGGTGACACTCCAAAAGGCATGGTTGAATCGGCTATGGAATTTCTCAGAATTTGTGTGAAAAACGATTATCATGCAGTTGTTCTTTCTATGAAGGCAAGTAATACACTCGTTATGGTTGAAGCATATCGCTTATTGGTCTCAACCATGAAAGAAAACGGAATGAATTACCCTTTGCACCTGGGGGTAACAGAGGCTGGAGACGGCGAAGACGGTAGGATAAAATCTGCCGTTGGAATTGGAGCTTTATTAGAAGATGGAATTGGAGATACCATCCGGGTTTCACTTACAGAAAAACCAGAAGCCGAAATTCCCGTAGCAGAGAAATTATTAGCAAAATTTGATGTTTCACATTTGAATGAACTAGAGATTGGCGATGCCGAAAGAAATTTACCTTTCGATCCTTATCATTATTCGAGAAGAGAAACTGCTCAAATAAATAATATAGGAAATGGTCATGTACCAGTAGTTTTTGCCGATTTAAGCCACATCGAAGAAATAAAACCTTCGCATTTTTTCGGTTTTGGTCTAAGTTATTCAGTTTCTTTAGACAAATGGTCTTTGTCAGACGCTGCTGCGGACTATGTTTATATTGGTGAACAAAAAATTAATTTTGAGTTGCCTGGAACAATTGGAGTTGTTTGCTCCTATGAAAATTGGAAAGAAAATTATTCTACTAAAACTGGTTTTTATCCTGTCATTACGAAAGAACTCATTTCCCATTTTTCAACGAATGATGTGTTTTTCGTGAATCATGATGCTGAGAATTTTCAAGTTGACTATTTGTCAAACTACCCTAAGGCTGTTTTAATTATTGAAAGTCACTATACAAACAAAACACAATTATTAAGGGCTCTTTATACGGCATTGCAGAGAGGTTCTATTAAAAACCCCGTTATTCTATCCGATACTCCCCAAACCAATGATGGAGAAACTTTTCAGTTATGGTCTTCTTCTAGTTTAGGGTCTTTATTTATAGATGGCTTCGGTGATGGAATTTGGTTGAAGGGTAAGGTTCCGACCCAATTAATTAACTCGACCTCGTTCGGAATTCTTCAGGCAACGAGACAGCGAATTTCAAAAACAGAGTACATTAGTTGTCCCTCATGTGGTAGAACTTTGTTTGATCTTCAAGAAACAACTGGTAAAATCAGAGAAAAAACATCACATTTGAAAGGACTCAAAATCGGAATCATGGGATGCATAGTAAACGGCCCAGGAGAGATGGCTGATGCAGATTATGGATATGTAGGAACTGGTGTTGGGAAAATTCACCTGTACAAAGAGCAAAATGTTGTCAGAAAAAATATTCCGGAAGCAGAAGCGGTTGATGCATTAATCGAATTGATAAAGGAGAGCGGAGACTGGATAGAAAGATAATCAGTTCCTCTTTTTTCTAATTTTATTATAAACACTTGATTATTAGTTTTTTAACATTGATTTTATTCGTTTATTCTACACGACTTTCTCCCATAGGCCAAGTAGATTGAATACCAAGTAGATAAATATGCCTTTAAAACGAATAAAAACATCGTTTTAGGCAGATTGGTTGCGAATTGAAGGTGTTTATCTTCCCAGAAAGACTAAAAGAACCGAAACATCACTTGGTGATACTCCACTAACCCGAGAAGCTTGACCGATTGTCACAGGTTTAATAGCGGATAATTTTTCTTTTGCTTCTGTACTCAAACTTGCCAATTTTGAATATTCCATGTCCGTTGGAATTTTTACATTCTCCAAACGATTCATTTTCATAGCTACATCCTCTTCTCTATTAATATAGCCTTCATACTTTAATTGAATTTCCGTTTGAGATACAATGTCTTCATGTTCCTTTGACAATTCATCGGCTATCACTTTAACTTTAGGGCTCATACTAATCACATCATATACATCAATTCTTGGGCGTGTAATAAGTGAAGTTAATTTTACCTGTTGCTTTATCGGTGAGCTCTCCTTTACTCCTAAAATTGGGTTGGCCACATCAGGAGTAACTCCTTCTTTCGATAATACTTTTTTTAGCCTTTGTGTTCCCTTCAATTTAGACTCCATTTTTCGTAAGGCATCATCATTAGTTAAGCCAATTGAATGTCCAATAGGTGTAAGTCGTAAATCGGCATTATCCTGACGTAACAAAATTCTATATTCGGCTCTACTGGTAAACATTCTATATGGTTCTTCTGTTCCTTTGGTGATCAGGTCGTCTATCAGAACTCCAATATATGCTTCACTTCTTGTAAGAATAAATGGGTCTTGTTCTTTCACTTTTCTCGAAGCGTTTACTCCTGCCATTAATCCTTGACAGGCTGCTTCTTCATAACCAGTTGTTCCGTTTATTTGCCCCGCAAAGAATAGGTTCTCAACCAACTTCGTTTCGAGTGTGTGCTTCAACTGAGTTGGAGGAAAGTAATCATATTCAATTGCATAACCTGGACGAAACATTTTTGCCTTTTCGAAACCAGGAATTGATCTCATGGCTTTCATTTGAACTTCTTCCGGTAGAGAGGTACTAAAGCCGTTGACATAAATTTCTACGGTTTTCCAGCCTTCTGGTTCTACAAATATTTGATGCCTATCTCTATCAGCGAAACGATTTATTTTATCTTCAATACTCGGACAATACCTTGGCCCAGCACTTTTAATTGCCCCATTAAACATAGGTGAACGATCGAAGCCTTCCTTTAACAATTCATGCGTTTCTGGATTGGTGTAAGTAATGTGACAAGCATGTTGTTTTGCAAGCGGAGATGTCATGTCAGAATGGCTAAATTTAGATGGTTTTTTATCTCCTTCTTGTATCTCCATTTTTGAATAATCTAACGAACGACCGTCCACTCTTGGGGGGGTTCCTGTTTTCATGCGTCCTGTTTCAAAACCTAGTTCAGTTAAGCTCTCCGTTATTCCAGTTGCCGCCCTTTCGCCGGCTCGGCCGCCACCAAATTGTTTTTCCCCTAAATGGATTAAACCATTTAAAAAGGTTCCGTTTGTAAGAACAACCGTCTTTGATTTAATTTCAACACCTATTGCGGTTTTAACCCCCACAACTTTTCCGTTCTCAACAATAACACTTGTGCACATGTCCTGCCAAAAATCGACACCAGAATTTTTTTCCAACATCAGCCTCCACTCCTCTGCAAAAAGCATTCTGTCATTTTGTGTCCTTGGAGACCACATCGCTGGTCCTTTTGACTTGTTCAGCATTCTAAATTGTATGGCGCTAAGGTCACTTATTATTCCAGAGCCGCCACCAAGAGCATCAATTTCACGAACAATCTGGCCTTTAGCAACGCCTCCCATAGCTGGATTGCAACTCATTTGGGCAATCGTGTTCATGTTCATTGTAATCAATAAAACCGAACTCCCTAGTTTTGCGGCTGCATTTGCAGCTTCACAACCCGCGTGACCTGCACCAACAACTATTATATCGTATTCTTTAAGCATTTATTAAATGTTTCACGTGGAACAAAAGTATAAAGTGTGTTTGAATTAACGGAATGTTCCACGTGGAACATCCTCTAGGTAATAATCTTCCTTATCCCTCATTGTCGCAGCCTCTTGCATTGTTTTATCATGATAACCCAACAAATGCAACACCCCATGCACAATAACTCGATATAATTCCTTCTTAAAGCCTTCATTGTTTTTATTTGAGTTCTCTAAAACCCTCTCGTAAGAAATAAACAGGTCGCCTGAAACTACTTCATCCGAATAATCAAACGTAATAATATCTGTATAATAATCATGCTCTAAAAAGTCAATATTCATTTTTAGTAGATACTCATCAGAACAAAAGACAAGATTCAAATCGCCCAACTCTTCTCCTTCAGAAACACAAACATTAGACAACCATGAAATAAAAAATTCTGGACTTAAATCCAGAACTTCCACATCCTCAAAATGAATTTCTACCATTATACCTTACTAAAATATATGTTTACATTCCTTCCGTCATCAATAAACTCGACTTCTTCTGCCAGAGACTTCATTAAAAATATACCTCTACCGTCTTCTTTTTCGATGTTTTCAGGAGCAGTAGGGTCTGGCAAATTATCAAAGTCAAAGCCTCCTCCGTAATCCTTCACGGAAAAACAAAAATCCGTTTCTTTATCACCCACAAATAAATCAACATTTAAACCAATATTCAGTTTGTTTCCATGTATAATTGCATTATTAACTGCCTCAGTAACAGCTATTAACACATTTCCATAATAGTCTTCGTTTACCTCCAGTTTCTCACAAACATTGTCAATGAGTAGTTCAACTTTATGCACAGACCCGAAATCCGATGGAATAGATAAACTATCAATTTGAATAAATCCTTCTTTCATAGATGTAAATAACTACAAGACTTTATTGAAATATTCATTTGCTCTGTCCTTATAATACTTATTATAAGCCGGATCTACAGCTCGCAAAAGTTCAATTTGTCTCAATTTAGTATTGTTATACTCTTCAAACTGAATTTGGTTACTATAATTTTCATTATTTCCTTCTTTAGACTCCCTTTTATCGTCAAGACCACGTTCCATCATCGCTTTTTCACTTTCCAAAAGTCTAGTTAGAATCCGTTTCTGTCTATCAATAAGGTTATTACCAAGTCGTTTATTAATTAAGTCCTTTTCTTGTTGTTCGAGCTCCTGGATAAGAGGGTTTAGCTGATTACCTGCTCCTTTTCCATCTTTGTTCATTTCATTTCTAATTTGCTCTAAACGACGGCGCATCGCCCCTTGTTGAGCCGCCATTTTAGCCACTTGCTTATTTCCCATTCCTGGCATTCCCGAATCTCCGGATTTACCCTCTTTTCCTGGTTTATCGCCAGGCTTTTCACCCCCAGGTTTTGGTCCCTTCCCCTTACCTTTCTTCATGGCTTCCAATTGCTTCTTCAGCATATCCTTCATGTCGCCTGGCGAAGTAGATGGTTTATTCCCTGCTTTAGGCTTGCCCGTTCCTCCCGGTTTACTGCAGCTTCCTGACCCCGGTTGTTGGCTCTTCATCTGAGCTTGCATTTGGGCTAAGCTCTCATCTAACATTAAAGCAAGGTTATTATATCCCGTCATTACAAACTGTTGATGAACCTTAAGTTCTCTTCGACGTCTTTCATCAAGGTCCTCAACAATGAGTTCATGATTCGAGCCAATATCGTTTAATTCCTTATCAATGAATTTGGCAATTTTCGGTTGTCTTTTGGCTAAGGCGTATAAACTATCTCTCACTGTTTTCGTATCGTCGACAATCTTTCTTTGGTGACGACCATGCTTAAGGTAAGCTGGATCTGAATCCGCAACTCTATACAGCTTAGCCATGACGTCTTCTTGATCAAAACTTAAATAAACCAAACTCTCTAATATGTTTCGTAATAAATCGATGTCTTCTGCCTGTTGTTCATTATTTGATTCTTGTTGCATTTTATCCAACTCATCAGCCATTTCTTCCATTTTCTCTGAAGCGTTTTCCTGGCTTTCCCCTGCTTTATTCCCTTTGTCCTTCTCTAACTGTTCTTTAGAATCATCCAGGTTTTCATCTATCTCTTCAGACTTTTCATCTTGGTCTCCTAATTCTAATGGCCTATCTAGATTCTTATTTAAACTATCAAGTATATTTAAATCGTCTTTAATTTGGTCGAATTTGTTTTTGATGTCGTCTTGCTTCTTTAAATCACTATCAGACATCTTCTTTTTATTCTCCGTTTCCTGCTTAAGTTCTTCTTGTTCTTTAGCTAATGCTTTTAACTCTTCCTCGATTTCATCAATTTTTTCATTCACTTGCAATTTCTTTAGCATTTCCATGGTGCGCTCCAGTTGCTTGTTCATGTCTTCTGATGACATCTCAAGCTCTTCCATGTTTTCTTCCAAAGCATTTTTATTTTGCTCTTGCAATAGTTTTTCAAGCTCTTCGAGGAGTTCTTTCATCTCATCATCCATTAACTCCTCTAAGAGATCATTAATTAGCTCTTGTTGATCTAAAATTTGTTGATCCATTTCAGACAGTTGGTTCTTCTCCTCTACACTATTCTGCATTTGCTCTTGCAAATTCTTTAAATTTTCTACCAATGATTTATGCTCCTCCTGTAATTGTTGCGCTTGATTTTGTTTGTTCCAATTGGATTGCTTAGAGTTCATCGTTTCTTTTCGTAAGCGATCTAAGTTCTTTTTAAATTCATCTGCTTGGTTGAGAACTTTTTGCATTTCATCTCGTGTTTCTTTTCTGTCTTCTTCCCGAGAATCATTGAGCTCTTCCAGGCTAGGAAGTCTATATTGAAACGTTCTACTCTTCGTTGTTTTGCTTCCGTTTACACCATCATTGTCAGAAACAACAAAATAATAAGACACTTGGTCATTCAGCTTTAAGTTTTCTCTTCTGAAATCAACAGCGAAATTGAATGGGGACTCTGTTCCAAACACTTTTCCTCCAGACATTCTTTCAGTTCTTGCATTTCCCTCCTCGCTAGTAATCGTGTAAACAAACGATAGGCCAGCCAAGCCAATATCGTCACCGACAATTCCAGAAAAATAACGAATCCCTTCCTTTACGGAGTCTTGCACTTCTTCTACCTGAATGCTCGGATATGCATCCTTAATCACATCAATATTAAAAAAAGTCGTGTCTCTTTTTTTGCTTTGATAATTCTCTAAAACAATTTTTCCTTCTGTGTTCTCATTAAATTTCTTTCTAAACTTAAATCCTTTTTCATTAAAAATCTTCTTTTTATTGTCAATCCAAAATTCAATGTTGCTTGTGTTTTTTGTTAAGACGCTCCAACTAATTTCTGAGCCTTCATTAACTGTTAAATCGCTTGCATTCTCAATAATCTCATTCTCTAAACCTAAATAAGGAGGGTAAACAATTGTTGCTTGCAATTTTCCGATTGCGGTTTTTGCAATAACATTCAACGAAAAATTACTGCTGTTAAACTCGTTTGCTTCAAAATGAAACTGCATTGACTTTCTCACTTGAGGAATTTGTCCTCTGAACTCATTTTTAGAAACTTTACTCAATAAAAACCGCCCCAGTTCAGATTTAATGAATACCTTTTCTGGAATATTATCCCCAAGCAATTCAAGTTTGAATGTAAATGTTTCTCCTTCTTCCACAGACTCTTTATTTCCAATGAAAGAAAACTCAAAGGGAGCTGGAACTTTAAATTCTTGCGAAAAATTAACAACTCGCTCTGTTCCTTGTGTTAACATAGAGGGGCTAAAAACGGCAACAAAAAACAAGATAAGTAGCACGGGCAACACCCAAGGAAGGTATTTCTTATTCTCCCCAATATTGATAGCGTCTGCAAAAGGAACCACACTCATGGATGAGCTTCTCTGCTGCACAGAGGCGTTTAATAGTTCAAAATCTGCTGAGTCTTGATCTATTTGATCGCTCAACTGCAGCGTATTCAACAAACGGTCCGAAATATTAGGAAAGTAGGTTCCAATAATATTCGACGCTTGGTACCTATTAATTCTGTTTCCAAAAGACTTTAGTCGCATTGTTGGAATGACGATGAACTTAGAAAGAATATAAACATTAACACCAATGAAACTAAAAAATAATCCTGCCCTCACGTAAGAATTAAATCGACCAAAATATTCTAAGGTAATGACCAGTAAAAAAGAAAACAGCAAGATTCCGGTAAAAAGCAAGAGGCCTTTTACAATTTGATTCTTGTAGAACTTACGAATAAACGTATCTACTTGTTCTATTAATCTGTCAAATGCACTCATAAGATTAACTAAATTACATTTTTTAAGCGTTGTATTATATACAAATAACGTTAATTCTGTACAATTATGTGTTAACTCCGTTCATTTTTAAGATTTTTGGACTTCGAGAGTATCAGTTCACAACCCTAAAATTAGGATTAATTTGTTTTCTTTTATACAGAGGAGGAGGTTGTTGAAGCCATCGACAACAAATTATCCTTACCTTTGCACCCTAATAAACTAAAAATTAGTTATGTCTAACAGACCTGTTCGAGTGCGTTTTGCTCCGTCGCCAACTGGACCTCTTCACATGGGTGGAGTAAGAACTGCATTGTATAATTACCTTTTTGCGAAGAAGCATAATGGAGCGTTTGTAATTCGAATAGAAGACACTGATCAAACTCGTTTTGTGGAAGGAGCACAAGACTATATTATGGACGCTATGAAATGGTGTGGAATAATGCCAACTGAAGGTCCTGGGATAGGAGGTGATTTTGGTCCTTATATTCAGTCTGAAAGAAAGGCGATGTATAAACCTTATGCAGAAGAACTAGTTACAAATGAAAAAGCATATTATGCTTTTGACACTTCGGAAGATTTGACAAAAATGCGTGAACAAGCCAAAGAAATGGGAATGTCCAATTGGCAATATAACAGTGTAACGCGAAATTCCATGCAAAACTCTATCTCTTTGCCTTCTGATGAAGTGAAAAAGAGAATAGAGAATGGTGACCCTTATGTTATAAGAATGAAGATGCCTCGTAACGTGGATATTCGTTTTGAAGATGAAATTAGAGGTTGGGTTGTTGTAAACACCAACAATTTGGATGACAAAGTGTTATTCAAATCCGACGGAATGCCGACGTACCATTTAGCGAACATTGTTGATGATCATACCATGGAAATTACTCATGTTATTCGTGGGGAAGAGTGGTTGCCTTCAGCTCCCTTGCATGTCATGTTATATGAGGCGTTTGGCTGGGAGTCTCCAAAATTTGCTCATTTACCATTATTATTAAAGCCAGATGGCCCCGGTAAATTATCAAAAAGAGATGGCGACAGACTTGGTTTTCCAGTTTTTCCAACTAATTGGACCACTGCAGAAGGAGAAATATTCTCTGGATATAGAGAAAACGGTTATTTTTCGGGTGCTTTTATCAATATGCTCGCTTTCTTAGGGTGGAATCCTGGAACAACACAAGAGCTCTTTTCTTTGGAAGAATTAGTAGAGGCGTTTTCTTTGGATAGAGTTTCTAAAGCTGGCGCAAAGTTTGATCAAGATAAAACTCGGTGGTTTCAACAACAATATATTCGTTCAGCAGACAACCATGTTCTTGCTGAGTTGCTTCAAAAAGAAATCAATTCAAATTACCCCCTTAACCGCTTGGCAGAAGTTTGTGAGTTAATAAAAGAACGAGCAACATTTGTGAAAGACATTTGGAGTGAAGGTTCTTATTTAATGGAACGACCCACTTCTTACGATAAAAAAACAACTCGGAAGAAATGGAAGAATGACGCAGAAACAAACATGCAAGAGTTTAAAGCCGTTCTTTCTGAGCTTACTGATTTTTCCTCTGAAGCTATCGAAATTGCCTTTAAATCCTTTTTAGAGAAGAAAGAAATAGGCATTGGAGCTGTTCTTCCGCAATTCAGGCTATTACTTTCCGGAAGAGGAATGGGTCCAAGTATGTTTGACATTGCCTCTTTCTTGGGAAAAGAAGAAACTTTGTATAGAATTAATGCTGGAATAGAAGCTTTATCACAAGCAAACGCCAAAGCATGAAGCACACTATAGAAGTTAATGGAATAAAGCTTTATGCTTTTCATGGGTGTCTTCCTGAAGAAGCAAAAATTGGAGGGAATTACGTTGTTGATGTGTCAATGACAACTGATTTCAGTAAAGCTGCAGCATCTGATGAGTTGGTAGAAACAATTGACTATGTTGCTGTAAATAAAATAGTTGAAGAAGAAATGGCGATTCGTTCGAAACTCATTGAGCATGTGGGACAGCGCATTGTTACCAGAATAAAAAATGACATAGATACTATTTATTCTCTGCGTGTTAAGGTGATAAAAATTTGCCCTCCGATTAACGGTGATGTAAATAATGTCGCAATAATCATTGAGGGATAGTAGTTAACTCAAAAATTTAGTACATTTGCGCAACAATGGTCTCTTGGCCGAGTGGCTAGGCAGTGGTCTGCAAAACCATCTACGGCGGTTCGAATCCGCCAGAGACCTCAAAAAATCCTTACTCGTAGAGTAGGGATTTTTTATTTTGGACAAACCTGAGACCGCATGCATGATAGTTTAAGGTTTTGTTTTGAAAGTGAAACAAACAACGGATCATGACCAATTGTTGGGGACTAGGCATAAATTTGAGTTAATCTGAAGA
>CAXBMR010000012.1:0-68844 GCA_963976995.1 uncultured Fluviicola sp.
GGCACAGTAGATTATTACACGGCAGACGTAATTTCTTATAGTGATTATTACCCCTATGGGATGGTAATGCCTAATCGCTCTGAGTCAAGCGGGGACTATCGTTATGGGTTTGGTGGACACGAAAAGGATGATGAAATTAAAGGTCAAGGAAATCACTACTCATTTGGAGATTATGGATATGATCCAAGGATTGTTGTAAGATTTAATCTTGATCCAAAAGCAGCATTATTGCCTCACATTTCTCCTTATACAGTGTTTTTAGGTAGTCCTATTCGTGTTACTGATCCAGATGGGCAATTTCCGATAATAATTAACGGAAAGGTTCTTGATGATAAAGAGAGGGGTAGTACGAAATATTGGAACTCAAAAATATTAAAAACTATAGAGAAACAAACAGGATATAAACTTGGCAAATCAAACATAGGGAGTGCTAAGCGAGTTAGCCAGTTTTCTGGTGATTTTTATTTTGTTGATGGTGATCAAGGCACGTGGCCAAGTTCTCGTTATGGTGCTGGGATGGTTCAGGCTTGCTCTGATGCAGATGATATTTGGTCTAAGATGAAGGAAACAATGAAAGATGGTAAGATAACAGAACAATTACAGATAATCTCTCATAGTAGGGGGTCTGCATTTGCTGAGGGTTATATGGAGTCTTTAAGAGAACAGATAAAAATGAGAGCAGCAGACGAAGGAATTGAGTTTGCCTATGATGAAGGCTCGATACTTGAATATTCTGTTAACCTTGCTCCGCATCAATCTAATTATATAGATTATCAAAGTTCAGGCACTAAGAATGTTAATATTAGTCATACGGGTGATCCTCTTTCTGGTAATGATGCTACAGGTGATGTTATCAATGTTCATTCTATTGTAGATAAGGATATGGGGCCGATCGATCAACACTCTGTAGGTTCTTTTAATAGGGAATTAAAATTTGTATTGAACGTTCTTGAAACCAATAAAATCAAGTCAGATTTGAAGCAAACATTGAATAAGTGGTATGGTTATTATGATAACAACAGGTCAAATGGGGGTAAATCAAAGGTAGAGTAATGGAGGATAATTTAATATTGTATGGGACTTCACTTTTAGTTTTAGTACTTATTTTAGTTTTAAAACTGAATAAGAAGATAAAGCTAGTGAATGTATTAATATTTGCATTTTATACTGTTTATATGCATATAAAGTGGTTTTATTTTAGTGAACCAAGTGCGGCACTTGGTTATTGGTTCTATCTAATTTGCTTGAATGTCTTTCACTCAATATTACTACCTCTTCAACTATTAATCTTTAAGAGGTCAAATTAATCCGAGTTTCATTCCGGAATAAATAAGCTGCTATCAAATCTTTGATAGTGGCTTTTTCTTTTTCATCGAGTACCTCAAGGCGTGCACATTCCACGCATTCCGCAACAAAAGCGTTCCAACATTGAAACACTTCAACTAATTTTCTTTATTACCCTGTAATTTTGTTTAATTACCAACTTCTTAGTTTGCTTAACTCCAATTTCTGATTCTTCCCTATTGAGTTATAAAATTTGACATAATTTAAAGCTCGATGATCAATATATATATATTGATATTAGGGAAGTTAATCCATTCCTTTCATCTTCTTTTTCACAAAAGAAACTTCAGCTTTCAAAAACAGTACCTTTTCTTCTAAATCATTCTCCACACCCTATAAAAGGAATACAAGAATCATATGATTGATTGACTTTCACTCGATTTGTTTGCCCATTTTTTATTTGTTTTTTAAATTTATTTCTGTCTGGTATCTTGCCATTTAGTACTTCCATTGGAGTATAACCAAAATGATCTGAAGGATATCTGTGATAATTATATTCTTCAACAAATCTTTTTAAATCAGCATAATGAGCCATCTTATTTAGCGATATTAAACCTTTCATAAATTCTGACTTGTAAATTCGATGAGTAAATTCCGACATGCTATTTGAGAATGGAAAATCATCCGTTTGAGCTGTGATTTTACTAATAATGGGTGGAGCCTTAATCGTTCCTAACCATTCTAAGAATGAGCCTTTATTCTCTGGCCCACCATCTGAAAGAATATTGATGGGTAATTTTTTATCAAATAAGTTATACTTGTCAAAAACCTCTTGAAATAGAGCTGTAATGAAATCACTACCTGCTTTTCCATCAGTCGATTTGTAATGAAGAATTGCTTTAGAAAAATTATCTTTTATAAAGGCAACTTTTTGTATTCCATCCTCAAGTGTTGAGATATATGTAATATCAACATGTAACCATTCAAAAACTCTAGACGCTTTAAAACCAGTCTTTTTAATTTTTTTCTTTTTCCTTCTTGTTTCAGTAAACCCCAAATACTTAGCATAATTGTAGAATGTTGTTCTTCCACAACTAATAATTTTATCTGTCATCGCCTTGTAATAAATGGACAACTTATTTCTATTTTCATTTTTCTGGTCGTTGAAAAGGTTCTCTATCGTAATTACTTCCTCAACAGTTAACTGATTAGGAAATCGATTAAGACATCTATTAATAATACTTTTTGTGCAGTTTAATTTTTTCCGATGTCGATAATACCAATCTTTCGATACACCCAACAATCTGCAAATCTTATCAAGATTCACCCCTGAGTTGTACTTCATTCTATCAATTGAATCTACAATCCGGAGAGCGTTTTTCCTGAGAATTGATTTTTGTTGTTCAAACTCAGCTACTATTTCTTTATAACCATTACTCATGGAGCAAATAAATCTCGTTGCTTTGTATGCATACTTAGAAGAATAAATTTCCTTTACCTGATCAAATTTATCGATATAGTCTTCAGCTAATTCATAACCATAGTAATTAGTATGATCAAAATGATTCCATCTCCAGCGAGTATTTCTTGGGATTTCATTTATCTGAAGGTGATCAAGCATACCACTTGTGTACATAAGAATTATTAATGGATGATACTTTCGTTTAGTGGAATGATTAGTATGCATTGTGGCTATATTTAAAACCACAAAAGTGTAAAATACTCTAACAATAAAAATAAAATCTGACTAAAAACTAATAAAGTCATATTCTCAAACGAAGAGAATTTAGGATAAGAAAATCAAAATATTTTCGCAATACTTGATAAATTAAGGAATGTTTTTGTTGAATATTGAGAATTAATTGAAACAAGCAAAAGATTAATTGGTTACAATACTTATAGTAATATAAATTCTTGATAAAGCTATTAAAAGTCCTTTTGATTCATTAAATTTGAATATAAACACATAAGGTAATATATGTAATAGTCACATATATTACAATTATGGGCAAGGTTCGGGCACTGCAAGGTTTAACTGATTGCATAAATAAACAGATAGGAATACAATATGGAAAAGAAAATATATAGGTGTCTTGTTGCTTCACCTGGTGACACAAAAACAGAACGTGAAAGTTGTGTTAAGGTATTTGAAGAATTAAACAAAGGCATTGGTGAGAGCTTTGGTTTTGTTATCGAAAAAAGAATGTGGGAACACAATACAAGACCAAGTTTCGGTGACTATAGTCAAGCTGTCGTTAGTGACCAATTAGGTGACGATTATGATGTGTTCATTGGAATCATGAACAATAAATTTGGAACTAAAACTGAAAAGGCTGGTTCGGGAACAGAGGAAGAATTTGACAATGCCTATAACAGAATTACAAAAAAAGACAAGGTTGAAATAATGTTTTATTTCAATGACGAACCAATAAAAAAAAGTGAAATAATCACTGAAGAAATAAGTAAGGTTAATGCATTCAAAAAGAAGATAGGTGATTTAGGAAGCTATCATTGGACTTATAATGGAGCAAACGATTTTGAAAACATATTCCGAACTCATCTAACTGATTTCTTTCTCAAACATTACCGAGTTAATAATTCAAATTCAACGAAACAAAATGTTCAAATCGAAGTATTAAGAGCCAAATTTCAAGAACGGCTAAATAATGCACTCCAAGCTTTTAGTTCACAACCAATTATTTGGGTTGATCCTATCGTTAGTAATTCGAATGAAATTTCTCAAAACGCAGATGAAAACTACACAAAACGAATTGACATCTCTGAAATTATTGGAACCCCTGAATCTGCTATAATCAATGCTCCGCCACAGTTTGGTCTAACTTGTTTGGCTCATCATATGGTATTGCAAGCTTGGGAGAAAGAAAATTTATTCCTTTACCTTGATTCGGACAACACCAAATCCCACAATATTCACAACGCTGTAATTCGTGAAGTCGAATCCCTTGGATATAAATTATCTGATGTTAAAGCAATAATCCTTGACTCTTGGAAAAGCTATGAATTGGATAGTCTCAAGAAACTAAAGAATTTATCAAGTTCTTATAAGGATATTCCAATAATAGTGATGCACACAATCGAAGATGCTAAATTTTTAAAAGAACCGCATGATATTAAAATTGAAAGAGACTTTAAACCTCTCTTTTTGTTAGCCCTACCAAGAACCCAAATTAGACAAGTTGTATCCGAATACAATAAAGTAAAAGAGATAGGAATAGAGGACAAAGTATTGAATAAGGTAATTAAGGACTTGGAAGTATTGAATATCCACAGAACTCCAATGAATTGTTTAACTCTTTTAAAAGTTGCGGAAAAATATTTTGACGAAAGCCCAATTAATAGAACTGATATGATTGAAAAAGTCTTATTTGTTCTATTCAATATGGATGGAATACCACGATACCGGACCAAACCAGATTTAAAAGATTGTGAATTTGTTCTTGGTAGATATTGTGAAAAATTAATTCGAAATGAGAAATACAATTTTACCCGGGATGAATTTCTAAAAGAAATAAAAACCTATTGTCAAGAGAAACTCATAGACTTAGAAGTGGATGTTGTTTTTGATGTTCTATTCTTGAATCATATTATTGTTAAGCAAGAATTTGATTACGGTTTTAGGTCATCATATTGGATTTACTACTTCGCAGCGAGAAGGATGCACAATGATGAAGATTTTGCGAAATACATTTTTTCAACTAAAAAATATTTTTCATTTCCTGAGATTATTGAATTCTATACGGGCATTGATAGAAATAAGCTTGATGCATTAGAAACATTGACAAAAGATATAAGGGAAACTTGCGATGTAGTAAATTCAAAAGTAAGATTAGCTGGTGACATGAATATCTTCTCAGCTATTCGTTGGCAGCCGACAGAAGAACAAATTAAAACCGCTCAAACCCAGTTAAGTGAAAATGTATTAAACTCTGGTTTGCCTGAGAACATTAAAGACCAACATGCTGATAGAAGTTATAATCAAATAAAGCCTTTTAATCAAAGTATTCAAGCGTTTTTCGCTGAATACTCACTTCATAATTTAATGCAAAATATTAGAGCATCATCAAGAGCTTTAAGAAATAGCGATTATGTAAAACCCGAGGCAAAAAGAGAAATGTTGACCGAAATTTTAAGAAGTTGGGAACAAATTTCCAATGTTTTGCTTGCATTGACACCAATACTTGCAGAAAAAGGCCGAGCCGGGTTTGATGGTCATAGCTTCACTCTACAAGGTGATTTTGGCGACAGTTATGAAACAAGATTAAACCGGATTATTCAGGTCAATATGACAAATGTTGTTGGCTTTTTTAAAGATGACATTTATTCAAGTAAAATTGCTCCTCTTTTATACGAGCACTTTAACAATGAAACGAATCCAAATAAAAAACATCAACTAGCTTTACTATTAATTTTCTGCCGACCAAGAGAATGGAGAAAACAGATACAGGATTATATTGTTTCACTTCAAAAAAATTCTTTCTATCTCTATGACACACATAATGCACTATTGGCAAAATACAATTTTGATTTTACCACGGAAGAAGAACGCAGAGAAATAAAATTACTTGCAAAGATGTGTTTTGCAAAACATGAATTCGGTTCTAAAAATCCAACTCCCAAAGAATTAGCAAAAGTTATTCTTCCTAAGCCTAAATCGAATGATGGAAATGAAGCGAAAAAATAGCCCAGCCCATAACACTAGTAACCGTTGCTCAACCCTCTAATTAAACAAAAACATACTTCATTTAAGGCGATTTAAGCCCTCTTCAATATTGGTAGATTAACATTTTCTCTAAAACGCAGGTTCCTTACACTTCATCTTTTGACCTACTATTAGTCCAAAAAACAAAAGCAAAGAAGTTTTCACTTCTTCCGTTTTACTTTTTGCTTTTTTCTGTATAAATTTCAGGTATTTTTTCAAGTTATAAGCTGTTGCTGCCATGTTCATCACTTTGTGGGCTTGTTTAATCCCAATAGTGTTCACTTTTCGCATACCAAAGAATTGAGTCAGTGAACCAAAAGCAGGCTCTACCGTTGAACTTCTTAAAAACTTGAAGCGTTTACCTTTATTGGTTTTTAGTCTCGCTATTGCTCTGTCATATTCCTCTTTATAATAGGTGATATTGAAACGTTTTTCATGTGCTTTTCCAATACACTTCGTTTTGATTGGCCAATCTCTACAATCCTTTCTTACAGTTGCGTATTGTCGCTTTTTTAGGTTTTTTTCAAAAAAAGTCTTTTTATACTTTGCGTGTTTTCCCTGACTGCACTCCCAGTAATTACCCTCTTTATGATAAAACAATCCCGTGGGACCGCCCTTGTATTTTCCATGTGGAGGAATGTAACTTTGTAAGCCTTGCTCTTCAAAAAACGCATAATTGTCTCCACTATTATAGCCTGCATCAGCAAGTACATTATGCATTAAAAATCATAGCTGATCCTACGGGCAGCGACGCCGGAAGTAAATAAAGGCAGTGATATTTTTTAAATTAATGAATTACATATTCAACAACAATTACATCCTAAACGATTTATAAAATAAAATTTAGGTGCCGGTTTACTGCTTTTTCCGACGTAATGTGTCGTATTCAGAAGTTTCCCGACGGGTGCAGTCGTATTCCGGCGTATTCCGGCGTAATACGTGGTTGATTTAATGAAGATTTTACTTTTGAGTTTGGATTTGTAATTTTAAATGATTGATCATTTGGGGTGAGATTTGAGCGATGCAGTATTATTTCTTTAATCAAACTCGGTAATTGTTTCTCCGTCTTTTATACCATGTTCTAATAATGAAAATAAAATAGTGCTCGCTATTGTTTTGATAATTGAACGACGAAGCCTACAGCAATCGTTTTAATATGACCATAGCCGTCTCTGAGAACGACTATGGCGTATACTTTTGACCTCCGTATATTGAGTCAACGCTCAGCACGACACCCTGTGTTACCCTATAAAGTAAGGCGTCAAGTTACATTACTTGGAGATCTGTTTTAATCAAATGATAGAACATGTTGATAGTTTCTTTCTTTTGATGCTTCAGTGCATAAACGCTAGAGAACACCCCTTATTACATGGAATTGTGGAATGGAATAGCGTAGTAGTGAGTGCATAAAATTGTTAGAGCAACTAACTAAAGATTGTTTTTATTTGTCTTAATTTGATTGTATTTATTAATGCTAATATATGAGTAAACACAATTAAAGTACAAGTTGAGTCGCGCTGTGCTAAACTTTTCTGTAGGCTAATTAAAAGAGCACAAAACAGACTATTAAGATCTTTCTATTTCCGCTTGTCGGAGCTTATAAAAATAATAAATAACTCCTAATACAAATGCACCTATCAGGATGCAAGCAATAATTTGATTTGGTGTGATTCCACTCTTAACCCCTGTTTTTATTTTCATTGTTGAAACAGGAACAGTAGGCAGCTGAACCTGGACCTTTGGTAAAGGGAGTGTATGAATTGGCACTTCTTTAATTATTGATTTCAAAGTCTCCTTAAAAACTGTCTCAGTAACTGAAATTGGTGTGATCATTGCTTTTTGATTTTAACTTTAATAATTTCATTTTCTTTGAATACATGGTACATGTAGTTGTAGGTAAGTACATATCTGACACCAGACTCTTCGCATTCACCATGAGTAAAAGCATCATTTAATCCTTCAGCTAATATTGACTCCCAATTACATATGGCAATTCCGTCTTCACTGAAATCAACGTATTTTTTACAAACACGATCATTTTTTCTATGTATTTTTTGAATTAATATTTGATTCTTTTGCTTCGGCTTCCTCACATTGTGATAATAACCAAAATCTCCATGTTTCTTATTAACATAAACATGACTTATACTTCTTGGTTGAAACGTATTGCCACATCCACATTTACAGATTCTAGGTGCGATTGGATTTGGATCAACGTTTTCTAAATCGGTAAGTATATAGTTTTCTTCTTTCATGATGCTTTATTAAATGATTCTTTTTTTATTACATATTTAGCAATATCTGATATCCAGACCATGATAGATGATGGTTTGGAATGACAAATTTCACCTGTTTTACACTTTCGATAAAATGTAATTTCAGAGCATCTTAACAATAAACAAGTTTGGGGTACAGTGAGCCACATATCCTCTGGTTTCTTTTTTTCCTGAGGAATTTTCAAATGATCTATCCAGGCTTTCAACTGAATGTCCATAAGTGATAATTCACTAACTTTCATAACTCTAATAATTAAGCGCGCGACTAAATTACAAATTATGAATGCAAATACAAAACTTTTTACTAAATATCTTTAATTAATTCGTCTATAAACAAAATAACACTCGTATGCTGGGCAGGAATACCTTCAGTATTATTCAAGAAATTTGTAAATCTCTGACGTAATTCTTCGAATTGCCAATCATGCACAAGAGTGTACTCATCAAAATTGTCTTGATTCATTGAGAATTGATTTAAATAATTGAGAACAACTCTTTTGTCAATATTGTGAGATAATTCAAGTTTGTTTAATTTGTTAACAGAATTTCCACGATGTTCAAATTCTGAACCATAGAAAAAATCATCCATTATTCTGTCTCGTTGATTTCGAATTTGTTCTTCAAGCCATATTGTAATTGAAGTGCATCTCTTTGTATATAAACTCTTGAACAGATCAATATTTAGAAAGCCATTTATTGTTGAGTCTTTAATACACTGATCAACAATGCTTACATCTTTTGAGAAAAACACATTACTTGGGCTATTGATTTGTTCAAATTCTTCTTCCCTAAACTTTCTTCTTAAAATTCGACTTTTGATTTTGAATGTCTGCCTATTAACAGTAAACATAAAGTAAACGGAATAGAGGTTTAGTCCTAGAACATTTTGTTTTCCTTTTAATTTTGTATTTAAATAGTGTCTCATTTCTAACTGTCAAAATTATATTTTCCAATCCACTTTACCAAGACTTTCATCAATCATATCATTACTCATGTTTATATATATCATTGTTGTCTTAATATCTGAGTGTTGCATCAAGGATTGAAGTGTAGGTAAAGGAATTTTAGTTGCCATTAATGTTCCAAAGGTATGGCGCCCCATATGGAAGGTCACTTTCTTTCTAATTCCTGCTTGAAATGCAATTGCTTTGAGCTGTCTGTTGATCTTAGATTCAGGAAGTTTTGGGAAGACTAATTCTTCTTTACCATTATAGTATCTGTCTAGTATTCGTTCAGGTTTACTTAACTGATAACCGTCAACGAACAAGGATCTAAGAGGAAGGTAAGCCATCTTTCTTACTTTAAAAGTCTTGAATTCAAGTCTCCAACCTACATTTGTCATTTTGCAATAAGATGTCTTTAACCGAATTACATCTGAAATCCTTAAACCTGTATAACATGCAAATAGAAACATATCCCTTACAATTTCGTTTTCGGAATTTCTGTCATAGACTAAGTTTTCAAAGGAAGCGACTTCGTTCATTGAAAGAGCTTCTCTTTTTGTAACTTCTCTTTCAACTTTAAAATTGCGATAAGGATAATCATTTTGTGAAAGTAGGCTGTATTTAATTGCAAGATTCATAAAACGCTTTAAGTTTTTGTGAAGCTTACCAATAGTATTAATAGAATACTCTTTACTTCTTAAATGATTATCAAAATCAACAATATATTTGTAGTCAACATCTTGTATTCGAGTATTAGGATTGAATTCAATGATTTTGTTTCGAGTATTTAGTAAATCCATTTTTGTTTTACTTTTAATGCGAAGATCTTTCTCTATTTCTTTAGTCATAAAATCAGAAAGTGAATTTGATTCCTCGTGTTTCATCAAAATCAATATTTCATCAACACTATATTCTTTATCAATCAACTTGGCTTTACGAAGAATTGATTCCAATCTTTGGATAGTGTCATAAAGGATCATATTGAATTCATCTGCTCTAGAATTATCATAAGAAATCTTTGATGATTTTTCATCCCAATCTTTTGGTGCAATATTTATATCTGTCGAAAGATATTTTCTTGTCTTGCTACCATAAATTTCAATTTGTACTAATGCTGTCCCGTCTGGTTTTAACTTCTTTTTTCGATTAAAATGGATTCTATATTTTATCATGCCTATTAGTTTTCGCTACCGCAATTAAGCGGGTAGCGAGGTGGTAGCCAAATAGTTGATATGTATTGATTAAAATTGATAGCAATTGATAAGAATTGAAACAAATCAACCTGCTGAAATAGTAATAAATAAGAGGGTTTTGATAAAAATTGATTACTGGAGATAAAAAAAGCCACCTTTTGAAAAAGGCGGCTTTTGTTGTCCCACTAGGGCTCGAACCTAGACTCTTCTATACCAAAAACAGACGTGTTGCCAGTTACACCATGGGACAATTGCGATGGCAAAGATAGTAAGAAATTTCTTTCACAAGCAAATTGAGAATAAAAAAAAGTGAATTTTTTTCTCTAAATACAATCAAATTCTACATTTTAGGAAAAATTCACTTTTGATTCATCCTAAGCTTGCAAGATATTGTTATTTTCGCATTGCTTAAACATTTGGAAGTAATTTCAAAAAGCACGTTAAACGAAATAACACTACATGAATTATAGAAAGATAAACCAGTACCTTGGTTGGTTCGTATTTTTAATAGCAACAGTCGTATTTTTTATCACGATTGAAGACACAGTGAGTCTGTGGGACTGCGGAGAGTATATTACCGCTGCATATAAATTAGAAGTAGGTCACCCTCCAGGCGCTCCTTTGTTTATGGTCTTAGGAAGATTGTTTTCTTTCTTCGCGGAACCTGAAAATGTAGCCATTTGGATCAACAGACTTTCGGCGATTTGTAGTTCAACTACCATTTTGTTTATGTTCTGGACATTGACAATGTTTGTGAAAAAAATTGCACTGAAAGGAAAAACAGAACTTTCATTAGGAGATAAAATAGCCATTTTTGGTAGCGCTCTAGTAGGTTCTTTAGCTTACACTTTTTCTGAATCATTCTGGTTCTCGGCAGTAGAGGGCGAGGTATATGCAATGTCATCTTTGTTCACAGCAGCCATATTTTGGGCGATCATGAAATGGGACGAAGAAATGATGGAAATAAAAGGAGGGTTAATTCCACAAGGTTATTCTCCAGATAGATGGTTACTCTTAATCATGTTCTTATTAGGTCTAGCAATTGGAGTCCACCTCTTAGGTATTCTTGTCGTGCCTGCAATAGCTTATGTAATTTACTTTAGATATGAAAAAACAGTAAGTGTTGGTAAATTTTTAGGAGTAGGAGTTTTATCTTTAATCGTTCTAGGGTTTATTCAAGTTGGTGTGATATCAGGCTCTATTTCTATTGCATCAATGTTTGAAGTGAGCTTTGTTAAATCACTAGGCTTGCCTTTCTTTTCGGGAACAATTTTCTTCTTTTTAATACTTATAGCTGGTGCGTTTTTTCTTATCCGTTATGCTAGGAAGAACAATTTTAAGATTCTTTACTCTGCAACAATGGGACTGTTGCTATTGCTTATTGGTTATGGTTCGTTCGCAGTGATTGTGATTCGCTCTAATGCCAATACTCCTTTGGATGAGAATGATCCAGAAAATTTAGTTACACTTCAATCATACCTGAAACGTGAACAATACGGTTCTGCGCCAATATTAACTGGTGGTTTTTGGAACTCTAAAGAGAATCCAAGAGAAGAATGGAAGGATTTATCTCCATTCTATTTACGTCGTTTTGTGGTTACAAAGAATGATGCAGTTGTGAAAGCATTTGAAGACGAATCAAGAGCCAAGGAATTTGCCAAAACAGTTTCAGGATCAGAAGTTTTTGAAGATTATTTCGAGTCAAACGCAAGTACACGTAAGAATGCTCAAGCGACTTTTGCTCAGACCACCTTTTTTCCAAGAATGTACATGAATAATGATCCTAGGAGAATTGAAGGGTACAAGGCTTGGTCTGGTTATGATGCAAATGACGATGCGGATACCGAAAAAGGAAAAGACGGTAATCGCCTTCCAACTTTTGGTGAAAACATGACATTTTTTACGAAATATCAAGTTAACTGGATGTACTGGCGTTACTTTATGTGGAATTTTTCAGGACGTCAAAATGACATTCAAAATACAGGGGGCGGAGCTGTCCGTGGAAATTGGATTACAGGATTTTCCGCTATTGATAATGCTCGTTTGGGAACTAACGACAATGCGGAGCCCTATTTTACTTCAGAAAACCCCTCAAACAATCGTTTTTACTTGTTGCCTTTGATTCTTGGAATCATTGGATTGATATTCCATTTCTACAAAGCACCGAAAGATGCATTCGTCATTATGGTTGTATTCTTATTGACAGGTCTTGCCATTATCATCTACCTAAATCCTAAACCTTTTGAACCAAGAGAGCGTGATTATGCGTATGCAGGTTCGTTTTACTTCTTTGCGATGTGGATAGGTATTGGTGTTTATGCATTGTATGAGGCATTCAAGAGTTTCGCGAAGAGTGAGTATGTGAAAATTGCAGGAATAGCGGGCGCAGGTTTACTGCTTGCACTAATAATGGATATAGGTTCTGAGGTTTCCATGCCAACGACTATTTCTTGGCTAATTATATGTGCAATAGGTGCTGGGGCTCTTGCTTTAATGACTGGACTTAAAAAAGTGCTTGGTCAAGAAAAACAAGGGGCAATGGTTGCAGTGATTCTAGGCTTGTTTATTCCAGTAATCATGGGAATGCAAGGTTGGGATGACCACGATAGAAGTCTCAAAACTTCCGCTCATGATTTAGCATTTAACTACTTAAAATCAAATGGCACGAATGGAATATTGTTTACCAATGGTGACAATGACACTTTCCCATTATGGTATATGCAAGAAGTAGAAGGTAAGAGAACAGACGTTCGTGTTTGTAATCTATCCTTGATGCAAACAGATTGGTACACGAACCAAATGAAGTTAAAAACGTATGAATCAGATCCTTTACCTATCAAATTTACCGAAGATCAAATTTTGATGTACGCTGGAAAAACAGATCAGGTTTTATTTTCTGACTTGTTTGAGTTGTTCTATTTAAAAGCAAAACCAGAAGTAATTAAGAAAGTGATAGAGATACGTGTTAAAGCGAATCCTTCAGAAATGCAGCAAGCAGTTAATGTGTTAACAATGCAAGGTGCGAATTTGCTTAATTATGCTTCTACAACCGACTCTCGAGTAACTGGAAGACTAAACAAAATTAAGGCTGTCATGGCAGCTCCTCTATCAGCTGAAAATGTTGAGGGTCAGATTTTCAACAAAATGAAGGCAGGTTTAGACGTATTAAGTGCTTCTCAAGGTAAAATGATTAAAATGCCTGAAGATAAGTTGCGTGAATTACAGAATGTATTGATGGAATTTGAAAAGTCATGGAGCTACACAACATTGCTTGACGCTATGGAATTCACTAGAAATGATGATAATCTTGTTGATTTTGGACAAGGTCAAATGGTTCGTGTTTTTCCTAGTTCAGGGTTCATTCTGCCAGTTAATGTTGACAATGCAATCGCGTCTGAGGTAATCAATGAGACCCAAAGAGATAATTGCAATAAAGAACTTCGATTTGAATTTACCAAGAGATATTTAACTCGTGAACAAGTAATGATGTTAGACATTCTCGCGAATAATGACTGGAAACGAAGTATTGGCTTCTCATCTCCAGGTGGCTCCGATGTTTCTCTAGCATTATATAGAAAAGGTCATATCAAGCAAAATGGGATGGTATTTGAACTAAGTCCATTAAAAGATCCAAACGCTCGTTTCAATTCTGAAAAGATGTACAAGAATTTAATGGAGAATTATACCTATGGACAAATGGACAACCCAACAGTTCTAACTGACTATTACGCACGTCGTCATACAAGTCAATACAGGTTGCATTTTCTTTCATTGGCAGAAGATTATTTAGTTAGAGGAATGAGAGCGGAAGAAAGCAATAAACAACGAGAAATGTATGCGGATGCAGCATCAAATGTTGTTGGTATTCCAGAAGAAGTTTCAAAGGAAGAAATCGCTTCTTACTTTGAGAAGGCAAAGAAACTACTGCATCGATCGCTTGACGTTATGCCAGCAACAATTGTTATAGATTATGGAGAGCCAACAGGATCCCCTAGAGACAACTACACCATTAACGGGAAATCATTGTCTGCGTTTTCTGACGGTATATTACATGACTACGTCCGTGTTTTATATGCAATTGGCGATAAGAAAAAGGCAGAAGAGTTAGGTGAAATTGTGGCGACTCAATTGGAGTCCATTCTTTCTTATTATGATAAAGGGAATGTAGCTATTACTGCAAAATCTGAAAATACAAAACATTTATACGCGGCGTTAAGTTCCTATTTCAAATTAACTTCAGCTGTTAATGATGAAGAATTAGGTGATCCAAATAGCGCTCTGGCAAAAAGAACGAAAGAGAAAATAGCTTACATTTATGCCACAATGTTTCCATCTATGTTTGATAGATTAGAAGAATTGGCAAATGAGAATGGTGAAAGTATTCGTCGTGGTTCGAGTGCCGGAATATACGCTAATCGCTTGTTTGCATTGCAAGATTATTCTGAAGCAATGGCAGCTAGTTTTGGATTGGTGGATGGAAATAACGAAGCAAGTCCGCTTGGTGAGGCTCCTAGTTTAGAAGAGTTGATGAAAATGTCACCTACAAAAGATTCTATCGAAAAATAATCAATGATTCGTTTTTTTAAAACCCCAATCTTGCATCGGTTCATTTTCTACCGAAGAGTTTGGGGTTTTTCAAATACAAGAGCTGTTTTTTTAACTTTCGATGACGGTCCATCGGAAGACTTAACGCAATGGATTTTAGATTTTTTGAAAAAGGAAGAAATAAAAGCTACTTTTTTCTGTGTTGGTGAAAACGTACAAAAGCATCCTGAATTATTGGAAAGAATTAAAATTGATGGACATGCCATTGGGAACCATACAATGGGACATGAAAATGGACTAAAAACATCTAAGAAAAGATATTTGGCCTCTATAGAAGAAGCGAATACTGTCGTTAATTCTAATCTCTTTCGACCACCTTATGGTAGAATGTGGTTCAGTTATTCTAAAGCAATTCGTAAAAAATATCAGATTATAATGTGGTCTTGGCTATCTTATGATTTTGCAACTTCTTTATCAACAGGTTCAATTCTCCAAAAAGCAAAAAAACAAATAAAAGGAGGCGACATCATTGTTCTTCACGACAATCCTAAAGTTAAGGATCGTTTAAAAGAGTTGTTGCCAGAATTAATCAGGATAATTCGCGAGAAAGAGCTGAATTTTGATGTCATCCGCAAATAGAAGATAAAATGGTCATCGAGCGTAGCCGAGATGACGATTTTATCTTCTATTTTTTCTTATAGACAGGCACAGTTGAGCAGGGTTCCCCATACATAATGCTTTTGGCAACTGGCTGTAAAAAACGAAGCAATTCCACCATCGCAAATTCAGGGCAAGTTATATCAGAGCAACCTTTAATAATGACCCTTCCATTTTGGTATTTTTCAATATCATCAGAAAGAATGTTTGTACGAACCAGTTCTTTCTCTAGATCAAGTTGGTCTCCAATAACATAGTTTTTTGTATGTTCTTGTAATTTCGATGCGATAAGCATAAATGCCCAAGTAGGTACTATTGCATCTTCACTACAATGAATAAATACAGCTTTATTATTGTACTGCGTCCAATTATGTGTTTCAACCCAAACTCTAAATTCTTTTTCTTTTAGCACTAATCTTTGCCAGAGTATATCTGCAATGTCTATCGATTCAATGGCGATTTCCGGCTTGTAATCAGCAAGACTTATGGAAATTAATCCACTTTCTTTGATACGATTTACTATTTCTGTCATGTAGTAAAGATATCGTTTTATTAGAATAGCGCAATAGTTAATGACAAGATGACAGAAAAATAAGTCAGGCATAATCCTTGACAGCTAGAATACAATGTCAAGAAACAATCAATTCGGTTCTGCCTTTGAGGCAATAGTATATCCATTGCTTCTGGTTGTATTAATGTGGTTAGTGTTTTGGGCGGATCATCTCTTTGCAGAGATTGATTTCTATAAATTCGGAATTAAACCAAATGTGATGAGCAGTATAAAGGGAATATTTCTGATGCCACTCATTCATGCAAAAAATGAAATAGGTCATATAGTCAATAATTCTCCTCCTACATTTATTTTATTGGCAGCTATCATTTTTTATTATCGAGAAATTGCATTTAAAATTTTTGCCTTTTCATGGTTAATGACCGGGGTTGGAGTTTGGGTATTTGCGGCAAATAATAATTCGTTTCACATCGGTATGAGTGGTGTCGTTTATGCAATGGCAGCATTCTTATTTACTTCAGGAGTTATTCGGAAATACAAACCGTTGCAGGCTATTTCTTTATTTGTTGCGTTTATCTATGGTGGAATGGTATGGGGCGTCTTTCCTATAAAAGAGCAAGTATCCTGGGAAGGTCACCTTGCGGGAATGCTTACAGGTGTCATTTTAGCAATAATTTTCAGAAAAAAGGGACCGCAAGCGCCAAAATTCATGTATGAAATTGAGAAGGAACTAGGAATTGATCCTCCGGACCTCGAAGGAGAATACAATGAACATCTTAGAATTGAAAAAGAACGTCTAGCTGAAATAGAAAGGATGAAGCAGGAACAAAAAAATCAAGAAGAGTCGATTCGTATCATTTATAATTACAAGGAAAGTCCAAAAGATGAAGAATAATCTAAAAAAAGTAGAACTTTTCCATTAACAGCCTTGTTACACTATCAAATACTTCTTCATTATTCGACGACTCAATAGACTCATTGCACATCTGCTCTAAATCGATCCACTATTATACCTGTGTTTTTTGAACTTTCTTTCAAGGATAGATCTCCAAAATCAACGCAAAAATATTCTCCTGTCCTTATTGAAATTGTTTGGTCAGTGAAATAGTTTAGCAGATCAGAAATCCCAAAATTGTGCCCAATAATAACAATTTCAGTACCGACCGATTGTTCCCATAATTGGTCCAGTATTTCTTCCTTACTGCACAAATATAGATCCAAGCGATAGAGAACATTGCTAAACTGTGAATTCTTTGAAATTATTTCAAAAGTTTCTTTGGTTCTATTTGCATCGCTGCACCAAACATCTGTTCTATCAATTTTTCCGCTTAAATAGTTCGATAGCTCTTCTACCTGTCTTTTCCCTTTTAGCGTCAGATTTCTATCTATATCCAAACTTTTTTTAGAATCACTGGCTTGTGCATGTCTTATAAGATGTAGCTTCATTTCAATTATTTTACTTTTCTTCCCAACCTTTTTTCGTTTTGCTTCGTTTTTTAGGTAAGAGCATAATTACAAAAGTAAAATGAAGCGGTAGAAAAAGTAAGAAAGTCGATAATAAAGTGTAAATTACGTTAAATATTGAAAGTAAGGCCATTAAAAAAATCAATGGACATCACTCCTGAAATAATTAAGTCATGCATTCGTGATGATCGCAAGGCAATCAACCTCCTATATGAGTATTGTTTCAGGATACTTATGCCCGTATGTTTTCGCTATAATAACAACGAAGAAGATGCGCGCTCAGCTTACAATGTCGGCTTCATAAAAATTTTAAAAGGACTGCCCAAATTGGATGAAAATGCCAATTTTAATGCTTGGTCGAGACGAATCATGGTTAACTCCTTGATTGATGAGTACAGAAAGAATAAGAAATACAACGAAAGGATACAGAAAAGTGATAGTGAGTCAGAGTTGGATTATTATTCTGCTGGAACTGAAAATGAAGCTGAAAGTAACATGGGGTTGGAAAATATCATGGAACTTGTAAAAGAATTGCCAGAAATGACGGGATGTGTATTTAACCTCTATGTTATTGACGGCTACTCGCACAAAGAAATTGCAGAGCAACTTGAAATGTCGGAAGGAACTTCTAAATGGCATCTATCAACAGCTAGAAAAATGTTAAGAGAGAAATTGGAAAGATTAGAAAACCAGAATCAACGTATGGTAATATGAGTTGGACAGATAAAGAAATAGACAAGTTATTTACAGATAACGCAAGTAATGCTTCTTTCGAGTATAAAGATGCTTACTGGAAAGAAATGGAGGCTATGCTACCCCCCAAAAAAAATGGTGGGATTCTATGGTTAGTTGCGCCATTATTATTTTTGACTCTGCTTGCATTTGCACCTGTCATCAATGGTCGTGATGACAGCGGAAAGAAAAATTCACTGATTACAAAAAATGAAAATTCTCTAAATAGAGAATTACAGCACAAGACGATTGAAAATAGTGATTCAGATAATGCGAGTATCAAGCCATCCATAGAACAAAAGAAAAAAAGTAAATTGGAGAATGGATTAGCTGATACTTCTACAGAGAAAAATAAAACATACAACAATCATTCTATAAATAAAGATTCTAGAGTAAATCACTACACAGGAGGCAAAGTGGCTACTAAAAAAATGGAAAACACAGTTAGGCCATTATCAAAAAAGTCAACTAATTATCAAAACCATAAGAGGAATGATAATATAAACAACCTAATTGATGACCGTAAAACATCTAACTCCAGCACAGTGAATTCTAAAAAAAACAGATTGTACAAAACGGATAATTCAAATAATACTGAAACAACTATAGAACCTATTAATAATCTTTCAACATTAAAAACTGAGCCTATAGCATCCTTACAAAACAAAGAATTAGCTGATTTAATACAAAATTTACAAATGCCTACTCGCACTTCTTTCTTTGCTCAAGCATTGGGAGGTTTGTCACAATCGATGATTACTCCATCTGATAGGCTTTCTTACTCAACTGGACTTGGAATCGGGGCAAACTTTAATAAAGGTCGTTTTGTTTTCACAACAGGAATAAATGGAGTATGGTCTGTTTACGACGATTTAGTTTTGAGCAGACAGGCGAAAGTGTATGATTTTGGTTCTGACATCTTCAACTACGAGTTGAAATTCAAAGAAATATATTCTATTGAAGCCAACTTATCCGTGGGGTATAAATTTGGTAATAGCACGTTGAGTATAGGTGTTAGACCTTCCTATATTGTTGGAACTAAAGTGAGCTACCGTACGGATGAATTAGAAGACATCTTAGCTACTGAAAATTATTACGGTTATTCTGAAGGAATAAATAAACTAGGACTAAAACCGATGTTGGGTTATTCTTTTGACTTTAAAAGAGGGCTTACAATTGGATTAAATATTGGTACGCAAACGATTCCTTTATTGGATGCTGTGTTCATAAATGGAGATAATAACAAGTTCCCTTTAGACGCCCAATTGTATTTAAGAAAATCAATAAAATTTAGAAAATAAATGAAAACAATTATTAAATTTTTTCTGATAGTTGCATTGGGAACATTAATTCTCTCTTCATGCACCAAAAAGAAAATTACATTACCAGAATCCAATGATCCTATCTTTACAGCTGAAGGAGCGTTCGGTAGTGAGGCCTTTTCACTTATAGCAGGAGATGACAATGCTTATATGTACACTATGACAAGCAATGTTTATGGTGTAGAAGTTGTTACTGGACAATTGTCAAATGATAATTTTGCTTTAGAATTGGGAATTTACGACGGTCAGATTGACAAAGTGACTGCCGAGTTTGAAAATGGGATGTCTCTTTCTCCTACTTTTTCTGAAAGAATGACGTCTCCAATTACTACTTTAAGTGCCAATTATTTTTCGAATAATCTTTATATTCAATCTATTGATTGGACTATTGACGGACAAAATTATGGACAAGGAAATATACCTATTATGAATCCAGGCATATTCAATGTGACAGCTGATATTTCTTATGTTGATGGAAGTAGTGCATCCTTAACGAACGACTTGATATTAGGATATGAACGCTCAGTAAATGAACGCTTGAATTATTTTGAGTACCCTGATACGACTGTTTCTGTGTGGGTTTCGGATGGCAATATTCCTGTGCAATCAGTGGAGTGGTATTTAAACGGTAACTTACTACCTCAAATGTCGGATAGTATTTTTATTCCAATTGCCGCTGATGTTAATTCAATAAGAGCGATAATTACTTATACAAATGGCGCTTCTCGAACAAAATCAATTTTGGTTGACAGTGCTCCGAATCATTCTCGTTCAGTAGAAGATTTTACTCTTTTTGAAGAGTCTTCTGTTAACGTTCTACAAGATTTTAACATTTTAGTGAAATTAACGTCTAATGGTATTACTTATGAGTCTGAATTGGCAGATAATAGCTCATCTACGGTTCAGATTAATTCTTTCGTTTACTATTCGTTAAACTCCGCGGGAAACAAGGTTTATAAGGTTGATGCAGATATTTCTTGCAAAGTAAGATCAGTGATCGGTGCTACTGATATACCCTTAACTTTTTCTACTGTTTTTGGATTTGAGGTTAAATAACCCTACTTTGCATGCCGTTAAACATTACAACCATACAAATGAAACACTTTTACCTGATTATTCTATTTATTCCATTTTTTGGAAATTCACAAATAACTCTCTCTAATTCTGATTTTGCCGATGGGGGAGACATAACAGCAATGTCAACAGCCATTGACCCAACAATTGATTATACAACTACAGGCGCTAATCAAATTTGGGATTTTTCGAATTTAATACCGACAGGCCAAACGGTTAGAGATTATCAACTGCTTTCAGGAGCATCGTTTCTTGTTCAATTTGTTTTTGGCTCTTTTGCTTCTGCTGATTACCAGGCAACAAATTTTTTACCCTCAGATGCACTTCCACTGAGTCAGATTTCTACTTTCTTGCCGATAACTATTTCTGATGTGAACGCATACAGCAAAAACAGTGGTGACTCAATAACCTCAGTTGGGCTTTCTGTTGTGGTAGAAGGGAATGAAGTGCCTTTTGCTTCTGATACCATAGAAACGAAATATAAATTTCCTTTGAATTTTAATGATACATATTATTCTAGGGGTTATTCGAAGTTAGACATGAATCCTGTGTTCAATGGAGTATGGATTCAATACAGACAAAGAAATTCAATAGTAGATGGGTGGGGTAATATCACAACTCCATTTGGGAATTTTGATGTTCTTCGAATTGACCATTTTATTACTGAGCTAGATTCACTAATTTTTGAAATTCAAGGATTTCCAGTTGCCATTGAGCTTCCGATTCCTGATAGTCATGAATATGAGTGGATTGCTGTCGGTCAGAAAGAACCAATATTGCGAATCACGACTTCTATTATTCAAGGATTGGAAACAGTGACTGATATTGAATACAGAGATGTTAATTTAAGTGCTAGTATTGAGGAATTGAATAATAAATTATCTATTTATCCCAATCCAAGTAACAATCTGATAATGGTAGATAATATTGAGGGGGAATCTAGTTATTCTGTCTTTAGTATAGAGGGAAAGATTGTTTTAAAAGGTTCATTGTCTGTAGTTTCCAATAGCATTGATATCTCTAAACTAGAGAACGGAACCTATTCAATCGTTGTAATTAATGAAGGAACCAGCCTAATTAATTCTTTTGTCAAAAACTAAAGTGTAACTTTGTAGCTGAAAGGCAAATCAGTCTATCGCTTTATATTTATTATAAAGAGGAAAGTCTGGGCAGCAAAGAGTACTGTGCTTCTTAACGGGAAGGTGTGTTCTAGGACATAACAGAAAGTGCCACAGAAAGGTAAACTACCAAAAACGAAAGTTCTTGGAAAAGGTGAAAAGGTGAGGTAAGAGCTCACCGGGTTATTGGCAACAATAACTGCTTGGTAAACCTCACAGGCTGAAAGATCATGTAAACCTGGGCTTGAGAATTACTCGTTCAACTAGGTGGGTAGATTGATGGATTCCGTTAGTGATTTCGGAACTAGATAAATGATGGACTATGCAATTTATTTTGCAGATACAGGACCCGGCTTAAGATTTGCCTTTCTTTTTTTGCTAAACTTCACAGCTTCCTTAATAGTATTTTCAGGAGAAAAGGGTAGATAGGATGATCTACCAATAAACACAACCATTTCTTTTTTACCGTCAAGTGTGTACTTCAAATTTGTGTACTGCAAGCCAGCAAAAGACCTTGTCTTAACATTTTTAATACTTCTAAGAGAAGTAACTTTAGATTTTTTACCTAAAGAATTTAAAATTAATGTATCTCCTTTTATGATGGTTTCCTTTATTTTTTTAATACAAAACGAATAAAATCCAAGACTTAATAATACAACGATACTAGAAATGATAAGCTTGGAAAATGTCAATCGAGAAGAAAATAAGTAAATCACGGTTAAACTTAAAATCAACAACAATAATAATTGAAGCGCTAAATTAAAATTCTTAGAATAGTTCTTTGGTAATATGGCTACACGTTGCCTATTTAATAGTTTAAATATAAGTTTACGTCTTTCGTGCATGGAATAAATAGTTAGACAAGTGTACGAATTATTCTGTTTAAATGCAATTCTAAACCGATTAATCATTCTATTCTCTGCAAAACTCGATCTATAGTTTGATAGTAGTGCATAAGTTTATCAGGCCATTCTTTGTACCTTCTGAAGGAAGAAGAATCATCCAAAATGGAAAAGGTGTCCAGTTTTTTATTGAGTTTTAAATTATAGCTGTCAGTTGTATAAAAAAGGATGAAACTTTTCGCTATAGAGTATTTTTGTGCTTGTTTTACAATACTAAATGATCTCACGTTGTAAAACGATCCGCTTGATCTCGAGTTAGGATAGGTTAAAAATCGATTATCAAAATCAAGGAGAGTGTCTTTATTATTTATGTAATTGCTATATGTAGTCAAAATTGGCATCAGAGAAAAGCTAGAGTCTGATGACAGACTACGAGAAACTTCGTTGTCAGTAAAATCTTTAATCCATTTATTGCCTTTTACTTTTTTCAGCTTTGAAGAAATAGGTGCTAACATTGGAATTAATTCTCTCTTGGAAAGAAGATTTATATGTTTGATTCTAAGCAAATCATTGTATGTACGTGCCTGTGTTCCGTTGGGATTAGCAATAATAAAAGGATCTAATCCAAATCCAACAAAATTAAACTGGGAAGAACTTATGTTATTTATAGCTGGACTTAATTCTTCTTCAAAATGAATCTGTTGTTGAATCCCACGCTTTTGCATTCTATATACATCAAATAAAGAGCGAACCATAATGAGGTCTGCTTGAACATTGTCTCCTTGATTACGCATTAATCCAATTATTTTATCGGCTTCCATATTGATGATTTCCAAAGAAACTTTTTCTAACTGGATAAACTCCGAAAAAATCGTTGTGTCGGACATGGTTAGATAATCAGAAAGTACAATTAAATGTTTATCGGAACTTGGCTGAGCCGTTTCAATTGTACAAGAATTAAATACAATCACCATGAATGAAGTAATCACCAAAAAAAAGACTGTCCCAAATCGATTCATTTAATAAAGATATTAATTGTTGTAGAATTCTCGCATACTTATTTAGTTATCTTAACTAAATGCCGTAATTTTGCAGAAAATTATTTTTAATATGGCTGAAACAAAGAAGCAACAAAAATTGGGAGCAATAATTTCGAACCTTAACTCACAGGATGAAAAAAAAGTCTCTAAGGCCATTAAATCATTAGAAGCGAATGGTGATTATTCTGTGATTATACCTTTAGCGAGAAGATTGATGGATGATATTTCTGAGAAGAATAAATCGGAAGTTATTGAGTTGCTCAGTAGTCTGAAAGACACTTCCGTAAAGGGAGAGTTAATGGCAATCATTGATAATGAAGAATTTTTAAAAATCCGTCAGTTAATGCTGACTGCTGTTTGGAACACTAAGATCGATTTTTCGGGATATGTAGATGAATTCGTTTTCATTGCTATTCATGGTTCTTTTCTGGAAGCAATTGATTGCCTAACTATTATCGAAAACCTGGAAGGGCCATTCATGGAAGAAGATTTATTGGAAAGTGAAAGCCATCTTAAAAATTACATGACAAGTGATGCAGTCAAAGATGAACAAAGAGCAGTTATTCTAAGTGAAATAGCATTGAAACTGAAAGACTTTAATGCGGATGTCGATGATGGTGAGTTTGATTTGATTGTTGAGTAGAATTTGTTTGGTAACCATTAATTTTATTCCCAACCAAATCTTTCTTGGAGCAATGCATCGATGTAAGAGCGAACATTTTTGTTCTTAAACATATCCAGAACTTCACCAATAAATGCAGACACCATCAATTGATGAGCTGAGTGTTTAGACAAACCTCTAGCACGTAAATAGAAAAGGGCTTCCTCATCCAACTGACCTGTTGTAGAGCCATGAGAACATTTTACATCATCTGCATAGATTTCTAGCTCTGGTTTAGAGTTTACCGTTGCATCATCTGATAATAAAACATTTCCATTGGATTGAAAGGCATTTATTTTTTGAGCATCAGGACGAACGAATACTTTGCCATTGAATACAGCTGTTGATTTATCATCCATTACACCTTTGTACAATTCATGAGACTCGCAATGAGCTGCGACGTGATTTACAATTGTATGGTTGTCAACATGCTGCTTATCCTTAGTAAGGTATATTCCATTAAGAATACTGTTACAATTCTCTCCAATTACGTTAATGTGGAGATTGTTCCGAACAAGACCGCCATTTAATGTTGATGTATTCATAGTGAACAAAGAGTTGCATTCTTGACTAACTTCTTCTGTACTAATATGAAAAGAGTGCTCATCTTCGTATTGAATCTTGTCAATACTTAAAGTGGCATTTTCGGCAACATTAATTTCTGAAATAACGTTGCAAAATTTATTTTCTCCTTCTTCAGAAAAATACCCTTGAATAATAGAAGCTTGAGATGATTTTTCCGCATTCACGAGAACTTTAAAGTTAGAAATAACCTTTGTTCCTTTTAGAATGTGAAGAATTTGTATGGGTTGTTCAACAACTATATTTGGTGCTACGGTTAGTTGAATTCCATCTGTTAAATGGGCCGTGTTTAGGGAATTGAAAATTTCATTTTCCAATTTCAACTTTGTTTTGGGTAAGACATCTAAAGCTGAAAGTAAATTCCAAGAAACACCTTCAGGTAAATTATCACTTGATAATTCTTTTTCAAAATGACCGTTTACGAATACTAGCGTTGCCGCGGAAAAGTCAATAATATACTTCTCAATGGACGATTTAATTTTAGCTTGTTGGTTAGTAAAAGCAATCTTGCCAATTCGTGCAACTCTAGTATATTTCCAAGCTTCCGTTCTTGTCGTTGGAAGAGGAGTTTTCTCGATTACTTCTAATGCAAGTTGCTTATCTTCAGAAGAGACAGGAATCGTTGTTGCTTCTAATTTTGAAGCAAGCTCAGCTTTTTTAGGTATAATTACATTCATTTGATTCTAGTTTGCCAATTCTTCCTTAATCCAATCGTATCCCTTTTCTTCCAATTCAAGAGCCAATTCTTTCCCTCCTGTTTTCACAATTTTTCCATCATAAAGAACATGCACGAAGTCAGGAACGATATGGTCTAGAAGGCGCTGATAATGTGTAATTACAATTGTAGCATTGTCATTGCTTTTTAACATATTAACACCATTCGCAACAACTCTCAAAGCATCAATATCTAATCCAGAATCCGTTTCGTCTAATATGGCCAGTTTTGGATTTAACATCGCCATTTGAAATATTTCATTTCGCTTCTTTTCTCCACCGGAAAAACCTTCGTTTACACTTCTTGAAGCTAATTTTGAGTCCAACTCTACCAACTTGGACTTCTCACGAACCAAGGCCATAAAATCTTTTGCAGAAATAGGATCTTCCTTTTTGTATTCACGAATTTCGTTAATCGCTGTTCTTAAAAAGTTAATGTTAGACACACCAGGAATTTCGATTGGATACTGAAAGGCTAAGAATAACCCTTCTCTCGCTCTATCTTCAGTGGCTAAGTCTAATAAATCTGCCCCATCAAAATCAACTGAACCTTTGGTCACTTCATAATCTTCTCTTCCCGCTAAAACGGATGCTAGTGTACTCTTTCCCGCTCCATTTGGACCCATTATGGCATGAATCTCACCTGCCTTAACTTCCAAGTTTAATCCTTTTAGAATTTCCTTGCCACCAATCTTTGCATGTAAATTTTTAATCTCAATCATTTTTTTTATTTAGATAGTTAGAAACACTGTGTTCTTAAATTATAAGAAACGATTGTTCTTCCCTTTTTAAGCCCAGTTATACAACATTTTCTACAACATTTCTCCACTTCAATAATTCATAATTCCAATACTCCTTATTTCAAATTATAACAAACATCTACTTCCTACCCCACACTTCCTTCTAAGCTAATCGTTAACAACTTCTGAGCTTCTACAGCAAATTCCATTGGCAACTGATTCAATACATCTTTACAATACCCATTTACAATTAAACCAATTGCTTTTTCTTCACTTATTCCTCGTTGTAAGCAATAGAAAATTTGATCTTCACCAATTTTTGAAGTTGTTGCTTCATGTTCTATTTTTGAGCTGCTATTTTTACACTCGATGTATGGAAAAGTATGTGCCCCACACTCATCTGTCATCAATAAAGAATCACATTGCGAAAAATTACGAGAATTCGTTGCATTTTTGTGAATCTGAACCAATCCTCGATAGGAGTTGTGTGATTTACCTGCAGAGATACCTTTAGAAATAATCGTACTTTTCGTATTCTTACCTAAGTGAATCATTTTTGTACCTGTATCCGCTTGCTGGTAATTATTTGTTACCGCAACAGAATAAAACTCACCAATTGAATTGTCTCCTTTTAAGATACATGAAGGGTATTTCCATGTTACTGCAGAACCTGTTTCTACTTGCGTCCATGATATTTTTGAATTCAATCCACAAATTCCACGTTTTGTAACGAAGTTGAAGATGCCCCCCAGCCCATTTTTATCACCAGGATACCAGTTTTGAACAGTAGAATACTTTATTTCTGCATTATCCTTTGCTATTAGCTCTACAACGGCCGCGTGAAGTTGGTTTTCATCTCTTTGTGGTGCTGTGCAACCTTCTAAGTAAGAAACATAAGAACCTTCATCAGCAATAACCAATGTTCTTTCAAACTGACCTGTTCCCCCTTCGTTAATTCTAAAATAGGTAGATAATTCCATTGGACACCTTACCCCTTTTGGTATATAACAAAATGAACCATCAGTGAAAACAGCAGAATTTAAGGCAGCATAGAAATTATCACTGGTTGGAACAACCGTCCCCATGTGCTCTTTGACCAATTCAGGATAATCTTGAACTGCTTCAGAAAATGAGCAGAAAATAATTCCTAACTCTTTTAATTTTGCTTTAAACGATGTTGCTACCGAAACAGAATCCATCACAAAATCTACTGCAACATTCGTTCCCGTTAATCTTTTTTGCTCTTCCATAGAAATCCCCAATTTTTTCATGGTTTCTTTCATTTCTGGATCAACATCGTCCCAACTTTCGTATTTTTTAGTTTGTTTTGGTGCAGAATAATAAATAATATCTTGAAAATTGGGTTTCTTATATTTTACATGCGCCCAGTCTGGTTCTTTCATTTTTTTCCACATTTCAAAAGCCTCTAGACGATGCTCCAGCATCCATCTTGGCTCTTCTTTCTTTGCGGAAATAAAACGAATAATATCTTCATTCAGTCCTTTGGGAGCTTGATCAGCATCAATATCTGTTGTAAAACCAAACTTGTATTCTTGATCTTCTAAATCTTGAGCTAACTCGTCTTCAGTGTATTTTGCCATGCTGAGAAACTATATAGAGAATGATTCACCGCAACCGCAAGTTCTGTCTGCGTTTGGGTTCTTAAAAACAAATCCTTTTCCATTAAGTCCACCTGAAAAGTCCAACGTAGTGCCAATGAGATATAAAAAGCTTTTCTTATCAACTACAATTTTAACATCGTTGTTTTCAAAAGAGCGATCGCTTTCTTTTTCTTCATTGTCAAAATTTAATTGATACATCAAGCCAGAACATCCACCACCTTCAACTCCAACACGAATGAAAAGATTGTCTTTTCCATCTTCTTCCATGAGTTTTATTGCTTGTTGTTTAGCTTTGTCTGTTACCACTATCATATTCCTGTTTTTGTCTGTTCCGAAAAACTCCTATTTAGATTAATTATAAATAAAGAATGTTTCCACTGCAAAAATACCTTTTTTATGGGATTGATGCAAGATTTTTTTCAAAGTAATAGGTATAGAACATTTTGCACATTCAGACAAGCCTCTCTTAAAAGAGAAAATGAACAAATTCGTAAGAATGATTGTTTTTTTTCTAATTTTACGACGCGGCATTAACAATGAAGGTTTTTAAAGGTTTTGATAGTCTAGAAGAAATACCCAATCCAGTTTTAACAATTGGGACATTTGATGGTGTTCATATAGGTCATCAAAAAATCATTGAACAACTCAATGAAGAGGCAGAAAATATTGACGGCGAATCTGTTTTATTTACTTTTTATCCTCACCCAAGAATGGTGTTGTATCCAGAAAGTCATGGATTGAAATTAATTCAAACACAAGTTGAAAAGGTAGATAAACTGAGGAGAATGGGATTGCAAAATCTCATAATCCATCCGTTTTCTAAAGAGTTCTCTCGGTTATCGGCTGTTGAGTTCGTTCGAGATTATTTAGTGAATCGTTTGAAAGTAAAAAAGCTGGTTATCGGTTATGATCATCAATTTGGTAAGAACAGAGAAGGGACATTACAATTTTTAAAAGATGCAAGTGAAACTTACAACTTTGATGTTACCGAAATTGCGGCACAAGAAATCGATGAAGTGAATATAAGTTCCACTAAGATTCGAAAAGCGATTGAAGAAGGAGAAATGGAATTGGCGGCATCGTACTTAGGCGAACCTTTTGAGTTTTTCGGAAAAGTAGTTGAAGGACAGGCGATTGGTCGTGAATTAGGATATCCAACAGCTAATATTGACATTGAAAGCGAAACAAAATTGATTCCAAAGTCAGGAGTGTATGCCGCAAACGTTTTGTTACCAAACGGTTCAGTAAAAGCGGGAATGATGAATATTGGCGTGCGCCCTTCAGTTGGTTTAACTAAAAACAAAACCTGTATAGAGGTTCATATTCTCGATTTTAACGGAAATCTGTATGAGGAACATGTAACGGTACAATTATTGTCACGCTTTAGAGGAGAAGTTAAATTTGACTCACTTTTTGAATTGAAAGAACAAATTAATAAAGATGAAGAAAATATTCGTGCTTATTTTTCTACTAAACTTTAGTCAGAGTTTTAGTCAAGAATATAATGTTTCAAATGTGAAAATTTATGCTTGGGAAGATGTTCTATTGGCGAAACCAGACACTATTTATGGAATTTCCTTTCAAAAATTACGACTTACGGAAGTTCCTGAAAAATTAGAAAAGTTCAAAAATCTTCGTGTGCTAGATTTAAGCAAAAATAAGCTTGTTAAAATACCACAATTCATTGGTGACATGCAGTTTTTAGAAGATTTGAACCTCGCAAAGAACAAATTGAAATATTATCCAATTGAACTCTGCCGAAATTCTTCCATCCGTTTCTTACGTTTAGGACGTAATTTATTTGAAAATTTACCGGAATGCATTGAAAGCTTAGTAAAACTAGAATATCTGGATTTGTATGATACACCAATTGGTTCTTTGCCTGAGTCACTAACTAGAATGAAAAGTCTAAAAAAGATTGATTTTACAGGAATTCGTTTTAGTCCAACGTTTCAAGAAATATGGTTGGGTAAATTGACCAATGTAGAGATGGTGTTTGATGCTCCTTGTGATTGCATGGAATGATAGAAATTAGTGAGATGGCCAACCATTTAACGGCGTTTATCGTCTTAGGTGTGCAATAAGATTTTTTAATACAGCCAATTTTTGTATTTTTATCATCTTAATCTGCAATTAAACCTGTAGAATGCTATAATTTTTTGAAATGATGAATAAACTACTTCTTACAGCTACCCTATTGATTTCGTACCTTTCGTATGGGCAGCAATCTACACAATTCAGTCAATATATGAAGAATCAGTACATGGTTAATCCAGGTTCTGCTGGGATGTATGATTTTCTTGATATTACGGCAGGTGGAAGAATGCAATGGGTTGGATTTGATAACGCTCCTATGTCTTCATACTTGTATGCATCTTCTCCATTAAAGAAAAGAAAGGGCAGAGCTAAATATAATCCAGGTATTAGAATAAGCAATAGAGCAACCCAGGCGCCAAAAGTGAGTACGGGTAAGTTAAAACATGCAGTCGGTGGATTTGTGTTGGCAGATCAATACGGCGCATACAGACAAATTAAATTTGCAGGAACTTATGCGATTCATATGCCTATCTCAAGAGATTATAACATTTCATTGGGAACAAACATCGGAATGTCTAATAGAGGTTTTTTGAAAGATAGAGCGCAAACTTTAAATGCAATCACGGGAGTAGGAATTGACCCAACGTATGATGCATATTCTGCATCAGCGAATTTAAATACCTTAGACATAGGTTTAGGGATGTATTTTTATTCTCAAGAATTATTTGTGGGTATTGCAACTGAACAATTGACAAAAGATTTTGTAAGTTTTGGTTCTGGAACTGCAAATTTTGATCCGCGTATGCATTTCAGAGCAACCGCAGGATACAAATTTCAAATGAACCGTGACTGGACAATTACACCTTCTGTTCTTGCGAAATATGTATATAACACCCCTCTTTCCATTGAAGGTTCGGCAATTGTAGAATACAAAAACTGGGTATGGTTTGGATTGTCCTATAGAAATAAGGATGCGGTTATTGCCTTGGTTGGTCTTAGTTTGAGTGAACGTTTCAAATTTGGATATTCTTTTGATTACAGTGTTTCAAGGTTTAACCAATACAGTTCGGGAGGACATGAGGTTGTTTTAGGATTTATGTTTGGAAGATAAACTGTTACAATGAAAAATTTACTACTAGTTTTATCTGCATTATACGTGGGTAATATCAATGCACAATTTTGGAAAACGTCTGATGTTGAAAAATTATCAGGAGCTGTAAATACGGAAGCAGAAGAAAGCATTCCTGTTTTTTCCAAAGATGAAGGTATTCTCTATTTTGTACGAACATTTGACAAGGAAAATGAAGGTGGTTATAATGACCAAGATGTTTGGTACAGTGAGAAAGATGCAAATGGCGACTATGCTGCGTGCAAACCTTTGAAATCTATCAACAATAAGTTAAATAATTCTGTGGTTGGACTAAATTCGACTGGAACAACGATGTATTTAATCAATGCCTATGACGGTAAGAAAGATTTTGAAAAGGGATTAGCCGTTTCAACTGGTGAAGGTGATGCATGGAAAATTCCAACGAAAATTGATATTCCAGGACTTGATATTGAGGGAGATTACTATGGTTTTCATATGGATGAAAATGAGGATGTGATGATTATTTCCTACTCAGGTCCTAATTCTTTGGGAGAAGAAGATTTGTATTATAGTCAGAAAGAGAACGGGAGTTGGTCAGTACCAATTCACATGGGAGCCTCAATTAACTCCACGGGTTTTGAAATCTCTCCTTTTTTATCCATCACACATGACACCTTATTTTTCTCGAGTAATGGCTTTGGTGGAGAAGGGGATGCAGATATTTTTTATTCCGTCAAGCAAGGAAGTATGTCTCAATGGTCTGCACCAATTAATGTTGGATCAACGATTAATTCTCCAAAATTTGATGCTTACTTTTCTCACAATGGAACACAAGCTTATTGGTCGAGTAATCGAGATGGAGAATTCAGTGACATTTATCGTTTAGAAATTCTTTACCCTCCATTGGGTATATCAGCTACTGGTAAAGACGTTACTGTTTATCAAGGAAGCGATGGTAGTATTGATGCAATTATTGATGGAGGAGTAGCGCCTTATTCTTATACTTGGAGCAACGGTTCTACGGATGAAGATCCCACAAATTTAGTAAAAGGAGAATACAAGGTTACAGTGACAGACGCAAGAGGACAAGTTGCTTCCACAATTGTTTTTATCGATGAACCAGCCTTGGAAATCGCCCCAGTTGATGTTGTGAGTTACGAGAATTTTGAATTCAAGTATAACTTCAAGTACAACAGGAATAAACTTTCAACGAGAAAGGGGAAATTGAAGAAATTTGTCAAAGAGATTGAAAATCAATTTAAAGATGGACGTGGTTCAGTTACCATTAATATTCATTCTTCTGCATCTCATGTTCCAACAAAGACGTACAGAACAAATAAAATTTTGGCTACGAAACGTGCCGAAAACATGAAGTACGATTTAATTTCTTTCTTTGAGAAAAAAGGATTTGCCGATAGAATTAATGTCGTAGTTGTGACTTCAGAGGTAGCCGGTCCAAATTATGACGGAGATGCTCGTTCCCAAGATAAGTACTATCCGTTTCAGTTCGTAGAGCTGAAGACAGAGTAAAGTGGATGGTGTAAGTTATAGGTATGGGTTCCAAGGGCAAGAGAGTGATGATGAAGTGAAAGGAACGGGTAATTCTTTGAATTACAAATATAGAATGCACGACCCAAGGGTGGGTAGGTTCTTTGCGGTGGATCCGTTGAGTCCTAAATATCCGCATAATAGTCCTTATGCTTTTAGTGAGAATGTAATAATAAATGCCGTTGAACTAGAAGGTTTAGAAAGGCGTTATACATTTAATTCTGCTCTTGCAGCTGATAATTTTAATGCAAAATTAAAAAAATATAATGCAGGAGACATTAACTACAAACAACTTACAAATTATCTTAATGCGCATAGTATATCAAACATGAATGACAATGCGAGAGACTTTGTAAAAGATAAACTAAGCAAAGGTGAAGAGGTAGATCAGTTGTGGTTGAATCAAGGTGATAATGGAATAAAGTACATAACACATGATAGAAATTCTACAGAATCACATGTTGTAATTAATATCATTGAAAAAACTGAAAATGGTAACTATGATAGATCAACTTCAACGATAACGAATCCTGACTATACCCCAACTTCCTCACTAGAAACAAGGAAAGATAACACTTATTACGATCCCTGGGAGGGAGGGAACGACCCAGCTAATATGGGAACGATTTCTCAATCAGAGATAGAAGCTATGAAAGCGACAGTTAAGATTGTTGGGACTGTGTTATATGCTGCTGCACAATTTACCTTAGAAATAATTCAAAAAATGGCACTACCAATTATTATTATTGATCCCAACATGCCAACTTTAAACAAGCCCCTTATATCTGTAAATAGCCAAGACAATAAATCAGCAAATACGGGTTCAGAGAAAGTAAAATCAAATACTAAAAGCAAACCATCATTTTAATGTATATCATGTTAAAATTTTACTCTAAAATTATTACAGGAAATCTTGTTTTTAACTTTTCAAAAAATAGAGATATTGATATGTTTTCGCACATTTTAAGAAATCTTTTTAAACAAAATGAGCACTCTTCGTCTTTGGTCGATGGTGTTTTTTTTTTTAAAAAGCATAAAATATCTAAGAATGACATTTCAGATAAAATTGGAATTTATAGAAGGATTCAATATAAAGGAAAATACTACATTGACCAAAATGTATTTTTTTTAGAGGTGAATTTTAATTCTCAATTTATACTTATATTCTCATCTTTATTACCTCCAATTATCTTATTGATTATTTTATATAGCAATAGCTCTAATGTTATTTTTTATATAATCACATATATACTTGCTGGTGCAGTTTGGTTTTTTAGTTCTAAAACTCTAGGAATGAAAAAAATAAAAAAAATAATTATCCAAGCTTTACATTCTAAGCATTAACTTCATTTGCACTACCCCCGCTACCGCCTTCTACTGCCCAACCCCGCTACCGAACGAACTTTTCGTGTGGTTTACTTCTTATATCCAGGATCTTGATTTTGTAAATCAATTACCGTATCAACCCCCGCTGTGCTGGATTTGTAATCCTGCGGTTTTATCCTTTCTCGATATTCTTTTACGAACTTTAATTTTCCTATTGGCATCTTGTCAATGCCATTAAATATAGGTGCTTCTTTTTTTATCCGTGCATCCATGGTAGAAAGCTACTCCACTTCCCTCAATCAAACTTAATCGCCTTCACAGGACTTATCCTTGTAATAACAATACTCGGCAGTATCAGTGCAAGAACACACACCAACAATGTTCCAAGATTCAGAATCAACCAATGCGACAATGTCAATTCTATCGGGACTTCACTCAAATAATAAACCTCCGGGTTCAATTTAAAAATGCCAAAGTACTTTTGCGCAAGACAAATGCCGACTCCAATAATGTTTCCCCAAAGCATTCCTCGACTAATCAAAAAAGTGGCTTGAATCAAGAAGATTTTACGAATGCTCCAGTTCGTTGCTCCCATCGCTTTCATCATGCCAATAAAATTTGAACGGATGAGAATAAGAACAAGTAAAGCTGACCCCATATTGATAATACCTATAAGTATCATTAGAACAAGAATAATCACAACATTGATATCTAAAAAATCCAACCAAACAAAAATTTCACGTTGGTTATTTTTAATACTCGTGGTCATTAACAACTCATCGAATTGATTGGGGACGAAATCAATTTTCTTTCTAATTTTCTTGAAAGTCTCATCCAACGTTTTCCAATCATTCAACATTACCTCAAAACCGCCAACGTAGTTGTGAGAGCTCCCTTTGCCATTAATTGCTTCAAAAAGGATTGTTTTCTGACTGGCTTCAATAGAGAATTTAGACCCATCATCGTTCAAATAAGTTCGTTCAATTTCATCAAAATCAGTATGCATTACATCACAAAAACTTCTCCCCAAACCATCAATAGTAATTTTTAAATAAGCAGTGTCAGCAATACTTGTTTTTTCGTTGGTTACATTTATGTTCACACTATAATCGGAAGCAATCAATTGAATGGTTGTATCACGAAATGGGCAGAGAAGAAAACCCGCGTATTCTTCATAACCTTTCCCCCAATCGTAGCGAAAATTACCGTTTCCTCCTGTCACGTTTGCTTTAATGATGAGCTGTCCATCGTACAAAGTATCTGCAATGTTAATGGATGCTTTAATTCCCCAATCATTCAATTCTTGAACAATGCTTAGTTTACCGATGGCAATTTTCTTATCGAACTCTTCTAGACCAGTTGAATATATTCCACTTACAACAAAAGGTCTTCTGACAGGTTGATTTTTTACAAAAAATGCAACAATTGAATCTCCAACACTATAGTGTAAATCATCAGATAGCTTTTGCGAAATCAATATAAAATTTTCTTCCGTTTCATTTTTGTAGTCAGGAAGTTTCCCTTTTTTTAGATAATTTTTGAAAAAGTCCCAATTGTAGTTTTCGTCAACACCTTTTATCATGGCTCCATAAACGTCCTGTTGAATTTCGGAGGTGTCTTTTCCATTAGGCAATTGGTAAGTTATTTTATTTTTCTCTGATTGAAAAAGAACAGGTTTATATCCAACTGCATAAATTGATTTTACTTCTGGATTTTTTTTGATTGATTCAAGAAAAAATTGGTCACCACGAATTGCTTCACTTTCGTAAACGGTATTCTCTCCAGCCGACATGATAAAAAGATGAGCTCCGAAACCACTAATTTTTTGGCGTACTTCTTGCTGAAAGCCTGTTACAACAGCAATGGTTATTAAGTTAACAATCACTGCTAAAGCAATACTAATAATAGAAATACGAACTATAGGTTTAGAAACTTTCTTACCTTGCACAACACTTTTAAGCGTCTTTTTCGATATGAAATATTCAAATGCCAAATTCAATTTTCGACTAAAATACATAAAGCTTTTCGGCTTGAAAAGTATTTTCATTTTTTTGATTTCAGCTTGTGCAAACAGCACCCCCGTTCGAACTCCTGAAGATTCTTTAAAAGAAGTAATAAAAGAAAACAAACCAATCATCGTTGGCGCGGAAAAATTAGGAAGTTACATTCCACTTTTGGAAGGAGTAGGAGTGGGTATTGTTGCAAATCAATCTTCCATGGTGCAAGATAAGCATCTGGTTGATGTGTTGAGCAACTTGAGAATTAATGTACGTGGCGTTTTTTCTCCAGAACATGGTTTTCGTGGTGATGCAGATGCGGGTGAACATGTTATAAATGGTAAAGATGAGAAAACAGGTTTTCCGCTAATTTCTCTCTATGGAAAAAAGAAAAAACCAACAAAAGAGCAGTTAAAGGACATTAAAGTGATGATCTTTGATATTCAAGATGTTGGTGTTCGTTTTTACACGTATATTTCAACTTTGCATTATGTAATGGAGGCTTGTGCGGAGAATAATATTCTGCTTATCCTTTTAGATAGACCTAATCCAAATGGACATTATGTGGATGGTCCTATTTTAGAAAAGGAATTTCAATCTTTTGTGGGGATGCATCCTGTTCCCATTGTTCACGGGATGACAATTGCAGAATATGCAAGTATGATTAACGGAGAAGGATGGTTAAAAGATAGCGCACAATGTAACCTGCATATAGTTCGCTGTGAGAATTACACACACACTATGCCTTATTCATTACCAATTCCACCATCGCCAAATTTGCGTTCTGACATATCTATACAATTGTACCCAAGTCTTTGTTTATTGGAGGCAACAACCGTAACAGTTGGACGGGGCACAGAAGGACCCTTTGAAAGATACGGACACCCAGATTTCCCAAAAGACAGTACTCTTTTTTCTTTTACACCAAAATCAGGTTATGGCGCGAAGCATCCTAAATTTGAAGGAATAAAGTGTTTTGGATTCAATTTGAATTCTACTGATTATCAAAGAATGAATAAGCTCGATTTAAGCTTTGTCAAGAGGTCTAATGATTTGCTGAACGGAGAATTATTTATTAATCGAGCAAAGTTTTTTAATCTTCTAGCTGGCAATTCAAAGCTTCTAAAACAAATAGAAAGTGGTATTTCTGAAAAGAAAATTCGAGCTTCGTGGAAAAAAGGGTTGGATGAATATGAAGAAATGAGAAAAGCGTATTTGTTGTATAAATAGTAGCAAAGGGAAATAAAGGATCTCGCTTGAAACTAATTGGCAATAAAAAACCGCCAATGCTACGTTGGCGGTTTAAAATAATTTTGTCAAATCGGTAATTAGCTTCCAGTATATGTAGCGACTGTAGTTATTCCAGAATCAACTTGTCTTAATTTCAAATCTTTGTTTTTTAACTGAACAATTGTCATTGTTTGAGTATCTCCATCTGAGTCTGTGAGTATGAGCTCTTCTTTGTTACTGCTAAATGCCCAGGTACCTACTTCGCTTCCTGAAAATCCGCCAAAAGATATTGTAGTAGTAGCTTTACCGTCTTTAGTAAGTTCCATTGTACTTGTTCCAGTAATAGGTTGAGAAATACCATTTGCCGTGAAAGACGACAAAGTCCATGTGTTTGCCATTCTTGCTTTCTTACTTAAAATAGTAAATTTTGAACCTTCTTCGTACTTGCTACATGCCGTAACTGCAATTGCCAATAGTGCAAAGGCAAATAATTTAATTCCAATTGATTTTTTCATAATGCTTTTGTTTTAATTTCTTCCAAAGATACAAAATAATCCTTTTGCTCTTTATACTTTGGTTGATAACTTCTCAATCAACAGTCTTTACTTTCTCAAAATATCCCTATCTTTACATCGTAAACTTTAGGAGTAACTATTTTTAGTTTGAGAAACATCCTTAGAACCTGATTTGGTTGAAACCAGCGTAGGAAAAAGTTCAGAGTAGTGAAAATCTAACTCTCGAAATTCATTCTCCAATCGTTTGCATGATATAAATTGATAATATACTAAGATGAATTCTTTGGATAAAATTGAAGTAACGGTAAACGATAATAAGCATTCATTCCGTGAAGAAGAAACACTGCAATCTGTAATTTCTAAATTGTCAATTACAGAAAATGGTATCGCTATCGCCATAAATGAACAGATAATTCCAAAAAAAAAATGGACAACAACACAATTAAATAACAACGATAAAATATTAGTCATTAAAGCAACTCAAGGAGGATAGAGGATTAATGATTTTACTAAAAAATTAAAGAATTGACATGAAAAAAGACACAGCACCTAAAAAAGACGGAGTCACTAGAAAGCCATTTCCAAACTCAAAGAAAATTTACGTTTCTGGAGAGATACATCCAGAAATTAGTGTGGCTATGAGAGAAATAGCATTGACAGAGACAACGGAATCTCTTACAGGAAAGAAAATTTCCAATGAATCGGTTGTCGTTTACGATACATCAGGTCCGTATTCTGACCCAAATAAAGACATCGATATTCACAAAGGAATTGAAAGAATTCGAGAAGAATGGACATTAAAAAGGGGAGATGTTGAGCGACTAGATAAATTTTCGTCTGACTATTGCAATGAGCGGTTAAAAGATTCTAGCCTTGATCATCTTCGTTTTGATTTGAAAACGAGACCATTAAAAGCGAAACCAGGAATGAATGTTTCCCAGATGCATTACGCACTGAAAGGTATAATTACTCCAGAAATGGAATATGTCGCTATTCGTGAAAATCAGAAAATTGATGAAATGACACGCCTGTTTGAGCAACACGAAGGACAAGATTTTGGCGCAAGTATTCCAAAGAAAATTACAGCAGAATTTGTGCGTGAAGAAATTGCTAGAGGACGAGCAGTACTTCCTTCAAACATCAATCATCCAGAAGCAGAACCAATGATTATTGGACGGAATTTCTTAGTAAAAATAAATGCGAACATTGGTAATTCGGCAACAACGTCTTCCATTGAAGAAGAAGTAGAAAAAGCTGTATGGGCATGTCGATGGGGAGCAGATAATATCATGGATTTATCAACTGGAGACAACATTCATGAGACTCGAGAATGGATTATTAGAAATTCTCCAGTGCCCGTCGGAACTGTTCCAATCTATCAGGCGCTAGAAAAAGTAAATGGAGTTGCAGAAGATTTAACTTGGGAGATTTTCCGAGATACTCTAATAGAACAAGCAGAACAAGGTGTTGATTATTTCACAATCCATGCTGGAGTTCGTTTGCGTTATGTTCCAATGACAGCCAAAAGAATCACGGGAATCGTTTCTCGCGGAGGTTCGATCATGGCAAAATGGTGTTTAGCGCACCACACGGAAAGTTTTTTATACACACATTTTGAAGACATTTGCGAAATAATGAAAGCGTACGACGTAGCATTTTCATTAGGTGATGGTTTGCGTCCAGGGTGTATTGCAGATGCCAATGATGAGGCACAGTTTGCAGAATTGGAAACGTTGGGTGAATTAACGAAAATTGCTCGAAAGCATGAGGTTCAGACTTTTATTGAAGGACCAGGTCACGTTCCTATGCACATGATTAAGGAGAATATGGAGAAGCAAATCGAAGTTTGCGATGAGGCGCCATTCTATACATTAGGCCCATTAACAACTGATATTGCACCTGGTTACGACCATATTACTTCGGGAATTGGTGCCGCAATGATTGGTTGGTACGGTTGTGCAATGCTATGCTATGTAACACCAAAAGAGCACCTTGGTTTACCCAACAAAGAAGATGTACGAGTAGGAGTTGTCACGTACAAGTTAGCTGCCCATGCAGCAGATTTAGCAAAGGGACATCCTGGGGCACAACACAGAGATGACGCTTTGTCAAAAGCAAGATTCGAATTCCGATGGGAAGATCAATTCAATTTAGCACTGGATCCAGAGAGAGCGAGAGAATACCACGATGAAACATTGCCTGCGCAAGGTGCTAAAATTGCTCATTTCTGTTCAATGTGTGGACCAAAATTTTGTTCGATGAAAATTTCGCAAGAAGTAAGAGATTTTGCAGCGGAAAATGAAGTCGTTGATGATGAAGTTATCTCAAAAGGAATGGAAGAAAAATCGAAAGAATTTATTAAGAAAGGTAGTAAAGTTTACCTGTAACAATTATTAATTATATATAGCAATGATTGTACTTATTTCTCCTGAAATGGACCTAAATAATGAAATTCAAATTCTGCACCAACTATTTGATGTGGGACTAGAGTTTTATCATTTTAGAAAGCCAGATAAATCGCTACAAGAGCATAGAGATTATTTGAATCGAATTGACGTTAAGCATCATGACAAAATAATAACACACTACTTCCATGAACTTGCTGTTGAGTTTAATTTAAAAGGAATTCACTTACAAGAGCAGGTGAGAATAGATTTTGGTACTGATTTAGAGAAATATGTAATGGAGAATTCGAAAACTCTATCCGTCTCTTCCTCTTTTCACAATCCGTCTGACCTTGAATCTTGCAGTGTCAACTTCAACTACCATCTCTTAAGTCCAGTTTTCTCATCTATTTCTAAACAAGGATATGAGGGCAAAGGGTTTGATGTCAATGGAACGAACAAAATAATCATCGGAATGGGCGGAGTAAACGAACAAACAATTGATGCAACACTGAACCTAGGTTATAGAGGGATAGGTGTTCTTGGTGGTGTTTGGAATTCAAAAGATCCAGTAGAGGCCTTTTTAAGTATCAAAAGGAAATACGATGAGCTTAATCATTCTAACTCAAATTCAATAGCAAATGTCAACTTCAATAATTAATAATTAATAAAAAGCATGTCCTTCAAGCGCCCATACGTATTAACAATCGCCGGCTTTGATCCGTCCAGTGGAGCAGGATTAACTGCGGATGTTAAAACATTTGAGAAATTGAAATGCTATGGCCTTTCTGTCTGTACAGCAATAACAGTTCAAAATGACATAAACTTTAAAGAATGCAATTGGACATCTTTTGAAACAATTGAAGCACAAATCCATGTTCTTTTTGAACGGTTTGATATCAAATTTGTAAAAATTGGAATTGTGGAAAACTGGACTGTTTTAAATAAAATAATCGATTTACTTATGAGTAAGAACTCTTCGATAAAGATTATCTTAGATCCCATTCTAGCCTCAAGTTCTAACTTTCAATTTCATCCAGATGATACAAAAGAATTAGATGAGGTATTGAATAAAATATTCTTATTGACACCTAATTATATTGAAATTAAATCGTTGTTTTCTGACAAAGATGTAGATGGAACAATTTCTCACATTCAGCATAAAACTAATTTATTCTTAAAAGGAGGGCATCGAAAAGATGCTATTGGAAAAGATATACTCTACATCAAAGAAGAAAAACAATATGTGTTCAATCCAAAAACGCACAATATTTCCGGGAAACACGGCAGTGGTTGTGTTCTTTCTTCAGCAATTACAAGTTATTTGGCTTTAGATTTCCCCATCGTAAAATCCTGTTACCGAGCTAAACGATATACCGAACGATTTTTAAGGTCTAACAAATCATTATTAGGCTATCATTCTTAACTTCTAATAATGGATAGAATATACTACATATCTCAAGGTGAAACTCCCGAAGAACATTTGAATAATATTTGGAATGTTTGTGATCAAGGTTGCCATTTAATCCAACTTCGTTTAAAAGACACTAGTGATGAAGAATATCTAGAAACGGCAAAAAAGGCCTTAGAAATTTGTGATTCATTCAATGCAAAACTGATTATCAATGATAATGTTTTTGTTGCAAATCAAATTGATTGTTTTGGAATTCACGTTGGAAAGAATGATGCAAAACCTACTTCAATTAGAAAAGATATAGGTGAAAACAAAATTATCGGAGGTACAGCAAATACGTTGGAAGAGTGCTTAATTCTTGTTGAGCAAAAAATTGATTACATTGGGTTGGGGCCTTTTAAATTTACAGAAACCAAAAAAGTTCTGAGCCCGATTCTTGGTTTGGAAGGGTTTAGAAGTATTCTAAAAGAACTAAAAACTCGAAATATTCAAACGCCAATATATGCCATTGGTGGTGTCGAATTAGAAGATATTGATAAATTAATCAACCTTGGATTCCATGGAGTAGCTATTTCTTCTGCATTAACTAAAGTGTCCTCTTCGCAAAGAGAAGACGCTCAAAACAATGCCAAGAATGAGCATCACATTAAATTCACTTGTTGATTCTACCGAAATATTAGAACATTAAATCAATAATTATGCTAAAAATCGCCAATAAATCATTCAACTCTCGTTTATTCACTGGAACAGGAAAATTCAGTTCGTCGCAACTAATGAAAAATGCATTACTTGAATCAGAAAGTGAGTTAATAACGGTTGCTTTAAAACGAGTAGATGTCAGTGATAAAAGCGATGATATTCTGGCCCACTTAAATCACCCAAGAATTAATTTATTGCCCAATACATCTGGTGTTAGAAATGCAAAAGAGGCTGTTTTTGCTGCGCAACTTTCTAGAGAAGCTTTAGAAACGAATTGGATTAAATTGGAAATTCACCCAGATCCAAAATATTTACTTCCGGATCCTATTGAGACTCTAGAAGCTACAGAAGAATTGGTAAAACTCGGGTTTGTGGTTATGCCATATATTCATGCCGACCCAGTTTTATGCAAACGATTGGAAGATGTTGGAGCACAATGCGTAATGCCACTTGGAGCTCCTATCGGAACGAATAAGGGAATTAAAACCAAAGAATTTTTGGAGATAATTATTGAGCAAAGTACTATTCCTGTTATTGTTGATGCAGGATTAGGCGCGCCTTCTCATGCTGCTTACGCTATGGAATTGGGAGCTGATGCTGTTCTAGTTAACACAGCAATTGCTGTCTCGCAAAACCCTGTGGCCATGGCGAAAGCATTTCGATTAGCTGTGGAATCTGGAAGAATTGCGTATGAAGCAAAATTGGCAAGTGTCAAAAATAGTGCGGAAGCGAGCAGTCCGTTAACGAGTTTTTTAAAAATGTAATTGGCTTTTGGCAGTCAGCCTTTAGCTAAGTTAATTTTAATGGAATGAGAGATTATATAAAATATCAAGTTTGGACAAAAGTTCATCAGTTAGATGTTTATGGTTTAAAGAATCCGTCTCCAAAATGTGAACTACATCGCATTACCTCTCAATTAAGAAGAACGTCCTTGTCAATTCCTACAAATATTAATGTAGGAACCGGAAGAAGATCAGAAACATGTTAAGATTAGTACACTCAATGGTTAAAAAGTAATGACTTCAATGAAACAAGAACGAACCACCAGCCAAAAGCTAGCAGCTAATAATCCTTCATTTGTAACTTACTTCGACCAGTACAACTGGGACCAAACTCTCCAGTCAATATTCGATAAGACAGAATCTGACGTTTTAAAAGCTCTAAACAATAAAAAGAGAGACCTTGAAGATTTCAAAGCCCTAATTTCTCCTGCGGCTAAGCCATTTTTAGAACAAATGGCACAAATAAGTAAAGCCTTAACAAAAAAACGTTTTGGCAATACAATTCAAATGTATGCTCCTATGTATCTGAGTAATGAATGTCAAAACATTTGCACGTATTGTGGATTTAGTATGACAAATAAAATTCCCAGAAGGACATTATCTGACGATGAAATTATCAAAGAAGTTGAATTCTTAAAGGAAAAAGGTTACGATCATATTTTATTAGTGACAGGGGAAGCAAACAAAACAGTAGGAGTGGATTATATTAAGAATGCAATTAAATTAGTAAAGCCATATTTCTCCAATATCTCAATTGAGGTTCAGCCTTTAGAGCAAAATGACTACAAAGAGTTAATTGCTGAAGGTTTGTATGCGGTGCTCGTTTATCAAGAAACGTATCACCGAGAAGAGTATAAGAAGCACCATCCAAAAGGGAAGAAATCTAATTTCGATTATCGAATAGATACTCCTGATAGATTGGGAGAAGCGGGGATTCATAAAATTGGATTGGGCGCTTTGTTTGGATTGGAAGATTGGCGAGCAGATTCTTTCTTCACAGCACTGCATCTAAAGTATTTGCAAAAGAAATACTGGAAAACAAAATATTCTATTTCATTTCCTAGATTACGCCCTCATAGTGGAGGGTTAGAACCAAAGGTCGAAATGACGGATGCTGATTTAGTTCAATTGATTTGCGCTTACAGAATGCTCGATGAAGATATAGAGTTATCCATTTCAACCAGAGAAAGTGAAGTCTTGCGGGACAATATTGTGCAGTTTGGTGCAACAACACTTTCTGCAGAATCTAAAACCAACCCAGGTGGATATGTAGTTGAATCTGAATCTTTAGAACAATTTGAAATTTCAGATGAGAGAACAACGGAACAAATAGCTCAGATGCTCAAAGATCAAAAATTAGAAGTGGTTTGGAAAGACTGGGAAAATTGGAGAATAATTGACTAGAGTGGTTAACTAGATTTATTTAAATCGTTTCAAACTACCCTCACGAAAGCCCCATTCTGGTGTTTCTAATCCACTCTTGCAATTTTCCACAGCATACCAGGGACTGTTAGAATTATTAGGATTTTTTAAAATTTGCACCTCTTGAGCCGGCATGTAAGATTGTGCCAATAGAAATAGTTTTTGTCCTTCTTTATTTTTTGCGACATCAACTACAGTTACCGCATGACCCGGAGATCCTCCTTTGATAAAAATATCACCAATTTGAAGCTCTGATATTGGAATAGATTTTAATTCTTTAGACAAAGAAAGCGTTCCCGCATAGTTGAAAATTAACTCCATATAGTTCCAGAAATCTTGATAAGTATTTGATGGAGAATTTCGAGTGTTCCAATACGTTTTATTGCCTTTAACAACCATTCTTCGTCCTTTCATCCACTCAGAGTATTCTACTCGAAAACCATTGGTGAAGTTAAAATGAATATTGGTGTACTGCTTCTGATTCCACAAATACTCGGCTCTTAAGCGCATGATTGCATCTGCGCATTGATGTAGATCACGTTTGCCAATTTCCAAATCAACCACAGCATCATATACATTAAAGTTGTCTTTGACAGTTCCATCATAATACAAAACCAACGAACCATGCTTTTTTAACGGTAGATGCCGCAAATAAAAAGCATAAGAGGTAGAATCCGATTGTTCTCGCTGAAAACCAAGTGGTGTGTTAAATCTTGTTGCAATTGTCTTTCCTAACGGATTGATTATCATTAATTCATTGTCAACAACTGCAATTTCAGAAACAGAATCAGCTTCGAGCTCTTTGACATTCTGAGCGCAGGCCTCCCAAACGAGAATAGAGAAAAATATGTAAATGTATCTCATCATTTAATGTTGCCTGATTCATATTTTTTAAATATAATTGAAGCAATATGTCCTCCAAATCCAAAGGTATTGCTCATTGCGTATGTCATGTTTTTTTGTTTTCCTTTTTCCATTGGGAAATCAAAATTATCTTTAAAATCAGGTTCAATTTCAGTGGTATTGATAGTAGGTGGAACAACACCTTCTTTCAGTCCCATTATGCTTATTATACCTTCAATTGCACCAGCGGCACCAAGGAGGTGGCCTGTCATTGATTTTGTTCCTGAGAGAGAAAGTGATTTTCGTTTGCCGAAAACACGTTCCACAGCGATCAACTCACTTTTATCTCCTTGAGGAGTAGAAGTTGCATGCATATTTACGTAATCGATATCTTTTGGAGATAGTTTTGCTTCTCTCAATGCTTCTTTCATTCCTAAAACAGCACCATCGCCTTCGGGGTGTGTTCCAGTTAAATGATACGCATCTGCAGCTTGTCCACCGCCCACAACTTCTCCATAAATAATTGCTCCACGCTTTTTGGCATGTTCGTATTCTTCAAGAATTAAAGCCCCAGCTCCTTCACCCATAACAAAACCATCTCTATTCACATCAAACGGACGTGACGCAATTTCTGGTTCATCATTTTGCATAGATAGTGCTCTTGCAGATGCAAAGCCACCCATAGCAGACTCCGTAATTGCAGCTTCAGATCCGCCAGAAATGATCATATCTGCTTTATCCCATTTTATGTAATTGAAAGCCTCAATCAATGCAGTATTAGATGTCGCACAAGCCGATACAGGACAAAAATTAACTCCTCTTAAACCGTATTTAATAGAAATTATACCTGAAGCAATATCCACTAAAATTCTAGGAATGAAAAATGGAGTAAATCGAGGGGTCCCGTCACTCTCGCAATACTCCTTCATTTGGTCTTGAAATGTTTGGATTCCTCCGTTTCCAGAGCCCCAGATAACACCAATTCTATCTTTATTCAAGTGTTCAAAATTGATATTGCCATTTTCTAGTGCTTCTTCCACTGCAAAAAGGGCATATTGAGAAAAAGGGTCATACTTTCTAAGCTCTTTTACATGGAAATGATCTTTTGGCTCGAAATTTTTTAGTTCACAAGCGATTTTTGATCTAAATTTTTCTGGATTAAATTTAGTGATAACTCCTGCACCACTTGCACCTTCTTTAATACTGTTCCAAAAATCTTCTAGATTATTTCCGATTGGTGTCAAAGCACCCATTCCCGTTACTACAACTCTTCTCATAATATCACTTGTAATTTTGTATCGAAGATACTATTTTTATTGTTCGAGGATTAGAACGCCAAAGTGCAGGAAACATAGAATTTATTCAAATGCATTGATGAACAATTCTAACCCGACCGAACTTTAACAAATTCCTAAAGAAAACCAAGCTCCAATTGTGCTTCCTCACTCATCATATCTTTATCCCAGGGTGGATCAAATACAATGTTCACCTTTGCCGTTTTAACAGCAGGATGAGCAGCTACTTTGTCTTCAATCTCTTGTGGCATCGACTCAGCAACTGGGCAGTTGGGTGAAGTTAATGTCATTTCAATTTCGACATTATTTTCTTTATCTATTTTTACTTCATAAATCAACCCCAACTCAAAAACATCCACTGGTATTTCAGGGTCGTATATTGTTTTTAAAATATCAACAACTGTATTTTCTAATTCATTCATTGCTCAAATTGATTTTAATGCGCTTAATTTCATTTTTTGCACCATGCTGGCTAGTCCGTTTGCTCTTCTTGGAGACAAATGTTCTTGTAAACCAATATCTGCGATGAAGTGTAAATCACTCGTCGCAATAGTTTCAGGAGTTTCATTGTTTAAAACTCGAATAAGTAAACCAATAATTCCTTTTGTAATTATCGCATCAGAATCGGCTGTGAATTGCATTCTTCCTTCTTTCAATTCTGAATTCAACCACACTCTTGATTGACATCCTTCTATAAGTTTACTTTCTGTTTTATTTTCTTCAGAGATAATAGGCAATTCTTTTCCGAGTTCGATTATGTACTCGTATTTGTCCATCCAATCATCAAAGACTTCAAACTCTTCTGTAATCTCTATCTGTTTCTCTTCAAGTGTCATTTTTTTGTGTCTATCTCAACATTCCCACACTTCGTTTTAAGGCTTTTAAAAATAACTCAACCTCTTCCATCGTGTTGTAAAAGGCAAATGATGCCCTAATTGTTCCTGGAATTTCGAAAAAATCCATTAACGGTTGTGTGCAATGATGTCCTGTTCTTACTGCGATTCCTTGCTTATCTAAAAGTGTTCCGACATCAAAAGGGTGTAGATCGTCAATAATAAAAGAAACAACGCTTGTTTTGTTTCTTGCTGTTCCTATTATTTTGGCTCCTTCTATTTTTAAAATTTCTTTTTCTGCGTAGGATGCCAATTCATTCTCGTGTTCTGAGATAGCATTCATATCTTGTTGCGAAAGGAATTCGAAGGCAGTACCTAAACAAATCCCTCCTGAAATATTGGGCGTTCCCGCTTCAAATTTATGAGGAAGAACATTATATGTAGTTTTATCAAAGGTCACTTTTGCGATCATGTCTCCACCTCCTTGATATGGGGGAAGATTTTCTAACACTTCTTTTTTTCCATAGACAATTCCAACACCGGTTGGGCCGAAAACCTTGTGGCCCGAAAAAACGAAAAAATCGCAATCTAATTTTTGCACATCAATTTTCATATGTTGAATGCTTTGAGCTCCATCTATAAGAACTTTTGCTCCTGCCTTGTGAGCTTTTTGAATAATTTCTCTTATAGGGTTAATCGTTCCTAAAGTATTGGATATATGAGTAATGGCTACCAACTTGGTTTGTTTAGAAAGCAAAGAGTCGTAAACATCCATTTTTAATTCACCAGCGTTGTTGATTGGAATAATCTTCAGAATGCATTTTTTTCTTTCACATAACATTTGCCAAGGAACTATGTTAGAATGATGCTCCATTGCAGAAATGATAATTTCATCACCCTCAATTAACGTTTCTCCAAAAGAAAAAGCAATCATGTTTATTCCAGCAGTTGTTCCAACTGTAAATAGAACTTCTTCTAATAAAGGCGCATTAATGTATTTTTGAATAGTTTCTCGAGCATTCTCATATTGCTCGGTTGCTACTTGGCTCAGATGATGCACACCACGATGAATATTTGAATTATCTTTTGTGTAGTATTTAGCAATCGCATCAATTACTGACTGCGGTTTTTGAGATGTTGCTCCATTGTCCAGATAGATCAAATCTTTTCCATAAACTTGTTGAGACAAGGTGGGGAATTCTTTCCTTATTTGTTCCACGTTAAAGGAAGTTTTTATTTTTTGATCCAACATAGAGTACAAAGATACAAAAAAGCCTTATTTTGAATGATTCTTAATTGGTAAAATGATTAAGATTTATAATTTGTTGTTTTTAAGAACAATCTCATCCTCTCGTTCACTGATTTAATATTTGAACTGACTCGTTACAAGTGATTTAACGAGTGAATGATTTAATGATGGAGTAAGGTCCTGTTAAATAACATTCTACTTTCTTTCTATTTACACAGAGAATCGTAGAGAAGCACAAGGTTCATAAAGAAGTTTGCTGGCTTATACAACATTCTACTCTTACTCTTTTTATTATATTTGCAACCTAATAAAACAAAGTGAAAACAGTATATATTACAAGAAGAGAGACGTTTAATGCGGCTCATAAACTTTACCGCGAAGATTGGTCTGAGAAGAAAAATTGGGAAGTGTTCGGTAAATGCAGTAATCAAAATTGGCATGGGCATAATTTTGTGATTTATGTCACAGTCAAAGGAATACCACACCCTGATACTGGATTCGTCATTAATTTGAAAGAATTAAGTCAAATCATGAAGGATGAGGTCATTGAACCACTGGATCATAAAAACCTAAATTTGGATGTTCCTTTTTTGAAGGGAATTATGGCGTCAACAGAAAATGTTGTTATTCATATTTGGGATAGAATGAAGGACAGAATAGAAGAAGCTGGAGGAGAATTAGTAAAAATTAAATTATCGGAGACGGAAAACAATTTTGTAGAATATTTTGGTGGAAAACAACCATTTTAATAATTAGTGAATATTCAAAACATGGAGGATAAAATATACAATGAGCAAACTACAAAGGTTCTTTCGGAGAATTTTAAAGTGGTCATTGAACAAATTGGTGAAGATCCAAATAGAGAAGGCTTGCAGAGAACTCCAGAAAGAGTTGCCAAAGCAATGCAGTATTTAACTCATGGATATGAATTAAATGCTGAGGACATTCTCAATCAGGCAATTTTTCACGAGGCGTACTCGGAAATGGTGATTGTGAAGGATATTGAATTGTATTCGCTTTGTGAGCATCATATATTACCTTTTTTTGGAAAAGCTCATGTTGCTTATATCCCTGATGGAAAAATAGTTGGATTAAGCAAAATACCGCGAATAGTGGACGCTTTTTCTAGGAGATTACAAGTTCAAGAGCGTTTAACAATTGAAATTAGAGATGCAATTCAAAATGTACTAAATCCTAAAGGAGTAGCAGTTGTAATTGAAGCATCTCATATGTGTATGCAAATGAGAGGTGTTCAAAAACAAAATTCCGTGACTACTTCAAGTGCATTTACTGGATTATTTATGACCAATGATTCTACGAGAAAGGAATTTATTGATTTAATTCAAGCAAAACTACATTAATGCTGACTCCAGACACTTGTGGAATGTGTTTTCTTGATGAAACAATAGTGAAAAGAGAGGGTAAATTCTAGATAAATTTCTATCTTTGATAAAAAATTAACAATTATGTCTTTTATTCATTTTGAAAAGTCAACTGTGGCACTAGGAACAATCGTTACCATTGCATTATTAGCAATCGTTGGTTGTATCATTGCTTTCGGTTAGATCTCGCAATAATAAAATTGAATCCTGTCCGTCCTTGACGAATAGGATTTTTTTGTTTAATACGTAAATTTAAAAATGCCATTCAATTCTATATTTTCCTGGATGATGAAAAAAAGAATTCATCAAATAGATCTTTTTAGAAAGTACCCTCATCAAGTGCAAAAGGAATTGTTTGGTAATCTTATTCGTACAGGTGTAAATACAACTTATGGTGCAATTAACGATTTTAAGTTAGTTAATTCCTATGATGATTATCGAGAAAAAATTCCGCTTCAGACATACGAAGACGCTAAAATGTGGATTGACCGAGCAATGAAAGGGGAGAAGAACTTACTTTGGCCCAATAAAACGAGTTGGTTTGCAAAAACTTCCGGAACAACAAGTCGGAGCAAAATCATACCAGTTACAAAAGAATCGTTGAACTTGTGTCACTACAACGGCGGTAAAGATTTATTGGCGATGTATTACGACAATCATCCAAAACGAAAATTGTATAAGGGAAAGCATCTAATTATTGGAGGAAGTGCAGATATCAATGAATTAAGTTCAGATTCCTATTTTGGTGATTTGTCCGCGATTATTGTTAAGAATCTACCGTGGTACATCGAGGCCCGGAGAACGCCGTCGAAGAAAATAACCCTGATGACTGACTGGCAAGAAAAGATTCAAAAAATGGCAGAATCGACCATAGAACAGGATGTGGTAATTATTGCTGGTGTGCCAAGTTGGACAATGGTACTTGCGAATAAGGTGCTCGAGATTTCTGGAAAGAAAAATTTGAAAGAAGTGTGGCCGAACCTCGAGTTGTTTATGCATGGAGGCGTGAGTTTTGAACCTTATCGAGAGCAATTTAAAAAATTGATTCCGGATCCGAACATGAATTATGTGCAAACATACAACGCCTCAGAGGGTTTTTTTGGAATTCAAGATCAAATTGATTCTGATGAATTGTTGCTAATGCTAGATTATGGAATTTATTATGAATTTATACCAATGAATGAATTCAATGGTGTAAATTCTAAAAAGGTGATAAACATTGAAGAGGTAGATTTAGAAGTTAATTACGCTCTTGTGATATCAACAAACGCTGGATTATGGAGATATATTATCGGAGATACCATTAAGTTTACCTCATTATTGCCCTACCGTTTTAAAATAACTGGACGTGTAAATAGTTTCATTAATTCTTTCGGAGAAGAAGTAATTGTTGAAAATTCGGACCTAGCCATTTCTCGAGCAAGTAAAAAAACGAATTCACAAATTAAAGAATATACGGTAGCTCCCGTTTTCATGAAAGGCAGTGAGAAAGGAGCCCATGAATGGGCTGTTGAGTTTACTGAAGAACCCAATGAAATGGAGCAATTTGCCGTCATTTTAGATGCAGAATTACGTGCTATAAACTCAGATTATGATGCAAAACGATCACACAATATGGTTCTAGGGATGCCCGTTCTTAATAGTGTTAAAAAAGGTACGTTTGACAATTGGTTGCAATCTAAAGGTAAGTTGGGTGGGCAGAATAAAATCCCTAGATTATCAAACGACAGAGAGCTTTTGGAACAGATTTTGCAGCTGTAGTCTCTATAAAAGAGAGTAAACAATTACTTCAATAAAAAACAGTAACTTTCGGTAATGAATAGAGCGTGGAATTTGAATCGGTCAGTAAAAGTTAAGATTTCTTTGCTTGTCATTGTCTTCTTGACTTCTTATTCAACGTTTGCCCAAGACTCGGTATCTTATACCTGGGACGATAAAGGTACAGTTACGATTAATGAGAATGAAGTTTGGGCGTTGGATGCATTCGAAAATGTATATGTGTCTAATAATGAAGTAATCAATAAATTTGACTCTGAAGGGGAATTAATGTTTTCGCAGAGTATAAAGTCACTTGGCAGAATGACTCAAATGGTTCTCATTAACACAATGAAGTTAGTGCATTTTTCAGAGGAACAGCAAACGCTTTGCTATTTTGACAATACACTCTCTCCTATGGATGACTGTATAGATTTAGCGGAAGAGGATATTGTAAATGCATCAATCGTCTGTAGTTCTGATCAACCAAACAAAATATGGGTTTTGGATAATCTTAACCTAACGCTCAATTTATTGTCATTAGATGGTTTAAATCAAAGTCAACAAATAAGAAATTTAAAAGGGATACTTGATATGGATAATATCGTCCAAATGAAAGAAAGTGGAAATCGCCTGTATTTGTTAGATAAATCGAAAGGAATTTACATTTTTGACATGTATGGATCTCTTTTGGAGTTTGTCGAAGAAAAAAGTATTCAACATTTTGAGGTTGTTGGGTCCACTTTATTCACATTGATTGACAATTCTGTCCATATTCACGCTTTAGACCGCGATGAATTTATCCTTGTCAATCTGCCTTTAGAGGACGTTATAGAGCTTAGGGCAGAGAATCAACTGGTGTATTTAAGAACAAAAAGCAATGTTCATAAATACAGTTTAGTATTTAACTAATTCTTCTTGCTACTTCTCGCAAAGTTTGTAATTTAGTCAGACCAAAAAAGGACTAAAAATAGACTGAATATGCACATTGCAATTGCCGGAAATATTGGATCAGGAAAGACTACGTTAACGAGAATGTTAGCGAAACATTTTGGATGGGATACACACTTTGAAGATGTAGAGCAAAACCCTTACCTGAATGATTTTTACGAAGATATGCAGCGCTGGTCTTTTAATCTTCAAATCTATTATTTGAACAGTAGATTTAATCAAATTCAAGAAATTCAAAAATCTGAAGGGACTGTTATTCAGGATAGAACAATATATGAGGATGCATTTATTTTTGCGCCCAATTTGCACTCTATGGGATTGATGACAACAAGAGATTTTGAGAATTATTTCTCTCTATTTAACTTGATGGACTCTTTTGTATCTTCTCCAGACTTATTGATTTATTTGCGCGCAAGTGTTCCTACTTTGGTCAATCAAATTCAGAAAAGAGGTCGTGATTATGAAGAAAGTATTCGTTTGGATTACTTAAAACGTTTAAATGAGCGATACGAAGCTTGGATTTCAACATACGATAAAGGGAAATTACTCGTTATCGATGTTGATAACAATAACTTCCCAGAAGACCCAGAAGATTTAGGGAAAATAATCAATGCAATTGACGCGGAAATTAACGGATTATTCTAAAAAGCAATTAGCATGATAGTAGTAACAGGAGCAGCAGGTTTTATAGGAAGTTGCCTAGTTAGTCGTTTGAATAAGTCTGGGCACGATAATATAATCGTCGTTGATGACTTTTCTAAAACAGAGAAAGAGGGTAACCTGGAAGGTAAAACCATGCTGGCAAAAGTTGGACGAAAGGATTTCGTAAGTTGGTTAAAAGAATTTGGCAATGAGGTTGATTTCATCTATCATATTGGAGCAAGGACAGATACAACTGAGTTTGATGTGAAAATTTTCAATGAATTGAATCTAAATTATTCAAAGAATCTTTGGAATTTATGCGTTGAATATCAAATCCCTTTGGTGTATGCAAGCTCTGCCGCAACTTATGGTTTGGGAGAGAACGGGTACAAGGATGATCATGATGTGATTGATAAATTACAACCATTAAACCCTTATGGTGACTCGAAAAATGATTTTGATAAATGGGTGCTTCAGCAGACAGAATTCCCTCCATTTTGGGCAGGATTAAAGTTCTTTAATGTTTACGGACCCAATGAATTTCATAAAGGGAGAATGGCTTCTGTTATTTTTCATGCCTACCATCAAATTAATAAAACAGAAGGGATGAAATTGTTTCGCTCTCACAATCCTGATTACACGAATGGAGGGCAGTTAAGAGATTTTATTTACGTAAAAGATGTAGTTGAGGTTTGCTATTATTTGATGGATACTCCTCCAAATTCTGGCATTTACAATCTTGGAACAGGGCAAGCAAGAACATTCCTTGATTTAACAAAACACACGTTCAAAGCAATGAAGAAGGAAGAGAATATTTCCTTTATTGATACTCCTGAAGATATCCGTGATAAGTACCAGTACTTTACCGAAGCTGACATGACCAAATTAATAGAGTCAGGTTACAGCAAAGGATTTCACTCTTTAGAAGATGGTGTTAATGATTATGTGAAGAATTATTTGATGCTAGGGGAGTGGTATTAGAGAATAGTTCTATTTGCCACCATTAATAATTCTGCATTCTTCTAGAAACTTAATTTGTCTTTTGGCTTCTTTTTTCTGATTATTTTGATAAATATTATTTTTATAGTAAATCATTCCAGTTTTGATATCAACAGTCCCAAAATTATATGCCCATGCAAATCCTTCACTTCCTTTGGTACTTGTTAATCTGAAAATATATTTATAATTACTGTCTTCCTCATCAGTATCAAGTTCAGCTATTTCTTCTGGAGTTAAGAATACTTTTTTTCCTAGGTAGTATTTTTTTCCTTGCATTCTAATAATATCATTGTATTTATGAGCTCTGGAAAGCATCATACCTAATTGAGTGGCATAATTATCTGATAAAATTAAAAAAATCATTATGTCATTCGAATTTGAACCGACGATTGGAATAGTCTCACCTCCAATATGTGCAGGCTTAGGTTTATTATCCTGGGAGTGCGATAAAAAAGAAAGTACTGTAAAAAGGATGAATAAATATTTTCTCATAGGGGTTAGGCTTTTTAATTTTTATAAAACTAATATATATTTCCTTTAAAATTAATGTTTTCGATAAATTGGCGTACTTTTCTAACACACTTTTCATCTATTATTCTTTAATCAATTCATCAATTCAAAGATTCGATTATTGATTTCCTATTTATATTTGACGTTTTGTATCTAAAGAGAGAATAGAAGTATATCCTCCCCCTTAATCCCCCTCCAAAGGGGGAAACCAAAGTGGACAGTATAAATTAAGTATTTTTTCTTTCTTCCAATCCGTCTAAAACACAACGTACTAACAACTAAACTCTCGAAGATACTTCCCCCTTTGGAGAGGGAAACAAAGTTGAACGTATAAATGGAGTATTTTTTCTTTTGCACTTTATTTAAGAAACTAATTTTATACTTCTAAGAACTAATTTTTGAAGACATTTTTCCCATAGGAGGGGAAGACAAAGTTGAATGTATAAACGGAGTGTTTTTTCTCTTATTCTGCCAAGAGCTACGTTTTGAGAGCATTTCCCCCTTTGGAGGGGGATTAAGGGGGAGGATATTCCTAATTTAACTTTTCATCCAAAACACACATTCCTAGCTCCTCAATCTCTACCATCTTTTTAAATCAAAATCAGCTCTTTTGAAACAGTGTAAAAACATACGGTCTATTATCTCCATTTGGATTGGTATAATCAAAATCAAAAAAATCAATGAGTTGATAGTTATCACCTAAAAATTTAGCAATCCCATCTGCATCGTACCTTTTAACCGGTAATCTACTGCATTTTTCTGCGCCGTTGAGATTGAATGTTGCAATAATAACATGACCTCCACTTTTAACAGCATTGTTGAGTAGATTAAAATACGTTTGTTGATCTTCCCCTTCTGTCAGAAAGTGAAAAACAGCTCTATCATGCCAAACAGCTATATCAGCAAGCATTTTGAGCTTTGTTGGGTTTGTTAAATCGTCAATAATCCAACTAACATGCTTTAACTCATTATCAGACAATCTGTTTTTCGTGTTTTCTAAAGCCTTTTCACTGATATCGGTAGCGATTATATTTGTGTAACCATTATGGATTAATTCGTCTATTAGAATAGATGAGCCCGAACCAATGTCAACAATTTTATCGTTTTTTGATACTCCGCTTTTTGAAATTAAATCCAATGATTCTTTTGCCGACTTTTGGTACCAACCCAATTTCGATTCCTCGTTTTCGTATGAAGATTCCCAATGATTTTTAAGTGATTTTTTTTCTGACATAATTAGAATTTTGATAAAGATAAGCAATTGGAAATAGCTGAAAGAAACCTAAGTCACATCTTCAAAAAGATGCGAGAACTTATCAGCAAGAAAGGAATTCTTCAAATCTTCAACAGTATCGATATCGTTTAATTCCACTATTTTTTTTGTAGAATATCCTTTGTCTAAAACTTCACATAAAGTAATGTCTAATAGATTCTCTGTGCTCCATTCTTTGTTTTTAAAAATAAACGGAAGTAACTTTTTCATTCCAACAAGGTAGTATCCGCCATCTTCAGCAGGGCCAAAAACAGTGTCTGAATTTTGCAATTCATCAAATCCAGATTGAATAATGGTCTTATTAAGGTCGGGAATGTCAGTTCCAACTCCAATAACGTTTGTGTAGCCTAAATCGAAGCTATTTTTGAATGCATTGAGCATTTTTTCGCCCAAATCGCTTCCTTCTTGAACGAATTTTTTTTCGTTTGGCCATTTCTTCTTGATAATTACGTCAGAAAAGTAAACGTGAATATCGCAATTGTTTATTTTTGAAGTACTTTTCTCAAGTAATTCAACTAGGTGCTTGTACACTTCAAATGCACCATCGTCTCCAATTGTTTTGGCAAGACGTGTTTTGACTTTACCCAGTTTGATGTTCTTCGCGAAGATAATAAGTAGATTGTTCATTGTCTGCAAGGTTGATTTAAGGTTCTAATAATCGAACAGTAAAAAGCTTGTTAATAAACGACGTCGCCCTTCACCCATTTGCCCCAATCTTTATTGTAGCCATGAATTCGTGCTGTTTTGTTTTCTTTTAAATCAACCATTGGGTATTTTTCATTCGCCCAGTAGAATAAACCACCGTACATGTTCTTAACATTCGTGAATCCTTTCTTCTTTAGTATCTCACCAAAGGTCTGACTTCTGGCTCCAACACTACAATAGACAATGATTAGTTTGTCCTTATTTACATCCTTAATTTCACTGATATTGGAGCCGTCTAAATCCATTCTCTTAGCTCCTTTGATATGACTTACCAAGAATTCATCATTTTTTCTTACATCTAAAAACAATGCATCTCCTTTTTTGAGATGGGTTAATGTTTGCGCAATTGTGAGTGTTGGAAAATCGCTGTAATACTTGTTCAACATTTTTTTATAATCATTGGATTGGGCATAGCTATTTGACATGAAGAAAAGAGATATAATGACTGTTATTAATTTCATAATTCTAAATATTTTGCTTAGACGAAGCAGTGATTCTTTTCTTTCATCCTAAGGTACACAAACCAACGTATCAAAAACAGGAGAAAAACCGGCCCAAATACCTAACGCACCTCCACTTAAATTATTGGGGATGTTTGTTGGAGTGGCAAAGGGATTTCCCGCAGTCACTAATTGAACTTCTTTTTTCTCTAAAAATTCAAAAACAGCTTTGTCGATTTTGGAAAATTTTATAACGAGAGTATCCCCTAATGTAAACAATCCATGCGCATCTTCTGGAATAGTATCCCCATAAGCGGAGGGATTATCAAAAAAGAAGTCAAAAGTTAACCCGTCAAAGAATTCATCATCAAAAACAGGACCAAAAGGCTTTTGGAAATTAGCGTCTAGAGGATCTCCATTTACGTCTTGATTAATTCGTTTAACCTCCCACATATACGCATCGTATTGCCCGACAGGATCAGACAATGTTGCCCAAGAGTATCCATAATTGGTATTCGAGCCATCAGGTTTCCAATAAGTAAGATCCAAAGGGACTGGAATTTCTATTTTTGTGGATGCTCCGTATGTTTTTCCTTCAAAATTTATGGTTAAGTCATACGTTTTTCCAATTTCACCAAAAATCAATGGATCTAATGAAGTATATCCACAAATTTTAACACTTGCTAAATCTGCAACCGGTATGCCGAGTAATTGAGAAACGAACACCTCACTACCTACTGGAAGGTTATCTGTACAAATCTCAATGAGTTGAACAGTTGTTGTGCCGTTCGATACTGTAACTTGCGCACCGGAAATAAATGAACTCAAGAATGCATTCAAATCTGTCGGTGCATATATATCCTTGGATTTTGAAAGCAACACTAAAGGCGGTTGACCTGTTTCTATTCTTCCATCAACAACCATTTGCTCCTCAAAACCTGGGATGTCAATGACTACTTCTTTCGTACATGACGAGATGAAGAATAGTACGCTTAATAAGTAGACTATTTTTTTCATAATTAAAATTCAAAATTCAAAATTCCATGTTACACTAGGTATAATTGGAAATAGTGTTACTTGTTTTACTTTTATTTCAAAATCTCCTGCAAGGAAGTCACCATCATTATCAATATACAAAAAATACGGATTCGCTCTATTATAAACGTTGTAAATTGAAAATGCAATGTTTGTTTTTAACTTCTTTTTGACTTTAATTGTTTCTCCTGTTGTTTTATCGTATTTTTCTTTATACTCTTTACTATACCACGTTGCAGAGACATCAAGACGATGATATGGTGCCATTCTTGTAGAGTTTCTTGCGCCATAATTAAAAAGCAACTCTTGGTTTTGAACATACCAGGAAGTAGGAAGAGTTAATGTATTTCCAGTTGCATAAATAAATGCACTTGTAAAAATCCATCGTTTGTTAGGTTTGTAACTTGCTACAATTGACAAGTCATGTCTTCTATCGTATTTTGCGGCGTACACTTTTCCGTCGTTCAAATCGTTAAATTGCCGTTCAGTCTTGCTTAAAGTATAACCAATCCAACCCGTAAATTTACCAGCAGATTTTTTAATAAATAACTCAACTCCATAGCTCCATCCTTTACCAAAAACGAGTAAATTATCGGTGTTATCATTTACGTTATCACCGGGTAATGCGCCTTCTTTGTACTCAATGAGGTTGTTCATTCCTTTATAATATATCTCCACTGATGTTTCTAATTTGTTTTGCATGAAATTTTTGAAATATCCTAATGAAGTTTGCCAACCTTTTTGTGGCTTTGCAATATCTGTTGCTGGGTACCAAATATCTGTCGGAAGAGAAACAGCACTTAAAGAAGTCAAATTAACATATTGATAGTTGTAAGAATAACCTGCTTTAATTGAACTTTTGCCTGGTAACAACCATCTTAAAGAAATTCGAGGTTCTAGGCCATGATAAAATTGAATAACGTCTCCTTTGTTGTAAACGATAGTTGTGTCTGGAGTACTAATGCCTCCTTTAACATATCGGGTAAACGGACCAACGTGTTGGAACATACTATAACGTAAGCCTGCGTTAATTCGAATATTCTCATTAACATCAAACTCATCCATTAGGTATGCTGCCGACTCATGACTTTTAAGTTGTTGAGCTAGACCTGTATCAAAAACTGTCTCGTCACTTTCTGCAGATACACTTACGGGTGTAAATGTGTGGTAAATATAGTCCAACCCATATTTAATTTTGTGACGAGAATTAGGGAAATAAGTAAAATCTACTTTTCCACCCCAGTCACGAATGCCAGAATTTAGCTTAAATCTAAACTGATCTTGAGCCGAAATAAAACTGAATTGATAATCAGTCATAGTTGCAGTAACATTCATGAATAACTTACTGGAAAAAATGTGATTCCATCGAAGAGCAGCAATTCCATTTCCCCAAGGCATATCCACTTGAAAATTGTCATCAGTATTGCCAAAGCTGAATTTATCTTTTCCATAATAACCACTTAGAAAAATTTTATCTTTCTTTGAGATTTCATAGTTCATTTTAAGGTTCAAATCGTAGAAAAAATAACTGGTTCCCGCAAAAGGAGAATCATCAGGTATCGCAGCTTTCATAATGACATCCAAATAGGTTCTCCGTGCAGAAATAATGAAAGAACCTTTGTCTTTTTTCAAAGGGCCTTCGATAGTGAGCCGTGAAGAAATTGCACCAATACCACCTTTAACACCGAAACGTTTTTTGTTTCCTTCGTTCATGTTAACTTCCAATACGGAAGACAACCTTCCTCCAAAATTGGCAGGCATTCCTCCTTTAATTAAGTTGACACTTTTAACTGCATCTGCATTGAAAACAGAGAAAAAACCAAATAGATGAGCCGCATTGTAAACAACTGCTTCATCTAAAAGAACTAAATTTTGGTCAGGTCCGCCTCCACGAACATAAAAACCTTGTCCACCCTCTGCTGCAGAAGACACACCGGGTAAAAGCTGTATTGTCTTGATAATATCAACCTCACCCATAAATGCAGGGAGAGTCTTTATCTCATCTATGTCAAGTTCTATTTGACCAATTTTGGTGCTTTTTATGTTTTCTTCTGCTTTCGCATTTACAAGAACCTCTTCAATGTCTTGAAAGTCAGCTCCCAATTCATAATCATAGCGAACATCTTTTGTGAGATCAATTTCCCTCTTTTCTGTTTCTTGTCCACCCATCCGGAACTCGACGATGTATTTTCCTACAGGGACTGTTAATGAATAAAATCCATAATTATTGGTAATTGTCCCTTTTTTGATGGAAGAAATATAAATCTTAGCACCAATTACTGTCTCTCCGCTACGTGCATCAGTTATATATCCACTCAGTGTTGCATTCTCTTGCGAGAAAGAACGAATACTGGTAAACAGAAGTAGTGTAAGGAAGAAAAACTTAGCCATTGATTTAATTATCATGTAAAACTCGGTAAAAATGGATGCTTATCAAAATTGAACAAGTAATTTAACATTTTCTTCCGTTTCTTTGAGACGATGCAACTAAGATTTTCTTACTACATTTGAAGCTTGGATAGTTGTTCTCTCTAAAAAAGGAAAAAGTAGTACATGAAAGTTTCATATAATTGGTTAAAAGAATACATCGACATTGATTTATCGGCAGAAAAAGCATGTGAAATCTTAACAGATACAGGTCTGGAGGTTGAAGGCTTGCGAAAAGTCGAAGGTGTAAAAGGTGGCTTGAAAGGAGTTGTTGTTGGGGAAATTTTAACCTGTGAAAAACATCCCGATGCAGACAGATTGAACGTAACAACTGTCAATGTTGGGGAAGCGGAACCTTTGCAAATTGTATGTGGTGCGCCAAATGTTGCTATTGGACAAAAGGTCATTGTAGCTACTGTTGGTTGTACATTATACCCTTCTCCTGAAGAAGCTTTTAAGATTAAAAAATCCAAAATAAGAGGAGTAGAATCTCTAGGTATGATTTGCGCCGAAGATGAGTTAGGACTGGGCAAGTCGCATGACGGAATACTTGTTCTAGATGATTCAGTTTCCATTGGAACATCTGGTGCGACTCATTTTGAGTTAGAAGATGATTATGAAATTGAAATTGGATTGACACCAAATCGTTCTGATGCAATGGGACATATTGGTGTTGCTAGAGATCTAGTTGCCTATTTGAATGTACATCAGAAAACGAACCTATCTTTGAATATACCTTCTGTAGAGAATTTCAAAGTAGAAAGTAACGATCTTAAAATTGATGTTTCAGTTGAAAACAATAAATTTTGCCCCCGATATATGGGCACAAGTATCAAAGATGTGAAAGTTGAGGCTTCTCCTGCTTGGTTGCAAAAAAGATTAAGGTCAATTGGACTTTCTTCTATTAACAATGTAGTGGATGTGACCAATTTCGTCATGCATGAATTAGGAACTCCTTTGCATGCGTTTGATGCAGAAAAATTAAACGGTCGATTAGTTGTAAGAACAGCAACCAATAAGGATAAATTCACCACTTTAGATGATGTTGAAAGAGAATTGTCATCGGAAAATTTAATGATTACGAACGGAACGGATAATTTGTGCATAGCAGGCGTTTTAGGTGGAAAGGATTCTGGAATTTCTGAACAATCATCAAATATTTTCTTGGAATCTGCCTATTTTGATGCAGTATCTGTCCGGAAAACAGCAAAAATGCATGCGTTGAATACAGATGCATCTTTTCGTTTTGAAAGAGGAGTTGACCCTGATATGACAGAATACGCATTGAAAAGAGCTGCTTTATTGATTCAAGAAGTAGCAGGAGGTTCTATAGCAATGGATGTTGTCGATACCAATTCTAAGCCGGTTGCTGATTGGACCGTTGAGTTTAACTACGATAGATGCAACCGATTGATTGGTCATAATCTGACCAAAGAAATGACCAACGATATTTTGCGAAATTTGGAAATTGAAATTCTCTCTGAGAATGGGAACGATGTCACGTTGAAAATTCCAACGTACCGTGTGGATGTAACTCGAGAGGCTGATGTCATAGAAGAAGTCCTCCGAATTTATGGTTTTAACAATGTCCCAATTCCAGCAAAGTTAAATTCTTCGATTTCGTATTTTAAAAAGCCGGATGTTGAAAAAGTACAGACGGTTATTTCTGAAATGCTCGTAGGTTTGGGTTGCATTGAAACAATGAATAATTCTTTAACGAAATCTGAATATTCTGAGAAACTAGGAGACGAAACAGTAAAACCAGAAAGAAATGTAAAGATGCTGAATCCATTGAGTTTGGATTTAGATGTAATGCGTCAGTCTTTAGTTTTTAATGCATTAGAAATGGTTGCGCATAACCAAAACCGTCAGAACTCTGACTTAAAACTATATGAATTCGGCAAAACGTATCATAAATTTGAGTCGGGCTATTCAGAGAATAAACGATTGATGATTGTTCTTTCAGGTAAAAAGGAGCAAGAAAATTGGAATTCTTCGAAAGATAAAACAAGCTTTTATTCTATTAAAGCAACTGCTTTGACTGTATTTAGTCGTCTCGGTTTGGAAGGCATGCTAAAAGAAAAGGCATTGAAAAACTCATTGTTGCAAGATGGATTTCAGTTATTTATTTTGAAAAATAAAGTCGGAGAAATTGGTTGGGCTTCTTCAAAAATGAAGAAACATTTCGGGATAAAACAAGATGTATTTATAGCCGATTTAGACTGGGATGCAATCATTGATAGTTTGAAATTCTCAAAAGTTAAATACACTGAACTCCCTAAAACATTTGCTGTTCGTCGTGATTTCTCGTTATTGCTAGATAATAAAATCACCTTCTCTGAAATAGAAGAATTGGCAAGAGCGTGTGATAAGAAAATCTTAAAAGAGGTAGGCCTGTTTGATGTGTATGAAGGCAAAAATTTAGAGGATGGTAAAAAATCGTATGCTGTTTCCTTCAAATTTCAAGATGCTGATAAAACCTTAAAGGACCAACAAGTAGATGCTGTAATGGATAAAATAAGAGGACAACTCGAAGGAAAGTTGGGTGCTGAGTTGCGCTAGTTGAAAATTTTCGAATCACTATGTCTAACCCTTTAACTTCTAAACAATATTTTATCACAGGTATCGGTACAGATGTTGGGAAAACAGTAGTGAGCGCGATTGTTGCAGAAGCACTAAACGCAACTTATTGGAAGCCAATTCAAGCAGGTGATTTGAATCAATTAGATTCGGGAACAGTTAGTTCTTTGACAGAAAACGTAGCAATTCTTCCCGAAGGAATCACACTCTCTCAGCCAATGTCACCTCATGCTGCGGCAAAAATAGATGGTGTTAATTTAGAATTATCGGATTTTGAATTACCTAAAGTGGAAGGAAATTTAATTGTCGAAGGAGCAGGAGGAATTATGGTGCCAATTAATGATGACGGATTAATGATTGTTGATGTTATTGAGAAATTTCAACTACCTGTAATTTTGGTTTCTCGGCATTATTTAGGGAGCATCAACCACAGTATTCTTACGGCAGCAGCTTTGCATAGAAAAGGCGTAAAAATAGCCGGTTTGGTCTTCGTTGGTGAAGAGAACAAAGAAACAGAATCAATTATTTTAAAAATCACAGGTACTTCTGTAATAGCTAGAATACCTGAGGTTTCAGAGCTTAGTAAAGAATTCATTTTGGAGCAGGCGTCAAAAATCAAATTGCAATCTGTCTAAAACATGAAAGAAATTCAATTGGATTCCATAAGAGTAAGTCTTCGATTTGTAAAAGCCGATGACTTAGATTTTATTCACGAATTACATTCGCTTGAAAAGGTAGATGAGTATAACACACTCGGAATTATTACCAATAGAAAAGACACTAAAAAAATGGTCAATTTTTGGATCAGCGAAATGCAGAAAACAAAAGTTGCGAGTTATACATTTCAAATAGAAGATACATCGAACAATCAACTTGGGCTCATTGCCTTGAACCTTTCTCGGAAGAAGATGCAAAGTGCAGAAGTATGGTATAAGTTATTGCCCAAACATTGGAATAAGGGTTATGCAACGGAGGCTTTAAAGTTAGTGATGGATTTTGGTTTTTCTCAACTAGACCTCCATCGAATTAATGCCGGCTGTGCAATAGCTAATACTGCATCTGTTAAAGTTTTGGAGAATGTTGGAATGAGAAGAGAAGGCATTTGTAGTGAAGTACTCCCTTTAAAATCAGGTTGGTCGGATAATTATGAGTACGCGGTATTGAAAAAGGAATGGCAGATAAATACGCCAAATTCTATCAACCAAAAAGACAAAGACCATGTTTGGCATCCATTTACACAACACCAAACGGCAAATGACCACCTAGAAATTGTGAAAGCTCATGGAATCTATCTAGAAGATGCTTCCGGAAAGAAATACATCGATGCCAATTCTTCTTGGTGGGTCAATACTCATGGGCATGGACATCCGCATATTGCTAAAGCAATCAATGAGCAATTTGCAACCATGGATCACATTGTTTTTGCAGGGGTGACCCATCCAAAAGCAGTTGAATTAGCAGACAGAATCACGGACATACTTCCACAACATTTAGAAAAGGTATTTTTCTCGGATAACGGTTCAACCGCCGTTGAAATTGCCATTAAAATGGTCCTGCAATATTTTTACAACAAAGGCGAAAAGAAGAATCGATTTTTAGCAATGAATGGCTCCTATCACGGAGATACTTTTGGTGCCATGTCAGTTGGACAAAGAGGTTATTTCAACAAGCCATTTGAACCTTTTTTCTTTGATGTCGACTACATTGATTTCCCTAATAAAGAGAATGAAAAAGCTATTTTGGAGAAAGCAAATGAGTTGTTTGCTACAAAAGAATTTGCTGGATTAATCATTGAGCCGTTGGTTCAAGGTGCAGCAGGAATGCGTATGTACTCAGCTGAATTCTTAGATAAATTGACCGCTTTGGCACATGAAAATGAGGTGCTTGTTATTTTTGATGAAGTCATGACAGGATTCGGAAGAACAGGAAAAATGTTCGCGATGGACTATTGTCAGAATAAACCAGATTTAGTCGCTCTATCTAAAGGGTTAACAGCAGGAATAATGGCATTGGGTTTAACAGTTGCCTCCAACAAAATATACGATACCTTTCTATCCGATGAGGTTGGAAAAGCCTTGTTGCATGGACATTCTTTTACAGCAAATCCGATTGCTTGTGCTGTTGCTTGTGCCAACCTAGACATTTTTGAAAAAGAGAACACTTGGGTAGGGATCAATAATATAATTGAGTGGAATCGAAACTTTGCAAAGCAATTAGAAAAACGAGATGGTATAGAACACATTCGACAGCAGGGAACAATCATTGCTTTTGAAGTCAAAACGGGAGAAGGGAATAGTTATTTCTCTGACTTAAAAACAACAGCTTACAATTTCTTTTTGGAGAATGGAATTTTGCTTAGACCTTTGGGGAATGTCATTTTTGTCAATGCTCCATATACTATTTCAGAAGAAGAATATGGTCGAATAACTGCGTCCATTTTATCCTTTTTAGAAGAGTTGGTGTAAGAAACAAAGCCGATTTTAAGTGAAATTGGTTGTTTTCTCCATTATTCACGATATATTCTTCTTTCCTTCTCAGTGTTCACTGTAGTTACGTTTTGAATCCGTAGATTTGAGCTGTAAAATAAGTACAATGGAAAAACCATCACCAGAAGCGAAAGCACTTTCTCTATTTTTAATGGCTCACAAAGCAACTGATCCTGCATGTAAAGAGAAATCTATCCATATCAACAGATTGTGGGACCTTGTAAAAGCAGGGAGAATGAACAAAACCAAATACATGGGAGAAGTGCAAAACGCATTGACATTATTTGGTGGATATGATGAAGTAGTAGAGAAAACAGTCCAATTTTACATTAAAAAAACGGGCAAATGGAAATTAGAAGGCAAAGATAAATATTGCTCAGACGCTCAGAAGATCGCAGATAAAATACTAAGAAAATAGTTGAGTTATGATTAAACACACACTTAAAGACCAAGTTGTCTATTTATCGATTGATAAGATTGATTTTTCATACAGAATACCCTTAAAAAAACTTGGAAACACAACTGATTGGAAGGTTGGAGAAAAAGCACCAAAAGGAGTGGTCGTTAAAAATGTCTCATCGTGGGCACTTCAGTTGTTGACAAAAAAAGCAACCGAGGAAAAATACATCAAGCAATTCAAGACTATCGTTCAGGAATATGCTCCGAGTAACACCATAAATTGGGAAGACACCTTTTTAGCTATTAATATTCAGAATTATTACAATTGGCTAGTTGCTTCTAATGAAACTGCAGAGAAAAAGAGTAGCGAAGAGGAGATTCTTGCAAATATTAAGAAGAAGTACAAACTAGACTAAGGTGTTTTTACTATTTTTTTGGAGGCGTAAGTACTTAAGGCCCTTTGTTTTGACTTAACGGTTTAATTAATTATATTTACTTGTTATGGGCTACTATGCTATAATTAAATCAAACATGTATAAAGGATATAATTTAAAAGTTAATATAGAAAAAGACAATGTGTTTTGGAATTTCCATAATATAGGTCAGAAATTGTTTCAAGACAACCTTGTTAAACTAGGAACAACATTTAAATCCTTTTTAGAAAAAGACGGGACAATTGATGGGACGAAAATGCAAGAAAATTGGTTCCCCCAATATAATTTCGATGTTTTTATTTCTCATTCCCATGCTGACGAGGATTTAGCTATTTTCTTGTCAGGATGGCTATCTAAACATGGCATAACTTCCTTTGTTGATTCTTGTTTATGGGGTTATTCAAATAAATTATTAAAAGAAATAGATAACAAATACTCTTGGTCGGAAACAAATAAATCTGTTTATGCATATTACAAAGTAAATTACTCTTCAAGTCATATTCACATGATGCTCTCAAATGCCTTGGCAATGATGATTGACAAATCAGAATGTTTCATTTTTTTAAATACTCCAGAGTCAGTAGTTCCATTTTTAGAAATGGATAAGACAAAATCTCCTTGGATTTATAACGAGATCGTATTGTCAAAATTAATTGAAAAAAAGCCACCTAATAGAGTAAGAAGGACAAATGAAACTTATTCGAATTTTAGTGGACAAGAGAAATTAGAAATCAAATACAATTTAGACTTAGCACATTTAACAAATTTGGATTATTCAATGTTTTTTGAAACATGGGGACAAAAACAGTTTGCATCAAAAAATGAGGCCTTAGATAGTCTATATGAATTATAATAAATTTATGGTGAAAACTTAACTACTATGGCAGTCAATGAAAAATATTTAGATCACTTACAATCAGTTATCACAAGACATAATAGTAACTCTTTTATGATAAAAGGATGGACAATTACAATATGTACCGCTGTTTTTGCCTTATCTGGAACTTGGAAAGAACCAATTGTAGCATTAGTGGCATTAGTACCAATTTCAGTTTTTTGGGTTTTGGACTCACTTTATCTTGCAAATGAAAGATGCTTCGTGAGTCTTTATACGGCTGCAATTAACGAGTACTCCTTAAAGGTTAAAAATAAAGAATTAATTAAAGAGCATCAAGAGAAATCTGAGGACGGAGAAGTTTATCCTGAGACAGAATTGGAAATAAATTCAAGTCAATACTCTATGAATATTATGCCATTTCGAAAAATATCAAGAAATAATTGGCAAGATGTTTTTAAATCAAATACCATAGCATGGTTCTACATTATGCTGAGTACTTTCTCAATTGCGCTTTTCATTGGACTTCTTTTAATTAAAAAACCAGCCTCAAATGAACCCATAAAAGTTTCAACTAAAATAGAGGCTGACAGTTTGTTCATCAGAACTGATAAGCCAGAAGTAATTATAAACAACATCATCCTGAATGATTCAATAATTAATTCAGACACTTTAAAAAATTATAAATAATGGGGAAGAAAATTTTTGTCTCATACAAATACGGAGACTCACACGTTTATAATTTACCAAATAATTACTTTACAACTGTAAGACATTATGTTGATGCACTTCAAAATAAACTTAATGAAGATGACCATATCTATAAAGGTGAAAATGATGGTGAAGATTTAAGCTCATTTAAAGACTCAACAATTGAATCTAAACTAAGAGGTAAAATTTTTGATAGTTCAACCACTTTGGTTTTGATATCTAAAGGAATGAATGAAGTTTATAAATTAGAAAAAGACCAATGGATTCCTTGGGAAATCTCTTATTCATTAAAAGAACTAACCAAAGTTGGAAGAACTAGTAGAACAAATGCTATTCTTGCAGTTGTTTTACCAGACGAATCTAATAATTATTCATATTTTTTTACTTATGATTCTGATTGCAATTGTACAAACCATAATACTCCTATTCTATTTGAAATATTAAGAAAAAACATGTTCAATCTTAAAAAACCGGAAACATCAATTTGCAACGGACAGACAGTGTATAAAGGTGAATATTCATGAAGTTGTTTAAAGTTGTCTAAGTAAAATGACAGAAAAAGCTAATAGGTTCAA
>CAXBMR010000013.1:0-67478 GCA_963976995.1 uncultured Fluviicola sp.
GTTTTTCTCACAAAGTAAACTATTTTTTACTCCCCAACTTTTAGGACTGATCCCTGAATCTCTAAATCCTATTTTTAAAGAAAAAATAGACCCAAAGGCAAAGGTAACTACCGACGGATGGAAGTCATATATCCCAATTTCAAAGGAATACGCTATCACTCAAGAAATCTCAATTGGTGGGGAAAACTTTAAGGAACTCAACACACTAACAATGCTATTCAAGGGTTGGATCAGAGGAATACATCATCATGTTTCCAAAAGTAGAATGCAAAATTATATTGATGAGTTTTTCTACCGATTTAATCGAAAAGCATTCCCAGCATCAAGTTTTAACACTTTAATTAGTCGAATGATGAATCAAAAACCTTATTTTAGTTGACAAAGGGAAGTATGTGGGTAATTCAATAAAATAAAAAAGATAACCTCATAATTTAAAACTTATAAATAAAATTAATTCCATAAGATAAAACGCTCCAATTAATTACATAACCTGATGTTATAGCTCCAAAGGGCTTGCTATATTTACCATAAGACATTGTTTAATAGGCCTTGATTCCGATTGAAAACCTTTTAAAACTATATCCTGTCCTAAGACCTAACTGAAAGCCAAAGCCTCTATATTTTATCTCTTGTTGAGGAATAAAAATTCTTTCATAAGCAACATGAAGGTAAGGGTCAAGATAAATTTTTTTATTGAGAAGAGTTTTTAAAGATGGACCGAAAGTCAAGTCCAATCGACGCCAAACTTCACTTGAATAAACTTTTGCCTCAAAATAACTGGTGTTATAATTTAATCCTAGAGAAAACCGCTTGTTTATTTGTTGCTCAATTCCTAAAGAATATGCCTCCCTAAAACCCCACCTAGTTGGACCAACATAGAATGCAAAGTCGGCTCTGATTTGTTCCTTTTTCTCATCGTTCTCTGAATTTTGGTTCTGTGAAGCAGCAAAATTACAGGATAATAGTAATATTATAATAAATAAAGATTTCAAGTCAGGGTAGTTTTAATGATTTTGTTCACTAATCATTTCTTCAAGTTTCTTCAATCGTTCTTCCTGTTCGATTAGGTGGAGAGTCATTTCTTCAATCTTTTCAAGAAGGATTTTATTCATCTCTCCAACATCTACTCCATCTTCCTCTACTTCTATTGCGCTTGGAACCCCTGGCAAATGACCATTTTGTTCAATATATGATTTAACACTCGCTAGTGAAGATAATTCATATTGTTTTTCAAAAACATAGTCAGGCCAGTTATAAACATCTACCATAATAGTTCTACTTCGTAGTATGCCGTCCTTGTTGAGTTGAAGTAATTTATTTCCATCATTCATAACTAACAAAGGGGGGACACTATAGGGTAAGTTAACTGCTTCAACAAGAATTTGCTGTGTTGTTATATTTCCACTGTTAAATATGTCTCCTTGGTTTATGATATTACCAGAATTCATAATGAAGTTGTTTAAATATAAGAAAAGTATAGGAATTAAAAAAAAGCAATTATCATAAATACAAGTTTCCGAGTTAACACTTGCAAAACCGAGAAATAGAAAAAACAAGATCGTCTATCCCAAAACAACATCCAAACCTTCACAAAAGGCAATAGCTGCCTGTTCAAGGTATTCTTCTGTATGTGCTTGAGAGATGAAACCAACTTCATAGCCGCTCGGACCAAGATAGACACCTCTATCAAGCAGTTCGGAGAATAACGCACTAAATTTTGACATGTCTGGATTTATTTGTCCAGCATTTTGAATTTTCTTTTTACCATTAAAAGACAACCAAAAAATAGAGCCAATAGTGACCATTTCAAAGTTATGTCCTTTTTCTTTCGCATGGGTGTTGATTTTCTTCACAAACGACTTGGTTCTTGCCTCTTGGTCTTCGTAGAATCCATCTTTTGCACACTCCTTCAATTGAGCAATGCCCGCTGCCATTGCAACTGGATTGCCAGATAAAGTTCCTGCCTGATAAACGGGACCATCAGGAGAGATCATTGCCATAATTTCATTTCTTGCACCATAGGCACCTACAGGTAATCCGCCACCAATAATTTTGCCGTAAGTAATAATGTCGGGCGTAATTCCATACAACTCCGAAGCGCCATTGAACCCAACTCTAAATCCAGAAATAACCTCGTCAAAAAATAGCAAAGCACCATATTCTGTGCATATTTCTCTCAAGGCCAATAAAAAAGACTTATCTTGTAAAAGCAAACCGTTGTTTGCAGGTATTGGCTCAATAATAGCGCATGCAATATCATCTTTGTGCTCAGCAAAGCATTTTTTCAATGATGCCAGATCATTCAACGGCAAAACCAATGTCTCATTGGCATACTCTTCAGGAACGCCAGCGCTTGATGACTCTCCAAAGGTGACCAATCCACTTCCTGCTTTTACTAGCATAGAATCAACATGGCCATGATAGCAGCCTTCAAATTTCAATATTTTTTTTCGCCCTGTAAAACCTCTTGCCATCCTCAAAGCAGACATTACTGCCTCTGTCCCAGAACTAACGAATCGGATTTTATCAATGAAAGGATTTTTTGAGAGAATTAATTCTCCCAACTCATTTTCTAAGACAGTAGGAGTACCAAAACTTGCACCATTTTTCAATGCCGCAACAATTCCTTCATAGACGTTCTTGTTATTGTGCCCTAAAATCAATGGCCCCCAACTGCAACAAAAATCGATGTATTTATTATCGTCTTCATCATATATATGACAGCCGTCTCCTTTTTTCATAAAAATAGGTGCACCCTCAACAGATTTAAATGCTCGAACGGGAGAATTAACTCCACCAGGGAAGTATGTTTTCGCTGTTTTGAATAAACTATTGGATGTTGTTCTATTGATTTTTGACATTGTGTTTGATTTATATTTCAAAAGTAGTAATTGTTTCATTCTTTTGAATGACAAAATGAGCATTTCATTACTAAATTGTTTATTTTTGACAAACACGACTTTAGAATGAAAATGAGCGAATTAGTAAGCACAACATTTGAAAATACAGCATTCTTTGCACGAGAGCTAGACTCAAAAGATCCCCTTAAATCTTTCAGGGAACAATTTTATCTTCCAACATTCACAGAGAATGAAGTTGTTTATTTTACTGGAAACTCTCTGGGCTTACAGCCAAAATCAGTAGAGAAGTATATAAAGAAAGAATTAGATGCTTGGGCAAAGTATGGTGTTGAAGGTCACTTTTTAGCTGAAAAGCCATGGTTTTCTTATCATGAATTTTTATCTGAGAAGGTAGCAAAAATAGTTGGGGCAAACCCAGAAGAAGTTGTAGTGACGCATTCGTTAACAACGAATCTTCACTTGTTAATGGTTTCGTTTTACGAACCAAAAAGCAAGAGAACAAAGATAATTTGTGAGGCTAAAGCTTTTCCAAGTGATCAATATGCCTTAGAGTCACAAGTGAAATTACATGGATTGAATTTAGAAGAAAACCTAATAGAGATTGCTCCTCGAGAAGGAGAGCATCTCATTAGAGAAGAAGATATTCTTGCAAAAATTGCAGAGATTGGAGAAGAACTGGCGATGATAATGATTGGAGGAGTAAACTATTATACAGGCCAGTTATTTGACATGAAATCAATCACCGAAGCAGGTCATAAAGTTGGAGCAAAGGTTGGATTTGATTTGGCGCACGCTGCAGGAAACATCAACTTAAAACTACACGACTGGGGAGTAGATTTTGCTGCTTGGTGTAGCTATAAGTACTTAAATTCTTCACCAGGAGGAGTTTCTGGGATGTTTGTTCACGAAAGGCACGCATACAGCACTGAATTGCCAAGACTTGCAGGATGGTGGGGCTATGATAAAGAAACACGTTTTCAAATGAAACCAGGGTTTAACCCTATGCGCGGAGCAGAAGGATGGCAGTTGAGTAATGCACCTGTTTTAGGAATGGCTGCCCATTTAGCGTCATTGGATATTTTTGATGAAGCAGGAATGGATAGAATTGGGGCAAAAAGAGACCAAATGACAGCATTTTTGGAATTTGTTATTGAAGACACTTCTGCAAAGAATTCGGATAGGTGTACCTTTGAGATAATTACACCGAAAGACACCAAAAAACGTGGCGCTCAACTTTCTATTTTAGCGCATGGACAAGGAAAAGCATTGTTTGATGCATTAACAGCACAAGGAGTGATTGCAGATTGGCGAGAACCGAATGTGATTAGAATTGCACCAGCGCCATTGTATAATTCTTATGAAGATTGTTATCGTTTTGGGGTTTGTTTACAAAAAGCGATTCAATAAATGGATGAATTAACCATACAACAATTAATAAAAGCGCAATTCTCGGGAGCAGTGAGTGATACATCATCCTATGTGAATTTGGCCGTTCAAACCGTTGCTGTTTTAATTGGTGGAATTGTTTTATGGAGAATAAGCGTGGTAATGCACAAGAAAAAATTAGCGCAACGATCAAGAAATCAATTTTTTGACACACCATACTCAAAGGGTTGGAAAAGAAAAGAATAATATGAAGGAAAAAACAGCAATTATAGTTGGAGCGGGCTTAGTGGGTTCTTTGTGGGCGGTTTATCTCTCAAAAGCGGGGTATAAAGTAACTATTTTTGAAAGTCGTGAAGATATCCGTAATGCAGATATTTCTGCAGGGAAATCGATCAATCTAGCTCTTTCTACAAGAGGCTGGAAAGCTTTAGATGCGGTTGGTGTTGGAGATGAAATTCGCGAAATTGCTATTCCAATGTATGGTCGAACAATGCACGATATGGAAGGCAATCTATCATACCAACCTTATGGTAAAGAGGGGCAAGCAATCTATTCTGTTTCGCGAGGTGGAGTCAATGCAAAAATGATGGACATTGCTGAACAACATGGAAGTACCGTTATACATTATAACATGGAATGTACAGGCGCTAACACAGAGAAGGGAGAAGTTACTTTGAAAAACAAAAAGACAGGCGAGACTTCAACAGAAGTAGCAGATGTAGTTTTTGCCGCAGATGGGGCTTTTTCTGCTGTGAGATACAACGCCTTTCAAAAATTGCCGAGATTTAACTTCAGCCAGAAATATATTGGTGATGGATACAGAGAGTTACTCCTTCCAGCAAATGATGATGGCTCATACAAATTAGACAAAAACACATTGCACATTTGGCCCAGGGGAAAGTTTATGCTAATTGCTTTAGCGAATGAAGACGGTTCTTTTACATGCACATTATTTATGCCACATGATGGAGAGGAAAATTCTTTTGATAAGGTAAATACCAAACTGGAAGTAGATGTGTTTTTCAAATCAACATTCCCAGATTTTTACAATTTGATGCCAGATGTCGCAGAAGCATGGGAAGATCATCCTCTATCATCTCTGGCTATTATGCGTTCTTATCCTTGGCACCATGGTAAAACAGTATTAATTGGTGATGCAGCACATGCAACAGTTCCATTCTATGGACAAGGAATGAATGGTGGATTTGAAGACTGCACAGTCTTATGGGAATTGATGCAAAAGCACAATGAAAATTGGGGGGAAATATTTGCCGAATACAGCAAAATTCGCAAACCAGATGGGGACGCTTTACAAGACCTTTCTTTGTATAATTACTATGTGATGCGTGATTTTGTAGCAGATCCTAAATTCTTGGTTCAGAAAAAAATTGAAGCGAAATTTTCTAAACTGTACCCAGATAAGTGGATGCCGTTATATTCTCAAGTTACATTCTCAGACATTCGTTATAGCGAAGCATTGAAGAATGGAAAGAGGCAAACGAAGATCATGAAAGAGATCATGGAAATTCAAAATATTGAGAATGAATGGGATTCAGACAAAGTGATTAATTTAATTTTAGAAAAAACATGAAAAAGCTAATTTTATTATTGAGCATTGTCACTCCGATGGTTACTCTTGCTCAACCCAGAGATTTGACTCCCACAAAGAAAAATCAAGGGTTTGGAACGCGAGACTTTAGAAATTTGGGAAATACAGGTTTGCAATTTCAATTAGGAGGCACCTATCTTATGACTAGACCAAACTATATAACACAAACGTATAGTAATGGATTATTTAATGGACAATATTCAATAAAACCTACGGGTTTACTTGGGGGATATGCTGAAATTGGCTTAGTTCATTTTCCGAAAAAGAGATCAAAGCTTTCCTTGGCGTTAAAAACAGTACTCGTGAGCTATTTCGACTGGGGTTTAGGGTTTAAATATTTTAGAGGAACGGAAACATTAACTGTTGATAGACTAACTCCTACCGGAGCTATAATTGGAAGCAACACAACCGAAGGAAAGTTTCAAAGAGGTCACATTTATGGTAGATTTAGCATTCACAAGAATGTACACATAAAGAAGATTAAAAAGCTCTTTTTAGATAATAGTTTTGGTGCTAACTTTGATTACAATCTATTGCCATCTCCTATAGATGGGTCGGCAGCAGCACATCTTGTTGAACTAGGTAATGTAGGTTTATCTCAACGTTATCAGCAAAACTTTATGGCACAATTGCATTACGGCTTAGGCATTGGCATCAAGTTAAAAAGAGGAGCGTATTTAATACCAGGTGTTAGAATTCCAATAATGGGAATGTATGAATGGAGAAAAGGGCAACCTACGATCAGTTGGTTCTCTTCAGAATATATGCCCTTGCTGTTTCATATAAAGTACATGTTCATGTTTGAAAAGAAAGCAAAAAACTGCCCTGCAGTGGAAACGAATTCTCAAGATAAAGAAACGCAAAGAAATCGGTAGAAATTAATACCATTCTCACTAATTATGAAGAAAATCTATCACCTGAAATCTTGTTCGACCAACGTTCGTATTCTCAAAGAATTAAATTTAGAAGGAGTTGAATTACAAAACATCAAAGAACAAAACATTGATGAGGTAACACTCGACTTTTTAAGAGAGAAAGTAGGCTCTTATGAAGCGCTTTTCTCAAAGAAAGCAATGAAATTTCGATCTTTAGGTTTAAACAAAATGATTTTGACTGAAAAGGACTACAAAAAGTACATTTTGGAAGAATACACTTTCTTAAAAAGACCTTATATGATTAACGGTGATGAGGTTTTTATTGGAAATTCGAAATCTGTTGTTGAAGCAGCTAAAGAGTCATTCAGTTAATAATTTTGAAGTATAATTTTCTCAAAGCCAACATGGCACTGCTTGCAGTAAATGCACTTTATGGAGCAAGTCATGTTGTCGCAAAAGGTGTAATGCCTAATTTTCTTTCACCTAGTGTTTTTATTCTATTTAGAATTGTTGGCGCTGTTGCTTTATTTTGGTTGGTGAAGCTTTTTTTAATGAAAGAAAAAATTCTTAAAAAGGACTTGCTATTATTTGGAGCATGTGGGTTGTTTGGTGTAGCGATTAATCAAATGTGTTTCTTTCATGGCTTGAGCCTATCATCTTCGATTAATGCAGGAATTATAATGACTGTCAACCCAATTTTAGTGGTCATTTTGTCCTTTTTCATTCTCAAAGAAAGAATAACAGCTCGTAAAAGTATTGGAATACTAATCGCCGCCATCGGAGCAATACTTTTAACCCTAACTGCAGGCACAGGTAAAGGAGACTCGATTTTAGGAGACATTCTGTTGTTTTTAAATGCCTCGAGTTATGCAATGTATTTAGTATTGGTGAAACCCCTGATGCAACGCTACTCTCCAATAACTGTAATTACTTACGTTTTTACTTTTGGTTTGCTTTATGTGTTGATTTACCCCCCGACAATCACAGAGTTTTTAGCAACTGACTTCACATTATTTACCACTTCCGTTGTTTGGAAAATCATTTACATTGTAGTGGGAGTTACATTTTTGACTTACCTGTTAACCGTTTATGCGCTCAAGTATTTATCCCCATCAGTATCCTCGACCTACATTTATTTACAACCAGCTTTGGTTATTTTCTTTGCATTTTCATTAGCGGCAATTGGAGTTGCTGATGATTACACTGAGACAATTACTTGGCAGAAAATTGCTTATATGCTTTTGATTTTTACGGGTGTTTTTATCACTTCACGAAGACGAAACTAGTTGCTTTCTAAATCAAAACCTTCACCTACAACTTTAAAGGATGTTCTTCTGTTTCTTTGGTGATACAATTCTCGAAGTTCTTCTGTTGCCGCAGCTTTGATGTATTCTTCTGTTAAATTGATGCGTTTACCATCACTATCAATAACTGGTTTTTTGTCGCTTCCTTTTAAAATGTTTGGTTGAGACTCCCCATAGCCAATTGCTTTCAAACGAGTTTCGCTAATACCTTCCTTAATTAAATAGTCAACACAAGATTTTGCTCTTCTTTGTGAAAGACGCTGATTATATTTATCGCTTCCTCTGGCATCTGTGTGAGAATTAATCTCAATTACCAAGTTGTTGTTCAGTTCCAAAAACTCCACGAGCTTGTCTAGTATTTCTTTTGATGCAGGACGCAAGGTAGCCTTGTCAAAATCATATTCAATTCCTTCTATCTCGATTTCACCTGTGGGAATTGGATTTAAGAAAAAGTCTTGCGTTAATTTTGTTGATTCAGTGATGGATTTTGTGTTTACTGAAGCTGCATCAGCAAAATAGGAAGGCAGAGTTGCCTTTATAAATATTTCTTGATTCTGAGTTAGTTCGATACTGTAAAAACCATTCTCATCCGTCTTAATGTCAAAAGTTTCAAAAACAAAGTCAATATCTTTGAACGCAAGATTTGTATTCGGTAGAATTTCATCAGTCTCTCCATTAAAAGCGTAACCGCTTAAGGTTATTACAATAGGCTCATTATTCACTTGATATATATCATAACAATGTCCGCTTGGGCAGGGTTCTCTATCACTTGAAAAGAATCCGTTTTTAAGATTGTCATCCCAAATTAGATAGGCATCATCTTTACTAGAGTTAATCGGCATACCTAAATTAATAGGAGTGTCAAAAGCCTTATTTCTTCTGTTATAAGAAGCTTTATAAATATCTAAACCTCCAATAGAGTTGTGTCCATTAGAACTAAAAAATAAAGTATGAGACACCCCATGATAAAACGGAGTCACTTCATTTAATTCCGAATTTATTGGTCGTCCTAGATTAATAGCTTCATTCTTCGTGTTTCCACTTTCGTCCAGTTCTATTTTCCAAAGATCCATTCCTCCTTCACCACCCGGGCGATTACTTGAAAAATACAACCATTTGCCACTTTTTGTTACAAAAGGGTTAACACTTTTATACCCTGGAACGTTAACGGATTCAGGAAGCTTAAAAGACTCGTAGAATTTTAAATTGACCATTCTCGCCAAATAAATATTTTTGTCTTTTCTAGTTGCATCGTTCCATCTTGTGTAATAAATGATGTCCTTATTACTTAAAGTACCAGAAGCATCATGCTGGGCCGTATTCAATGGTCGCCCAAAGTTTTTGGCATCTGACCAATTATTGTCTCCAGAATTTTCTGTCCAATACAAGTCTAAAAGATATTCAGAATCTTGTTCTTCAGGATCTAAAATAACACCACCCTCCCTTGCACTAGTAAATAGAATTTTGTCTTCAGAGCCAAAGAACATAGTGGCAAAAGAAGAAGACCCCCGATTGAAAACATTCGTATCAGCTCGCCAAACAGCTACCTTTTCTTTAAGATTGTCCTTGTTTAAAGCATACTTACAACCCTTAATGGATAACTGTGCGCTTCTTAACAATGAATCGTTGTATTCCTCAGAGGCGATGTATTTTTCAAAAGTGACAACTGCATTTTCATGCTGATCTACATTCATTTGGGCAACAGCAAAATAATAAACGTCTTCTGGATATGATTTGAACGAAGAGGTTTTTTCAAAATGTTCTACCGCTTTTTTATAGTCATAAGTTTGCAAGTAACAAGAAGCAATTTGATGTTCTAGATAATCGCGCAATGGTACTTGACGAGCAGTATCTATTTGGTGATCTGTATTCTTGAGTTTTTGTTTCGTAATTTCAACTTCGTAAGGTATAACCATCATGGATAGACCTGAGGAATCGCTTAATGCAAGGCGGTAATTAATTAACGCATTGTGAAAGTCTTCCTTTTCGTAGAATTTATCTGCATTATTCATCCAAACCTTTCTAGATTGACTTTGAACAACAATTGGTAGGGTTAATAGAATAAGGATGATGATTTTCTTTATCATGAAATGTTTCTTAAAGTCGTGGACAAATTTTCTCTGTTTTTGGTTTCTTTTTCTGATGTGTATAAGTGACAGAAATCTCGAACCCACCTTTTCCAGATGTGAAGCTGGATAATCTCGAAACATTAACATCGTAGGCAATTTTAGCAATAATGTTTTCCAGTTTAGCGCCAAGAGAAATGACCATCGCGTCAGAACCAAAAGTATTTGTAACATCTCCAACTGAACGAAAAACAACTCCTCCAAGCAGGTATAGATCATTGTTTTTCATGTAGTAACCGGCATCCAACGCATACGTTTGCTCCCAAAATTTACCTTGATTCATCACTAAAAGTTTTGGAATCAGATAGAATAATTCTGTTACGTTTACTCGAGTTCCAACGTGTGCATAAAACCTCATTGGTAATCGGTTATTCATACCGTATAAAGATTCTTTCGGTTCTAAAAGGTTAAATGCAGAAAGGCCAACAAATGGGTTGAGTCTGCTTTCTTGTTTAGCAAAGAAATACAAAAGACCGACATTGGTAACAGGTAAAATAACAGACTGACCATTAAAATCTTCCATTGAGTTAAAATCCTGGTCAAATCCACCACCATCTACAGTTGTATATTGATTATTGTAGCTAAGTAATTGATATTCAATTGATTTCTGTGTCACCCCGGCCTGCAAACCAAAAGAGAGGTTATGGTGCTTTTTCTTGTCCAGAGAAGTTGTATATGCAGCAGAAACAGAACCTTGCAAAGCATTGTAATTTCCTTGTCCTGCTCTAAAGTTAGAGATTTGTAATCCAAATCCCCATTTCTTTTTGGCAATATCAAAGCTGATCAATCCAGTTTGATAAGGCTTAAAATTCACCGCCTTCCATTGTGTTCTATATTGTCCATGAAGTCTCCAGTCGCCCTCAAAAACACCAGTCATTGCAGGGTTTAAAAATAAAGGTGCAGCATCATATAAAGACAGGTGTGGGTCTTGCGCATTAGATGAGTTGATTCCAAAAAGGAAAGTTGCTATGAAAATTATTCTTTGCATCATTGTTATCGCATTAGGGTAACATCACCCGTTTTTTTATGAATTTGACGTCCTTGTTCTACAACAAATGTCCAAGTGTAAACACCTAAAGGGACAGGCTCATTGAGAAAAGTACCGTCCCATCCAAGATCGGACCAGTCTGTAATGTAATCTTTTTCTGTTGCCGCGAAAACTAATTCTCCCCACTTGTTGTAAATGTTGAATGTCACTGTCTCAAAAGGGCCTCCTCGAATGTAGAAAATATCATTTTCCCCATCTCCATTCGGAGTAAACCCAGTTGGTAAAACGGGAGGGAGACCGACGAGAATTGTGTGAATGGCACTATCTATACATCCGTTGGCGTCGGTAATAATAAGCAAAACATCAAAGGAACCTCCATCATTAAATGGATGAATAGGATTCTGGACATTGTCTCCTTGTCCATCTCCAAATTCCCACAACCACTGATTAATTCCATTTCCAACTGATTCATCCGTAAAAAAGACTTCTTCTTGAACAATTGCTTGGTCAGGACTAAATGTAAAATCTGCAACTGGGGCAGGAGTAATTGAGAAATTAATGGTTGTGTCATCAACACATCCAAGGTCAGACGTAACTGTCAATGTCACTTGTTGTAAACCTGAACCAATAAATGTATATGTTGGGTGTTGATCTGTACTCGTGGCTCCTCCTCCAAAGTCATACATCCATGAATTAATTAATCCGCCAGAGATGAAAGATAAATCTGTCAAATTAACTGGAATATTTTCACACGCCGCAGTAGGGGAGAAATCTGCAATAGGAACAGGATTTACTACTACTGATTGCTGAATAGTATCACTACACCCATTTGTTGAATAAACAATCAATGTAGTATTGTAGTTTCCAGGACCTGTATATGTATGAGTTGGGTTTGAAACAATTGATGTATCTGCATCTCCAAAGTCCCAATCCCAGCCTGTGACAGATCCACTAGAAGCATCTGTATATATTGTATTACTTCCAGCACATGACGTTGTTGCAGTGAAATTAGCAGTTGGTGAACTTAAGAATGTAATCGTAACTACATCGCTATTCGGTGCACAGCCAAAAACACTGGCAGAAGAGAGAATTAAGTCAACAGAACCATTTGCTATATCGAGAGCTGATGGAATATATGTGGTAACAACCACATTAGGACTTGGATTCCAACCTCCAGTTCCTAAACTCGACCATGAACCGGCAGTGCTAATACCGCTTACAGATCCATTAAGTTGAACAATTGCGTTATCACAGAAATTTTGATCAAGTCCTGCATTAACTGCTGGAGGATCTATGAAGTAAATTCTTAAAGAATCAGTCGTTGTTGGGCAAATTCCAGCATTGGATTCTAAATAGAAATCAACAAAACCTTGTGCAGTGTCAAGGGGAGATATATTGTATTGCGTATTTATTGAATTTGAGGAAACAATAGATCCTAGTCCATTAGTTGTAGTCCACAGTGGTGTATATCCAGAAGAAATGGTACCATCGAGATTTAGTAGCGCTATATTAGAGCAAATAGAATCTACTGAAGTAATCGCTAAAACAGGCTCTGCTAAGAACGTTATTTGAATGCTATCCTGCTCTGCAAGGCAGTTTCCATTATTCGTTGAAGTTAATACCAAAGAAATTGTTCCAGCAGTTGTGTCCCCCGAACTTACAAGATAATCCGTTACAGGAATTGACGCTGTAGGAGAAAATGCTCCACCTCCACTTGTTGTCCAAATTCCACTTGTTGTTGCCCCAGAAACAAGACCATTCAAATTAATGGTTGCTGTGTTTGAACACAAGACAGCATCCGTCCCGGCAACTACATTTGGAGCAACAGTAAAACGAACAATAACTGTGTCTTCGTCATTTGGGCAGGAAAATAGACTTCCTGCAGATGTTAGGACTAGTATAACGCTATCTTGGGCAATGTCAAAAGGAGAAGGCGTATAAGTTGTTGTTAAACTTCCTGGATTCCCAAAAGCACCTCCGGAACCACCTGTCCAATTGGCCCCAGCAGCAAAGTTAACAGAACCCGATATCTGTATAGCTCCAATATTGTTTTTACAATAGCTATCATCTACTCCAGCATCAATAACGGGTGATTGAATGTAAGTTACGCGCAAAGTATCCGTAACTGGAGTACAATTACCAGTCGATGCAAGAACAAACGTTAAATACCCTTGATTATAATCACTTGTGGTAGGGCTATATGTATTAACTAAGTTAGTTGGATTATTTATGGTCCCAGTTCCATCTAAAACAGTCCAGACTCCAGTAGTTGTTCCTCCAGTAATGCTTCCGTTTAAGTCAACGGTTGGTATGCCGTTACATAAAGTTGTGTCGGGACCAGCCTCCGTAATCACTTTTCTATGAAAAGATGACATATAGTGATACAAACATCCTGTTGTTGGTCCTCCATTTATAACTCCCATTGAGAAAAAACCTGCAGAATTGGTCAACGTGTTTTGTGTCCCGCTTGGAATTTCTACTGTTGAAAAATCAATTTGAGCTCCTACCCATGCTCCACCAGTGCCTGGTACGGGGTTGAAAGCAACAGGATTGATAACGCCCGTTCCAGGACCCGTCAATGTAAAAAAGTTCTCATCACCAGCTTCACACAGTAAGTTAAGTAAGAATTGTTGGTTGTTATTTCTTGCAAAAGAAACTTCATCAGATCCAGCACAATTTAATGGAGGCAAAATGGCCATTCCTAGTTCACAACCATACCCTGACATATGAACGAGATACAAGGGCTTATCGGCAATAATGTGTGTCAATGGTTGCGTAATAGAATACTGCCAAGTTTCACCCTGATTCATCATCTGCGTTGTTGGAGCACCGTCATTTACGGTCACCGTTGTGAAATTATCTGCCGGAATTATGAAAATAGATTCATTAGACCCGGGATTTAAAAATCCGATATTTACAATGTATTCATTTCCAATAACATCTGTTGGCACAATTTGATCTCCCATTAAATCAAAACATCCACCTCCTCCGGATGGATTAACCGAATCATCATTGATTGTAATGGAAATCGGCTTGTCCGCGAAAACAACGGAACCACTTAAATTATCTCCTGGATTACTAGTTACTAACGTTACATTCTCACATGTGTAAACATTACCTGCCACTGGCAAAACTATTGAATACGTAATGTCTGCAGGGTGTCCTATAACATCACAATTTGGTTTGATATACACAGTCGTATTATCTTCGGTTGCAACGATTGAAAAGTACTGTTTGGGTTGAGTTACAAATCCGTCACCATTCCTATCAGTAACTAATGCTCTATTGTCCCAAAGCGTTTGAAACGGAGTTACAAATTCAGTACCCATTCCATTTTGTCCTTTCAAGGAATACGTTTCTGGGTTGTTCGGTGTGCCTGGTGTAATAGTGATTAAATCAGAGATAAAATCATACACAACTGTTATTAATTCATCCGAAGTAATTTTAACACCAGATGTTAAAACAACATCAGCGGGGGTACTTTCGAGAGAATTAACCAAATAATCTAAAGGAACATCGGCAAGGGAATTTGCAGGAATGACAAAGGTAGTGTCAAATAACAAAGCTGGTTGTTGCATTCTCACTGTTGCTGCATTTCCAAAAGTTGAAATTCTAAATGCGAGTTGCACATTGTTATCATGATCTGGAGTAACCCATGGTGGAGCAAACCAAAACAAGGTGTCTATTTGCGCTTGAACTTTAGAAGGACTAAAGCTACTTAGCAAAAGGACAAGAATAATATATTTTAATGTTTTCATAGTGCTTGTATTAATTCTCTTTTTGCTGCTCTTTTTCCTCCATCTTCTTCTTCAACTCCTCCATGATACTATTGTTTAGCTTATCATCTTCTTCTTCCAAAGTTGGTTTGTTTTTTGTAATGACAAAAGTCAACATGATTTCGTGAGAGCCAGATTGGTACTTACTAATTTTAGAAAGGGTGTAATCAAAACTATAACCTACCATAAACCGTTCTTTGAAAGTCATTCCGAGTGATATTCCAGCAGCGTTGATCGGATATTGACTTGTACTGAAGTTCATATCACCAGTATATAACAAACCAAACCAGTATTTTTCATTGAAAGTTGTTTTCACCATACCCGTATATTGAATAGGCACAGGACTTGTGTACTTCATCATCAAACTAGGTTGAATTTGAATGTTTTTCTTTTTAAAAAGGAAGTTGTAACCGAAAATAGCATTGTAGTGAAAATTCAAATTCTCATTATAAGATGTAAATCTTAATCCTTTTCCAAGGAGTTGTTGAACGGAAGCCATGATAAAAAACTTATCTGAATATAAATTGAATCCAGCACTTAAATCCAATGCATTGGCAGAATAAACATTTCCTGTCAATACATTATCGCCTTCGTCCGCCAAAATTGCGTCGTACAATTTTATTCTATACTGCATAAATCCAGGCTTTATTCCCAGTCCCAATTTTAGATTGTCAGAAAGTTTAAAATGCTGCGCATAATTCAAATAGATAGCTGTATTCTGAGTAAGTCCAGTTTTTTCTGAAATAATGGAAGCTCCGTAACCCACTTTTTTTTTGTTTTTGAGAGACCCATAAAAGTTTGCCATTATTAGTGATGGAGCTCCGCTAAACCCAACCCATTGATTTCTGTAGCTCACATTGGCAACATGCACATCTTTGGTTCCAGCTATAGCAGGATTATGATAATAATCACTCATCATGAAATTGGAGTAAACCGCACGTTGTTGAGAATTTACTCCAAAAGAGAAAAATAAACTGATTAAAAGGATGATTAGCGCTCTCATTAGTTTTTACTTTTTAATACAAGAATTACTCCTTTGAAAAGATCTGATTCAGTGCCTGCTCCACCAATGTCAATGATGTAAAAGTAATTTCCATCAGAAACTTGTTTTCCATTAAAAGTTCCATCCCACGGTGTTGGGTATCCATCTGATTGAAAAACTTGCTGTCCCCATTCATTGTATATTTCAACAGTTGCATTGGGATAAAGCACATTTAAAAAATCAAGTTTCCAAACATCATTTTTCCCGTCATCATTTGGCGAAATAGCATTTGGTATTAAGGAATTTATTTCTTCTGGAGGAACAATATTGTCAATGAAGATAATTTGGGACGTACTATCTATGCAACCTAAAGGGCTAGTGGCATACAAGGTTACAATGTAGTTGTTATTTGTAAAGTAAGTAACACTTGGGTCTATATCTGTGGAAGAATTTCCATTTCCAAAGCTCCAAGAATATGTTATAGCATCTGTAGAAGAATTCACAAAATTAACATCTGCAGTAACGTTGGAAGAAGCGTCCAAATTATAGGAAAAATTAGCTACAGGTAACGGTGACACAGTTAGTAATTGCGACGTGGTATCAAAACAACCATTTGCTGTTCCAACAATATGCAAAATGGTGTAGTTTCCATTGGCAGAAAATAACTGGGTAGGATCTTCAACAGTCGTTGTTCCTTGTCCTCCAAAATCATAGAACCAATAATTAATTGGATCAGAGATTGTGGTAGACTGGTCTGTAAAGTCAACAATTATCTGATTATTTGGACAGTTTGATGAGAAAGTAAAGTCAGCGACAGGGACTTCCCATACATTAATAAGTTGTGTTATCGAATCTGAACAGCCTGCAGTTGTTGTGACGAGTAACTCAACGTTATAAGCGCCAGGAGTCGTGTACAAATGGTTTTCATTTTGGTTCGTTGAACTTGTTGCGTCGTCAAAATCCCAAGACCAAGTATCTATTGTTCCAAATCCAGAAAAAGAAAAATCAGTGAATACGGTTTGATTATTAAGGCATTCTTCCGTAAAGTTGAAGTTGGCAGTTGGAGGAGCAATGAAACTAATTTGCACATTGTCATTAACAGCCATACAGGTACCATTGTTGGTGCTGGTTAAGGTTAAAAAGACATTTCCTGAAGTAATTTCGCCTGCGGTTGGCGTATAACTTGCGCTTAAATCAGTATTGTTAGGTGAAAACGAACCTGCACCCCCTGTCCAAACTCCCGTTGTTGTAGCTCCAGCAATTGTTCCACTTAAGACAACTGTTGCATCGTTTGTGCAAGTTAAGAAGTTAGTTCCGGCATCGACCGTTGGTTCTGGCGTGAAAAGAATTAATACACTATCCAAAACAGGTGTGCAATTTAAATTTCCAGTTGATTCAAGATGAATGACAACGCTTCCGATTAAAATATCTCCAGGAGAAGGCTGATAAGTTGCGGTTAAACTCAAATTATCAGGGCTAAAAACTCCTGTACCGTTTGAAAGCCATTTTCCTGTAACTGTTGCTCCAGAAACTGTCCCAGCTAAATTGACTAATGAATTATTTTCACATGAATACAAGGTGTCCGCACCTGAGTTTACAACAGGAGGAGGCGTGAATGTTACATTCATTGTGTCTGACTCCGTTAAACAAGAGCCAAAGTTAGTGGAAGTTAATACGAGCTGGACATTTCCCGTTGCTAAATCGGCAGTAGACGGAGTATAGGTGGCATTAAGAGTAACGCTATCTGGTGCAAAGGTTCCTGAACCTGATGAGCTCCATACACCAGTAGTCGCTCCACCAGTTACATCTCCCGCAAGTTGAACCACCGAATTATTTTCACACAAAGACTGATCTGCTGAAGCCGTTACGATAGGTGCTGGCTCAACTGCAATCGTAATGGTGTCTCTTACAACAGGACAAGGCCCAGTGGTTGTCAAAATGAGTTCAATGGGAGATATTATAGTATCTAAGGGACTTGGTACATAAGTATTGGTAAGTTGATTTGTAGGGTTCGCAAAACTACCGAAGCCAGTTCCACTCCAGAGTCCTGTAACAGACCCACCACCAACAACTCCATTAACATTAAGAGATGTGTTTGCACAAATTGTTGCGTCGGATCCGGCAGACACAAAAGGGTAAGATGCGAACTCTGAAAGATAACCATAAGCAGCTCCACTACCATTGTCCCCTGCCATCACTCCAAGTCCGAAAATATCACCAGAATTGGTTACTTCATTGTAAGAGTTTAAAGCGACATCTGCGGTTGAGTAATAAATCAATGCCACTTGAAAGCCTCCTGCTGTTCCTGGAACTGGAGAGAATGCCGAAGAAGGAATTAAAGAAGCGTTGCCGTTAAGTGCAAATTGATTTTCAAATCCTGTTCTCGTGTAAAGAAGTAAACCTAGAGAATCTGATGAGGTTCTTGTAAACGCCGTAGAATATGTTCCTGCACAAAAGACAGGTGGAACTTGAGCTCCACTCAAATCACAGCCATATCCGGAAGCGTGCCATACATAAACGGGCTTGGAAGCATTAATATAATTGACGGCATCAGACAGCGCTACCTCATAGGTTTCTCCCCAGTTTATCAAAGTAGAAGTTGTTCCAGAATTATCTACTGTTATGCTTGTTCCGTTTTGAGTAGCCAAGATGTAAACTCGATCACTTCCTGAAGGGCTTTTGTGAATAATATATTTACTTCCTGTATATGCTTCAGATGTTATTTGATCTCCCATAGCATTAGAACATGAAGAATTACTTAAACTTCCACTGAATAAAGTTAGAGCCACAGGTTTATCTGACGAAACAATGGAACCTGCAAGTGTGGATGCACCTGACACATTCATGTCTCTTGCACTGTACGTTTGACCTCTATTAAGCGTAACAGAGAAAGTAACGTCTTGAGCATTTCCAGTGATGTTGGTTCTGGGTGTAATTAAAACCGTTGTATTGTCTTCTGTAGCAACGATATCTATGGACGAAAATGAAGCGGGTGTTGTTGATGCGTTGTTCCAAAAGGTTTGAAAAGGGGTGTAGAAGTTTTCACCTAAAGCTTTTGAACCTTTTAAGGTGAACATTTCTTTGTTAGAACCATTGTTGAGTTCGTAATAAGCGCTAATATTTTGATCACTTAGCACTTTAATACCATTGTCTGATACGACATTTGCAGCAGGACTTTCAATATTCGCTAGAAAAGGAGTTAGATTAATGCTACCTGTTTGATTCGCTCCAATTGTAAGTGTAATAGGAACAAAACCACCATTCGCCGGCAATGAAACAGTAATATTATTGACAGCATTGTTGTATGTTAAAAACCGTAAGAAAATTGGACTTTCTCCAGTAGAAGTGGAAACTTCAGGGGCAGCGAACCAAAACGTTGTGTCAATTTGAGCGTTGAGTTGCAACTGAAAAAGAAGACATAAAGTAAGTAGTATTTTCTTTATCATAAGAAGGTAGAAGAAGTTAAAAATTTCACAAGCAGTCCGATTAAAACAAACAAATTCTCGACGAAGATATGCAAAATACCCTTAAACACAAAAAAGAATTTGAATACATGACTGAATTAGCTTGCAAAATGATTGTATCGTCTCTACCAAAAATAATTCATGCTGTTTTAATGATTATAGTATGATTTCTATTGCACTCATAAAGAATTCTTACTTTTGCAAAAAAAAAATTCTATGTTAAAATCAATGACGGGCTTCGGCAAAGCCACAGGGACTTATTTATCAAAAAAGATATCAGTCGAGATTAGATCCTTGAATAGCAAGTCCTTGGATCTAAACATGAGAGTCCCATCCTTATATAAAGAGCTGGATTTGGAAGTCAGAAAAGTACTTTCTTCAAAATTAGGAAGAGGGAAGGTCGATTTTTCTTTAAGTTTTGACACAATTGAAGATAATGGCCATGCGCTAATTAACAAGAACAAAGCAAAAGCTTATTATGATGAACTAATAGAGTTGAATTCTTTTTTAGGAGGAAATACAGAAAATTATCTTTCATTGGTGCTAAAAATGCCAGAAATTTATTCTTCTGAAAAAGAAGAATTGAGTGAGGAAGAAAAAACAATGATCGTAACTCTAGCGAAAGAAGCGGTTGATAATCTGAACGATTTTAGAAGTAAAGAGGGCAGTGATTTGAAGCGTGAATTTGAGGAACGTATTCATGAAATTCGCACTCTGCTTAACGAGATTCCAAAATATGAGCAAGAAAGAATAGAAATCGTAAGAGAGCGAATGAAAAAGGGTCTGGAGGAGATCCAATCAGGAACTTATGACGATAATCGCCTAGAACAAGAAATGATATTCTACATCGAAAAACTGGACGTTGCTGAAGAAAAAATGAGATTGGTGAACCATTTAACCTATTTTGAGGAAACAATGGTTTTGGAACAATCTGGCAAGAAGTTGGGCTTTATCGGACAAGAAATTGGACGTGAGATAAACACACTTGGAAGCAAAAGTAACCATGCAGAAATGCAGAAACTGGTGATAGGAATGAAAGACAGCTTAGAGAAAATAAAGGAGCAAATTCTGAACACTTTATAAAGTTTTCCGTAAACATTAAAAATGAAGGTTAATAACAAAGGCAAGTGTATTATTTTTTCAGCACCATCAGGAGCTGGAAAAACAACAATTGTTCATTATTTGTTAGAACAAAATATAGGCCTTGAATTCTCTGTTTCTGCCTGCAGTAGAGATCCACGACCCAACGAAATTGACACACAAGATTATTATTTTATTGGAGTAGATAATTTTAAGAAAAAAATAGAAGATGATGAATTTGTAGAGTGGGAAGAAGTTTACACCAATAATTTTTATGGTACTCTTAAGTCTGAAATGGATAGGATTTGGAGCGAGGGCAAAACAGTTATCTTTGATGTTGATGTTATTGGAGGATTGAATCTTAAAAAGCAATTTCAAGATGATGCTTTTGCTGTATTTGTGCAACCACCCTCTTATGAAGAATTGGAAAAACGATTGCGAGGACGTAGCACAGAGTCGGAAGAGAGAATTAACCAAAGAATGGAAAAAGCGCAGAAAGAAATGACTTTTTCTTCTGAATTTGATGTTGTTTTAATCAATGATGACCTAGGGGAAGCATGCGATAAGGCAAATAGTCTAGTTAAAAGTTTTTTAACAAAGGCATGAAAGTAGGATTGTATTTTGGCTCTTTCAATCCTATACATATAGGACACCTAATCATTGCTAATTACATGGCAGAATATACAGATTTTGATCAAGTTTGGTTGGTGGTTTCTCCACAAAATCCTCACAAAAAGAAAGTGTCATTACTAGAAGATTATCATCGTTTGACATTGGTAAATATTGCCGTTGAGTCCAATGATAAATTGCACGCTTGTGATATTGAATTTAAGTTGCCCCAACCTAGTTACACCATAACAACACTTGTCTATTTAAAAGAAAAGTATCCGCAACATGACTTTTCTTTACTAATGGGCGAAGATAACTTACGCAGTTTTCATAAATGGTTCAATTATGAAGAAATAATAGACAATCATCAATTGTTTATTTATCCGAGAGTCTATACCGAACAAGAAATTCCAAAGAAAGAAGAAGCACTCGTTTCTGTGAAAAATCATAAGAACGTTATTTTCTGTAAAGACGTGCCGATTATGAAAATTTCATCGAGCTTTATTCGTCATGCAATTAAAAACAAAAAAGATGTGCGTTATTTGCTATCCTCACCTGTTTTTAAATATGTGGATGAGATGAATTTTTATAAGAAATAGCTCTAAATGCTCATCTCGGGAACATTCTCAGGAACCACCAATTCTCCTTCAGTTGCTGCAATAATATCATCAACGGAAACACCTGGGGCTCTTTCAACCAAGTGAAATTTTCCATCTTTAACATCCATTACAGCAAGGTTAGTCACTACTTTTTTAACACAACCGACACCGGTTAGAGGTAAAGAGCAAGTTTTTAATAATTTTGATTGCCCAGCACGGTTTGCATGCATCATTGCAACAATAATATTATCTGCTGAGGCAACTAAATCCATAGCGCCACCCATTCCTTTAACCATTTTACCGGGAATTTTCCAATTGGCAATGTCTCCATTCTGAGAAACTTCCATTGCTCCTAAAACAGTAAGTTGCACATGTTGTCCTCTAATCATGGCAAAAGAGGTTGCAGAATCAAAATACACAGCCCCCTTCAAGGCTGTAATGGTTTGTTTTCCAGCATTGATTAGATCTGCATCTTCATCTCCTTCAAAAGGAAAGGGTCCCATTCCTAAAATGCCGTTTTCGGATTGAAATTCTACTTCGATTCCTTGAGGAATGTAATTCGCAACCAAAGTTGGAATGCCAATTCCAAGGTTAACATACCAGCCGTCTCTTAATTCTTGTGCAATGCGTTTTGCAATACCCGTTTTATCTAAACTCATATTGATTATTTTTGTCGTACGGTTCTCTGTTCAATTCTTTTTTCAAACTTTTCTCCTTTAAAAATCCGCTGAACGAAAATACCTGGGGTATGAATTTCGTTCGGGTCTAACTCGCCTGCAGGAACCAACTCTTCGACTTCTGCTATGGTTATTTTACCAGCCATCGCCATCATTGGATTAAAATTTCTCGCTGTTGCTTTGTAGATCAGATTGCCTTCTGTATCACCCTTCCAAGCTTTCACAATGGCGAAATCTGCTGTCAATGCCATTTCGAGAATGTGCGGTTTTCCATTGAACTCTCGTATTTCTTTGCCTTCTGCAACTTCTGTCCCGAAACCAGCAGGAGTAAAAAAAGCTGGAATTCCTGCTCCACCCGCACGGCACCTTTCAGCCAAAGAACCTTGTGGAATCAAATCAACTTCCAATTCTCCTGAAAGCATTTGGCGTTCAAATTCATCATTTTCTCCAACATAAGAAGAAACCATTTTTTTGATTTGCTTTTCTTGAAGAAGTAAACCAAGTCCAAAATCATCAACGCCAGCATTGTTCGAGATGCATGTTAATCCATTGACCCCCAATTTTACCATTTGTTCGATAGAGTTCTCAGGAATTCCACACAAACCAAAGCCGCCAAGCATGATTGTCATATTATCCTGTAAACCATCGAGTGCTTCTTCAACGTTCTTTACAACTTTGTTCATTATTAAAAGTTTATTGGGTTGTTATTAGAATTGTTTTCGTCTCCATCGCATTCATAAATGGAAGGATCGAAGCCCATCGGAGCTTCAAAGTCTTCTGTTGATATTTTTATTTTTTTGTCATTATATACTTTTTGCATGTAGTATCCATAAATAGGAAGTGCCATTCTAGCTCCTTGTCCCCATTCCATGGACCTAAAACGAACGGCTCTGTCTTCTGCACCGACCCAAACACCGGTTACAAGGTCTGGCGTTAAACCCATAAACCAGCCATCCGAGTTATTTTGAGTAGTTCCTGTTTTTCCAGCCATTGGTTGTGTAATGCCACCCCATTTTCTCCATGTACCTCTCAGAGAAGCACCTGTTCCATATTGAACTACACCTTTCATTATTTGCAAGGTTCTATAGGCATCGTTTGGATTAAAAACTTCCTTAGAATGAAGGTCTGCGCTATAAATTACATTTCCGTTTCTATCTTCAATTCGAAGAATAGTTGTAGGCCTGTTGTAAATACCCTGGTTTACGAACATAGCTTGTGCTGCCACCATTTGGTAAACGGATAAATCCATAATTCCCAAACACATAGATGGAACTTCATCTTCAGGTCGGAGATTAATTTCCATTCCTTTTAAGATTTTGGAAATATTTTTAGGGCCTGAAAGACCGCCCATTTTAGACATCACAGCAACCGTTATCAAGTTGTCTGAAGTTGCGAGTCCGTACTCAACTGTTTTTGGAGTTAAAGGTTTCTTTCCTTTTGGACACCAAGTTTTTCCAACTTGTCCAGGCTCTCCTGGCGTGTCAACACAGAAATAAGAATCCGGACCAAAAGTAGTGCAAGGTTTTGCCACTCCCATGGAAAGCGCTGTTCCATATACAAACGGTTTAATGGTTGAACCGACTTGTCGTTTACCTTGCTTTACATGATCAAATGCAAAATGATTAAAATCAATTCCGCCCACCCATGCTTTTACAAATCCTGTAGAAGGTTCGATAGACATCATTCCTGCTCGGAGAATACTTTTGTAGTAGCGAATAGAATCATTAGGAGAAAGAATAGTATCAATTTCACCACCCCAAGAAAAAACTTGCATAGCAAGCGGTTCATCAAAACTTTCCAGAATTACTTTCTCTGAATATCCCAGTGCTTTCATAGAGCGATATCTGTCCGAATTTTTTCTTCCAGAATTCATTAGCGATTCAGCTGTTTTTTTAGAAATTTGATTCGTAAACGGAAAGCGTTTCAACTTTCGATTGTTTTTGTCAAATTGAGGTTGTAAATCTTCCTTTAAATGCCTTTTTAATGCATATTCAGCATGCTGTTGCATATCTACATTGATGGTGGTATAAATTTTTAAGCCGTCTTTGTAAACATTATACGCTGTTCCATCCTCTTTTTTGTAGATCAGATTTCCATCTTCATCTTTAGATTTAAATAGTGCTTTAAGATCTGATCTAAGTGATTCTCGAAAGTAAGGAGCAAGACCTTCTTTGTGGTCAACAACTTGATAGTCGATAACAATAGGTTTAATTTTAAGAGAGTCGTACTCTTTCTGAGACATTTTATTTTGAAGAGCTTTGTTGTTGTTTAGTGTGCTTCTTTTCCACTGAAAAAGAACTTGATTTCTTCTCTCAATAGCACGAGTACTATCCTTCGCTCTTTCCTCTATCATTTGTTGAGAGCTTACATTTTTCCGTTCGATGCCTTTTCTTCTAGCCACAACGTTTCTGTAATTTTTGATTTGAGCGTGATAGGGATTATATAAATCTGGGTTTTTACACATACCAATAAGCGTTGCAGCTTCTTGCCTATTAAGGTCTATAGGTTTTTTGTTAAAATAAACATTTGCCGCATTTTCTATACCAACAGCGTTGTATAAAAAATCAAATTGATTGAGGTACATCGTCATGATTTCCTCTTTTGTGTAGCGTTCTTCTAAACGCACTGCAATGATGTTCTCTTTTACCTTTTCATTTAGTCGTTTGACATTACCGCTACGTTCATTTAGAATAGGTTTGCCTTGTGCTTTTAATTCTGCTATTCTTTTTCTTTCTTCTAAGGTAAAAATCAACTTAGCCAATTGTTGCGTTATAGTTGATGCTCCTCCACCTTCACCCATTCGTGCAATAGCTCTTCCGACACCACGGAAGTCAATTCCTGAATGTTCTAAAAAACGCTCATCTTCGGTAGCAATTAATGCATCAAACACGAAAGGAGAAATGTCTTTATAGGCAATGTTTGTTCTGTTAACACTCCAATACCTGCCCAGTTCTGTTTTGGCGTCATCGGCAAAAACAATTGAAGCTAACAGTTCTGGAGGATTTTCTAGAGTTTCTACAGAAGGAAGTTCGTCGTCTGATTGGCTGTACACCAAAAACAAAACAACAAGAAAAGGAGACAATGCCCCAAGCCACAAAAGAACAGTAAGAAAACGAGACGTTTTTTTGGTAAATTCTTTTTTAGGAGTTTTTTCTTTTTCTGACATCATTCAATATTGTATGGTAAATGTAAAAAATTTATCTGATACTCACTGAAGAACTACAAGCCATCCAATTGTACATAGTTGATTAATTCAACACATCATTCCTTTGACTGTCTAATTTTAATAAAATAAACAACATCATGGAAAATGACATCATGGAAGAACCTCCATAGCTAAAAAAGGGAAGAGGTATGCCAATAACTGGCGCAAACTCAATGTTCATACCAATGTTGATCGCAAAATGGTAAAAGAGAATCATCGCAACGGAGTATGCGTAAACGCGATTAAAGGTTGATTTTTGTCGTTCTGCAATCAGCACAATTCTTAAAATCATAAATAAATATAAAAAAACGAGAATTAGACTGCCAGCGAATCCCCATTCTTCTGCAAATGGACAAAAAATGAAATCTGTCTCACTTTCAGGAACATGATTGGTTTGAACACTCGAAACAGTTGCGTTTCGATATCCTTTGCCAAGTAAGCCGCCTGAACCTACCGCGGCCATCGCTCGATTTCTGTTGTAGTCATCTCCATTTGGGTCTTCTCTTAAGCCAAGAACTAGCTCAATCCTTTCTTTTTGATGTCCCGCTAATTTTTGAAAACCATAATCAACTGCTTTCGTTAATGAAACGGAAAGTACAAACCCAATAATGGCAATTGTTGCCGCTCTTTTCCTGTCTCTTCGAGAAAAAACCAATCGCATAAAAAAGTAACCAATTATTGAGAGTACAGTAAGAAAGAAAAACACTCCCCAATAACCACTTAATTCTAAGTCTAAAAAATCAAGATTAATTGTTGTGTTGCTTAACAACAAGGTGGTAACACTTAAAAAAATGACAACAAAAAGAATGGGAATAAAGTGAGTTCCTACCCATGTCTTTTTAAAATGAATACCTTTTATTGGGATAGCATTCAGAATGGGGAGAATAATAGGGTCATAAGAAACACCTTCTCTATATAACACAAACAAAAAGGAAGTAAAGACAACAAATGTTCCGGCATCTGGTTGTAGCAAAATTAGGACCATGGGTACCAGTATTATAGCATTCGCTAACAGTACCGTATTGCGACTTTGTTGCTTTATATTTGCTGTACTCAGGTACCTTGCGAGGATAATAGCCGTACCAATTTTCGAGAATTCAGCGGGTTGAATACCCATAGAACCAATACCTAGCCAAGCTCTTGCTCCATTAACCGGAGGCATAAACAAAACAATAATCAAAAGACTCAGTGTAAAACCGTATATTGGAAGAGAAAATTTTCGGTAAATATCGGAGTCAATAAGAAAGACCAGTAAGCCTAAAAAAAGAGAAATTCCAATCCACATGATTTGTTTTCCATACTTTTCGGATAAATCAAAGATGCTCGGATGCTCGGGATTATAGGCAACTGAATAAACCGTCCCAATACCCAAAAGAAGGAGAAGAAGATACCCTATAAAAAGAGGCCAATCAAAAGTTCCGATTACAGATTGATTCTTTCTCATCGTTCTTTTTTTAGTAAAACGGCATCTAAAATTCTCTTTTCCTTAGCAGAAGGTTTTACTTTTCCGTAGATATATTGTTCTATCATAAGACTTGCAATTGGAGCAGCCCAAGTACCGCCACCACCGCCAGCATTTTCTACAAATACTGAAATGGCAATTTTTGGCTTATCCATTGGGGCAAAAGCAATGAAAGCAGAATGATTTTTCAATTTTAGAGAACCCCTGTAATTTTCTATCGTTCCTGTTTTTCCACAAACTGTGACACCTTCTACTTTTGCACGTCTTGCCGTACCCCCAGGTTCATATACCACACGACGCATTCCTTCAACTACAGGAATAAAGTAGCGTTTATCGACCATCGTTTTGTGCTTGATTGTGTATTCGTCTTTTGGTCCATCTTTTCCAAACCCCTTAACAAAATGAGGGGTAATATACCAACCTCTATTTGCCATTATTGCTGCGACATTTGCCAAATGTAAAGGAGTCAATTGCACCTCTCCTTGGCCTATAGAAATAGAACGAATGGTAGAAAACTTCCAGCCTAAATGTCCGTACCATTTATCATAATACTTAGGATCTGGAATATTTCCAGCAGTTAACCCAGTGATGTCTGTCCCCAGACGGTGTCCCAAACCAAAGCTGTGCATATATTTTGCCCATCTTCCAAGTCCGTATTCTGCATCCTCTTCGCTTTTTTTCTTCTTCCCTTGTTGAATGATTCTGCGCGTAACAGCATAAAAATAAGGGTTGCAAGACATTTTCACTGCATCTGTAACATTGGTTGCTGAAGGATGATTGTGACAACCAACAATGCTTTTGTTGCAAGGGAATCCAGACTCCTTGGTAATTACTTCCTCTTGCATACCAATTAATGATTGTAGAAGTTTGAAGGTAGAGCCGGGCATATATGCAGAAGCCAGAGGCCTAGGGAATAGAGGTTTATCTGGGTCTGCCAATAGTTTGGGGTAATTTTCGCGAATTTTACGATTTCCAACCAATAAATTAGGGTCATAATTGGGAGAGGACACCAGGGCTAATATTTCTCCCGTACCTGGTTCAATGGCAACAATACAACCTCTCTTGTTCTTTAATAATTTTTCACCATAGGCTTGAAGGTTGATGTCTATACCCAATTTTATTGGAGCTGCTTGCACCGCTGTAGTATCATATTTTCCATCTTCCCAAGACCCAACAGTGTTGTTTAAAGCAGATGTAACAATATATTTTATACCTTTTTCACCCCGGAATTCTTTTTCATAGAATCGTTCTATTCCAGATCGTCCAATTCTACTTCCTGGTTTATAAAATTGATTGTTATCAATTTCATTTTGATTCACTTCAGAAAGATAACCTAGAATATTTGCTCCATTTGCATAAGGATAATCCCTCATACTTGTGACTTCTTTGTAAAAACCTTGAAAACTTTCCAAATGAGAGGCAATTTTCACCATTTCTTCTGCGGTTAGTTCTTTTAAAAAGGGATATGCTCGTATTTTTTGATAATTGGCGGTTGTTTTGCCAGAATGTTTGTTGTAATAAGTTCCTTCTCCTTTTCTAACATCAAAGAAACGTTGTCTTATTTCTTCAACAGTCCAGCCAATGAGTTTTGCAAACGCTACAGTGTCAAGGTCAACAATGTTTTCTTCAACCATCATCAAGTTGTAGTATGTCTTGTTGGCAACTATTTTTTCCCCATTCCGATCAAACACAACTGCTCTTGGAGGAGTAATTTCTCTCCTTTTTTCTGCAATTTGTTGGGCTCGAATTTTCCATGAATCGTCAACAACTTGCATGTAAAACAATTTGAACGCATAGACAACACCTATAAGAACAAAGATGACAATGAAGACGTATTTTCTGGAATCAAAATTCATTTACTAATCTGCTTTTTCACAAAAAGATATTGCAATAAGATACAAATAGCAAATGAAATAGGAGCACTTAACATGGTTTTTTGAAGAATAAATCCAAAATCATTGAATTTAAACATTTCTAAAAAGAAAAACCATAAGTGATGAATAAATAGTAACACACCAAACGATTTCGCAAACCAAATCAAGCCCATATTAAAAACATTAGTTTCTACAAGTGCATCGTAGCCGTCCCTGTTGTCGAAAAGTTTAAAAATACTGGGGCGTAAAAAAGCAAAAAGCAAAGCAGAAGAAGCATGGAGTCCGTATGTGTTTGAAAAGGCGTCAACAAGAATTCCTAAAGAAAAAGAGATAAATAATAGTGAAATAATATTAATGTTAACAGGTAGCAGAATGATAAACAAGGGATATATCATCAATTGGATGCCAAAACCGATTTCAATTTGATTCAATATTAATCCTTGAATTAATAAAACAGCTATAAAGCGTGAGCTATGTTTTATTGACTCGTTCATTTTTGGTTTTCATTTGCTTGATTTTCTAAATCAAGTTGTTCTTTTTCCAACAAGTTTTTTATGACATAAACATTCTGTAACGATCTAAAATCTTCAGAGAATAAAAAAGTAATATCCCAAAGGGGTTCTCCTTCTATGACTTCAAATTTTTCAATTTTTCCTACAGGAATTCCTCTTGGAAATATTCCTCCTCCCCCTTTTGTAACAATTCTAGACCAAATTTTAAGATCAAAATCATTTGAAACTCCAGTCATTGAGCCTCTTCTCGCATCTCGACCATCCCACTCTAAAAAGCCAAATTCATTCGACTCTTTGAGCATTATGGCAATGTTTAACTTCTTTGTAAGGCATGATTTAATAACAGAAAAATTTGTACTCGTATTGTGAATGATTCCAACAATACCATTATTTGAAAAAACGCCCATTCCTCTTTTTATTCCCTGTGAAGTGCCTGCATTAATTGTGAAATAATTATCTCTCTTGTCATGCGTTGAGTTGATAACAACAGCAGGAATATATTCATACTGCTCTCGATGCAATGTGTCGTTTATTTTTACTAAGCCGTTTTCTTGGGGAATAAAGCTAAAGGGCTGTTTATTCATCAATTCGATGTTCTTTTTTTGCAATTGGACATTGTTTTCTGACAGAGCAAAATGTTTGGTTAAACTATTTCTAGCAGAAAATATATTTCCCTGAATAAAAGACGCCGTTGTTAAATACTGTGATCGCGGAAATTGCACAAAAGACACGTACAATGAGAGTGCTATTCCTTGTAAAAGCACAAAGATTAATACCACTTGAAAGTGTTTAATGAATGCAATAAAATTCCGCATAGGTAAAAGTAGTAAATCTTATTGAGTGTTGAGTAGGAGTATTGATAAAACTCTTACTACTAATTCTTGCTCAATCCTCGGTATTCTTAATCTCTTATTAAGAAAAGGAAATTGTCAACATTTTTCAACGCGATACTTGTTCCCCTAGCTACTGCGCGTAATGGATCTTCGGCAATATGAACAGGAAGTTTGGTTTTTAATGAAATACGTTTATCTAAACCGCGCAACATTGAACCCCCACCGGCTAAATAGATTCCTGTTTTGTAAATGTCAGCCGAAAGTTCAGGAGGAGTCATTTCTAATGCTTGAAGAATTGCTTCCTCTATTTTGGAAATGGTTTTATCCAATGCATAAGCAATTTCAGTGTACGAAATAATAATCTCTTTCGGAATACCGGTCATTAAATCTCGACCTTGAACAGCATATTCTTTTGGTGGGTTGTCCAATTCTGGCAAAGCCGCACCAACATTTATTTTTATTTCTTCAGCAGTACGTTCACCAACTAAAATATTGTGCTGACGTCTCATATAATCTTCAATATCACCTGTAAAATCATCCCCCGCAACACGGATGGATTTATCACAAACAATTCCTCCAAGTGCAATGACAGCAATCTCGGAAGTTCCTCCTCCTATATCAATGATCATATTCCCCATTGGTTCTTCAACATCAATACCTATACCAATAGCAGCTGCCATTGGTTCGTGGATTAGATAAACTTCTTTTGCACCTGCATGTTCTGCAGAATCTCGAACGGCTCTTTTTTCAACTTCGGTTATACCCGATGGGATACAAATAACCATTCTTAAAGAAGGATTAAACAAGCTTTTACCCGTTCCAATCATTTTTATCATCCCCCGAATCATTTGCTCTGCAGCCTGAAAATCAGCAATAACTCCATCGCGCAAAGGTCGAATGGTTTCGATTAACTTATGGGTTTTACCATGCATTTGCTGTGCCTTCTTTCCAATGGCAACAATTTCACCAGATTGAATATTTTTAGCTACGATAGAAGGTTCGTCAACAACTACTTTATCATTCATTATGATAAGTGTATTTGCCGTCCCTAAATCAATTGCAATTTCTTGCGTCAAAAAGCTGAATAATCCCATAATTTTAATCTACACGTTAGAACTTTTGTAATAATAGTTTATTTCTCGCTGAAACAGAACTTAATTTAATGAATTTTTACGAAAAAGCTCAAAGAATGTTACGTTTTAGTGCTTAAAGTGTCGAATACCTGTAAATACCATCGAAATTCCATTCAAATTGCAGTAATCTATCGATAATTGATCTTTAATGGAACCTCCTGGTTGAATGACCGTTTTTACACCTACATTTCCCGCAATTTCGACGCAGTCTGGAAAAGGGAAAAACGCATCAGAAGCCATTACTGCACCTTTCAAATCAAACTTAAATGTTTGCGCTTTGTGAATAGCTTGGTTTAATGCATCTACACGAGACGTTTGACCAGTTCCACTAGCTAACAGTTGTTTATTCTTAGCAATAACAATTGTATTTGACTTGGTGTGTTTAACTAATTTGTTAGCAAACAATAAGTCTTCAATTTCACTGTTTGTTGGTTTCGCGTCTGTGCTACTTGTAAGCATATCTCGAGTTTCAGAAACGTTATCTCTGTCTTGCTCTAAAACGCCGTTTAAAATAGTTCTAAATTGTCGATTGGGCAATTCAACTTCTTTTTGCACAAGGATGATTCTATTTTTTTTGCCTTTCAGAATTTCGATAGCTTCGGCTTCATAGGAAGGAGCAATCACTACCTCGCAAAATAAAGAACTGATTTCATTTGCCGTGGCCACGTCTAGTCGAGTGTTACTAATTAAAATGCCTCCAAAAGCACTTACGGGATCTCCTGACAAAGCATCCAGATATGCCTGATGTAAAGTATCTCTAGTTGCCAAGCCACAAGCATTGTTGTGTTTCAAGATGGCAAAGGTAGGGCCGTCGCCCTTAAATTCTGCCATTAAATTAACTGCGGCGTCAACATCTAGAAGGTTGTTATAAGAAAGTTCTTTTCCCCATAATTTATCGAATATGGAGTCTAAATTGCCATGAAAAATACCTTTTTGATGTGGGTTTTCTCCATAACGCAAAGTCTGATTAGTAGAAATGCTTTGCTTAAAAGTTTCTTTTTTACCATTGTTGAAGTACCGAAAGATATGAGAATCGTAATGAGAAGACACGTCAAAAGCATCTCGGGCAAAATCTTTACGCTCTCCCAAAGAGGTTGAGCAATCATTCTCTGAAATCATTTTTAAAAAAGACTCGTATTGGTTTTTAGAAGGTATAACGATTACATCTTTATAATTTTTGGCAGCAGCTCTAATTAATGAAATGCCTCCAATATCAATTTTTTCAATAATATCAGAATGGTCTGCTCCTGAAGCAACCGTATCCTCAAAAGGATATAAATCTACAATCACTAAATCCAGCTCTGGAATTTCAAATTCAGAAATTTGTTTTTGATCAGAAGAATCTTCTCTTCGAGTAAGAATTCCTCCAAAAACTTTAGGATGCAACGTTTTAACTCGCCCTCCTAAAATAGAAGGGTAAGACGTTAACTCTTCTACAGGAACAACAGGAATATCAAGTTTTTCGATAAATTTTTGCGTCCCACCAGTTGAATAAATAACAACCTCGTTTTTGTGTAAATTTTCAACAATTGGACCTAATCCTTCTTTGTCAAAAACTGAAATTAATGCTGATTTAATCTTTTTACTACGGTTCATTTCTGTAGTGTTTATTTTTATAAAAATTGAAAGTGCAAAAATACATCTTTTTAAGAAATTTAGTCGAACAAAAAGGATATAGTTTTGAACGAAATCAAAGAGTCTACATCTGAGGAATAATCACTAATTTTAACTAAAATTATTCCATGCAAAAAATTTGTGTCGTAGAAGACGAAAAAAGTATAGGCGAAATTATACAACTCAACTTGGAGCTTGAAGGATATTTAGTTCAATTAATCGATAACGGAGGAGTTGCTCGTTCTCTTTTTGAACATGACATCCATTTTGACTTAGTGATATTAGATGTCATGTTACCAATTGTTAACGGGGTTGATCTTTGTAAACAAATTAGAGAAAAAAGCAAAGTTCCTATTCTCTTTCTTTCTGCAAAAGGAACAACCTCGGATAGAATTGAAGGGTTAAAGGCAGGAGGGAATGATTATCTTCCTAAGCCATTCGATCTAGAAGAGCTTTTGCTCAGAGTTGTAGCTTTAATTGGAATACACCAATTGGAATTGGATGAAGTATCAATCAATGATAAAACGGTCAATTTTAAAACATTCAATATCACCAATATTCAAACAAATGAAATTGAACATCTTTCAAAAAAAGAAATAGCCCTCATTCAGCTTTTTATTGAAAAGGAAGGAGAGGTTATTTCAAGAAATGAAATTTTAGATAGGCTATGGGGAAAGAATAAATTTCCTACCACTCGGACAATTGATAATTACATTCTAAATTTCCGGAAAATGTTTGAGCAAAATCCTAAGAATCCAAAACATTTTCATTCTATTAGAGGAGTGGGCTACAAATTTACGAGATAGCCTTCGAGTACTTCTAAATATCACTAGATTTGCTACTTTTGCACGAATTATATTGAAATGACGATTAACAAACAACTAAGATACGATAAAGCATACCTAAGAATGGCCAAAACATGGTCAGAATTGTCTCATTGTAGTCGGAAGCAGGTTGGTGCTATCATAGTCAAGGACAGGATGATTATTTCTGACGGATTTAACGGTTCACCGAGTGGATTTGATAATTGTTGTGAGAACGAACAAGGTGAGACTCATTGGTATGTGCTTCATGCCGAGGCCAATGCTATTCTAAAAGTAGCTAAATCAACACACAATTGCCACGGATCTACTTTATACCTTACGCTCTCTCCATGTAAAGAGTGCAGTAAATTAGTTGTGCAATCTGGCATCAAAAAAATCGTTTATATTAATGAATATAAAGATAGAAGTGGAGTGGATTTTCTTGAAAGCGCAGGAGTTGAAGTTCAACAAATAATAAACCCGTTTGATGCAGAATAAAAAAAATCAATATTTGATACCCATTGTAATGGCTTGTTTTTTAGCTATTGGTTTGCTACTTGGCAAGAAATTGGCTCCACAACAGGAGGTTTATATTACTAAAAGCGGAGGGCAAGTTAGGTATCAAAAAATACAGGAGATTATTCACCTTTTGGACGATCGATATGTTGAGGCAGTCGATGGAGAAGAAATTTTTGAGAAGACGATAAGTGACATGTTGCATAAATTGGATCCACATAGTAATTACATTCCTGCGGAAGATTTAAAAGCAATGAATGAATCTATTGAAGGGAAGTTTAGTGGTGTAGGCATTCGTTTTTTTATTATTAGAGACACTGTTTCAGTAACCAATGTCCTTCCGTATTCTCCAGCAGAAAACGCAGGAATGAAACCTGGAGATAAAATTTTAAAGGTGGACACTACTGTTATAACGGAAATTGCGATTAAAAATGACAAGGTCATGGGACTTTTAAAAGGAGTTGCAGGTACTAAAGTGAATCTTGTTATACTGCGAAACGGTCAGAAAATAAAAAAGGCAATTATTAGAGGTTCGATTCCGGTAGAATCTGTAGTTGCATCTTTCATGATTGAAGAGAACATAGGTTATGTTAAAATTGATCAATTTAGCGTGGCGACATCCGAAGAGTTTTTCATAGCAACGTCTATTCTCAAAAAACAAGGCCTAAAAAAACTCATTATTGATCTTCGAAATAATGGTGGAGGAGTGCTCACGGGTGCAACTGAAGTTGCAGATGAATTTCTCCAAGCGAATATTGCTATTGTAGAAACAAAAGGAGAGCATTCTAAGGATTACGTGTATAGATCCACTTCAAAAGGAGAGTTAAAAGATGTTGAGCTAGCCATTTTAATTAATTCTAACAGTGCCTCGGCTTCGGAAATTTTAGCAGGTGCTATTCAAGATAACGATAGAGGAACGATCATTGGAAGGCGTTCTTTTGGAAAAGGATTAGTGCAAGAAGACATGATGTTGAGAGATGGGAGTAATCTTCGATTAACCGTGGCTCGTTACTACACCCCTACGGGCAGGTGTATTCAAAAACCATACACAGAAAATTTAGAAGAGTACTATAGTGATCAAATGAACAGGTATGAAAATGGAGAATTGTATGAGGTGGACTCTACCAAATTTGCGGACTCATTGAAATTTATCACTCCAGGAGGAAAAGTGGTTTATGGTGGTGGTGGAATAATGCCTGATGTTTTTGTCCCTTTTGATACATTAGGTACAAGTTGGTATTTTACCAATCTCCGATATTCTTCTGCTTTCACCACGTTTGCGTTCGATTTTGTAAAAGACAAGCGAACAAAGTGGAGGTCTGTAAACGAATTTGATAAAGAGTTTATAGTAACAAATGAAATTTTAAGACGTTTCGTTCAATTTGCTGAAGAAGAGTCGAAAGTGGAAAAAAACGATAAAGAATTAGTGGTGAGTAAGCAATTAATCAAGGAAACAATTAAAGGAGAAATTGCAAGACAACTATGGGTAGAACAAGGCTACTATTATGTTCGCATGAAAGATGACGTTGATGTTCAAGAAGCGATTAAAGTGTTGAAGTAGTTTTCAATAATTTTATTTCATCAAGCAATGGTTGAATTTTCTCAACTTCTACATGATCCATTACAACAATTTTATACCATTCTGGAAAATGATGATTATCTGGGACTAAACCATATTTCTCTGCCAATTGTTTCGTTAAGTAAAAACTTTTTATGGTTACAATATTGCTATGGGGGTCTCTAAAATATTCGACGTTTAATTTGTCAAGTTCTCCACAAAGCCAACTTGTTCTTTTTTGAAGAATAAATATTTTTTCCATCCATCCATTTGGGCCATATTTTGAAAGAATCATCCATATAGAAACTGCATTGGCGCCAGATCGAGAACCAATCAGCGTACTGTCTGCTCCTTCAACATAGCTTGCTTCCATTGTTGTAGAATAACGCATTAAGCCTTTTCTGGCAAGAAAAACACCAGTCCCATAAGGTGCTTGAGCCATTTTGTGCGCATCTAAAGTGAAAGAATCAATATGATTATTCGCAAAAGTCAATTGATTTTTGTCATTTGAGAAGGGATAATAGAAACCTCCAAAGGCAGCATCAACGTGCATTTTAAAGACCAGTTTTTTCGCCTTAAAAGCCTCAACGTATAACTGGAAATCATCAATAGAGCCAAACATAGTAGTCATCATATTTACAATAACGATAAACTTTTTTCGGCCTTCTTTTTGAGCGAGTGATAACTGATTATTTATTGCTTCTAACGAAAGACTAAAGTCGGTGCCACTTGTTTCCACCTTATAGATACCAATGTTCAAAAGATTAGCAGCTTTATCCATCGAATAATGAGAGTCGCTGCTGCAAATAATAGCAATTTCATTGTGCGTAGCACTTTTTTCTTGTAGGTAATAGTTACGGTAAATCCAAATAGCTTGAATATTTGCTTCTGTTCCTCCAGATGCAACATAGCCGTCATATCTATTAGGTTTTGCATGCAGAATGTCTTCGGCACAAATAGAAATTACTTCACGCTCAATGGCCTGAGTACCTTTGAAAAAACTTTCTGAATTACCCAATGTGTGGCAACCAATATGATTGGGGTTTTGTACCAACGTTGAAAGAAAAGGGGCGTCTTCTAAAATTCTATCATCCTGTGAAAACACACGCGAATCTAAATACGAAGCAGGAATGCCAAGAATCTCTTCTTTGGCATAATTCGTGTTTTTTTTTAAAGCGTCAAAGACAACTTTTTTTATTTCTCGTTGTTCCTTTTTTATCCAAGTCATTGCACTGAAATTCAATTTAACGTCAAAGAACGGAAATTTTAAGATGATGGAGGGTGATAAAGGTCAGGTTTTGAAAAGAAGAGTAATTTTTAGGCGTGACAAAAGGAACTAAAGCACCATTTTGTAGTTATTTTTCGCAATATTCAATTGAATTTTGCGAAAAATAACTCTAGTTAAGAAAAATCAGCAAAAGTGTAAAAAAAGAAACTGTTATTCAGAATAGTTGCTAATTTAGTGCTAAACATTCTCAATGAGTCCTTTTATTCCAATTCAAGAATTTAGTCAATTATACGGTAGTTTTTCTGACCTTATGACTGAAGAGGGAATGCAAGCATTTTTAAAAAAATTAGATACAGAAGAAGGACACCAACTCATCAGCGAATTGGCTTTGAGCAGGGAGGATTTAGCAAGTTTTAAAAAATCTATAGTAAACTCACAGTACGTTTTATTTCATGGTTGGATACAACAGAGTAAAACTTTGCAAGCATTTTTGACTAAAAATAAACTTAACGGATTTGAAGACTCTTCCAATTATTTAAAACATCAGTACATTGATGATTATCGAAAATTTATTTCGCCCTTTTTAGCCGAAAATTTATTGCATTTTACGGGAGAGGAAAACCTAGAAAACCTAGAAATCATTTTCTCTTATGTGTGCCTTTTAGATAAGAACCATAGATCAACAGTGGAAAGTCAACTTTTCAGTATTCTTAATCGTAAAATCGAGAAAATTGCTCAAGAGTGTAAATTTTTAGAAACCGAAGAAGAATTGATTTCTTTAGTGAAGCCTTTGTGCGATGAAAAAGTAATAAATGTAGTTAATTCACTTTCAAGAGCTTCCTATTCTTATAAATTGGGCTATGTCGATGTCATTCTTTCTGTGTTAAAATATAAATCATGCACACCTCGTTTTGCAAATTGGGTGCTAAAGGAATTGACACAAATTGACTTGAACGATGAGCACGTTTACAAAGTCAAGGATTTACGGAAAGAATTGAAGTCTGGAGAGTTAAGGGTTAGAAATCACGGCCGGGGAAGAGCACCGATAAAATGGTCAAAAATTGTAACTTTTGTCCTCGTTTTTTTAATAAGTGGGGCAACTTTTTGGATAGTGCAATACAAACCGTTTAGCGGAGAGGATACTCCCTTGTTCAATAATGACACATCCTTTATGCAGTTTTCTAAAGAGGAAAGAAAGAAAATAGACTCTCTCTTGCTTTCCATGAATGGCAACATTTCGGAAGATGATTTAATGTTGGACCAAGGGATTCCACTTATAGGGACAAGTGACCAGTTGATCATCAGAAAAACATTTGCCAATAAAACGCTAGAAAGAATTTATCAAGATTTTGTCAAAGATGCCGAATCAAGAGAAGGGAAGTTGATGGATTCTTGCAAAAATTCAACTCCTTTTGTAACAATTATAGGCACAAAGGATTTAGCGTCTTCTATAGGTAAAGTGGAGGCAATGGTAAAAAACGAATCAGAGTACGATGCAATTATTGTTGTTTCCCAGCAGCACAAAGGAGGAACAACTTATTCTACGCTTCTTAAACAAGGAGATACACAACGTTTTAACATGAATAACTATGATTATTTAATGATTGTTGCTGGCAATGATTTGCAAACATATTCTCCGCCAAGTAATGTTGCAGAGGAAGATCTTCCGTCAGATAAGTTAAAACACTATTTTTGTGAAATTGACTATAATTATAGAAACTCAGTAAATACAGTCTATCAATTAATGCGCCTGCAAAAAGGGAAAGCCAAATTCTTGCTAATGGGAGACAAAGGATCGTATTTTCATTTAATTGACATTAATTCAGTGCTCGAAGCCATTTAGAAAATTAATATTGACCAATAAAATTTAACTCTCATAACTCATAACTCATAACTCATAACTCATAATCTCTCAAATGATTTTATACAACGTAACCGTGAGCATAGATAAAACAGTTCACCTAGCTTGGTTGGACTGGATGCGAACAACACACATCCCTGATGTAATGAATACTAAATGCTTTCGGGAGTGCAGAATTTCTCGCGTTCATGGAGAAGAAGAAGGCGGAATGACTTTTGCCATTTCGTATATTGCCCCAACTCAAGCTGACTTTGATCGGTACCAAAAAGATCACGCAACTTCATTGCAAAAAGACCATGCCACTAAATTTAATGGTAAATTTGCTGCATTTAGAACCATGTTGACAATAATTGAAGAATTTACGGTATAAAATGAGTGTTAAAGCAAAAAAACATCTTGGACAGCACTTTTTAATTGACAAAGGAGTTTGCGAGCGTATTGCGAGTCAGTTTAAGATGTATCTTGAGTGCAAAAAAGTACTAGAAATTGGTCCGGGAATGGGCGCTTTAACAGAATATCTCATTAAAGACGAGCTGGATGTGTGGGTAATGGAAATTGACAGAGATAGCATAGCTTATCTGCAAGAACACTTCCCAGTTTTAGAGAACAAAATAATTGAAGCAGATTTTTTAAAGAGTGACTTGTCTTCTATTATGGGTGATGAGCCTTTCTCTGTGGTTGGAAACTTTCCATATAACATTTCTTCTCAAATCTTGTTTAAATGTTTAGAATACCGAAACCAAATACCTGAAATAATGGGAATGTTTCAGCGAGAAGTTGCTTGGCGCATTGCAGAAAAACCAGGGACAAAACAATATGGTATTTTAAGTGTGTTTATGCAGGCATATTATGATATTGAGTATTGTTTTACCGTAGATGAACATGTTTTTGACCCACCACCAAGAGTAAAATCAGGTGTTATCCGCTGCACTCGAAATGAAAGAGAAAAATTACCTTGTGACGAAGTGTTATTTAAACAAGTTGTAAAGATGAGTTTTAACCAACGCCGAAAAACAATACGGAATTCCATCAAAGCTCTGCTCAAAGGCAACAAGATTGACCATGAGTTCATGGCTCTTCGGCCGGAGACTCTTTCGGTAGACCAATTCATAGAATTGACTCAATTAATTGAGAATTTAAAGCAAGTAGATTGAGAATTTGAATAGAAATCATTGTTTTTTGTGAAGAAAATCGCTTTATTTGCAATGTACTTAAACAATAGATTATGACTTGGAGTGGAATTTTTTGGGGAATTGGAGATTTTTTAGATTGGTCTTTTCAATTATTACAACAAAACGTAATTGGTAATATTTTAAACAATGTTATTATTGTAGGTATTGCTTTTGGCTTATCGTTTTGGCTATATACCCAAAACAAGTTGAGTAAAAAGGCAGCAAACGATCCAAATCAGCGGAAATAGGCAAACAAGAATTCTTGACAACTTACTTTTGCCAAGTTAATTGTTGTTTTGTTAACACTCATTATTCGACAGAACACTCAATTTGTTCAGTCAATGTCAACGTGTTTTCATTTATGTTTTTTTTTTTGCGCCTTAAAGTTAAAAGGTCTACTTTTGTGGTGATAAACAGTTAAAATAATTGATATGAATAGATTACTATTTTTCTTTTTAATGTCTTCTGCATTTGCAATTTCGCAAGAGCCCATAGTTCTTTCTGATAGCATCATGTTAAAACAGGCTTTAAATGATGGTGGAGTAACTCAAGTTAGTGAAGCGATTGAAGTGAAATTAAGCACTGATATAGAAAAGATGTCCAATAACCCATTGTTTTATGGTTTTAGTCTAATCAAAATAAATGGGAAAGATGCTTATTTTAAGAAGGAGGATAAAATTTCAATTCTTATTGAACCAAAAAATTAATATAAGTATGAAAAATTTAATTTTACTAGTTGGAACTTTTATTTTTAGTTCGCTTGTTTTTGGTCAAGGGTCGGCATGTATTGCACCTGTTTTGCTTGGCACTCCTACATCAACAGAAGTATGTACTCCCTACACAACTCCTGGAAGCGGAAGTTCTCCATGCGTGGGGCAAGGTTACGGAGGAGGGGGAAGTGTTATATATATAAATTTTTGCACGAATGCTGCTAATGATTGTATAAACTTTACAATGACAGATGGAGCTAGCTCGGGTAATTGGGCAGTAACAATATACACGCCTGGCTGTGGTGGCGTAGTCGATGCTCAGTGTCTTGGTTCAACGGGGTCGGGAGCATCTTTTAGCACTTCCTCAAGTGGATTATCTGCTAATACATGCTACACAGCACGTTTTTGGATTAAAAATGGGGGAGCGTTTACGTTATGTACGGAAGCAATGAGCCCACCCAATGATAACTGTTCAGGAGCAACAGGAATTGATGGCATTCCCTTGTCAACAGATAATTACTGCACGACTCCAGGTCCAACGTCCAATACTCCAACGATAACACCAGCAGACTTATGCGCGGGTAGTCTTGAGAATACAGCGTGGTATAATTTTACAGTATTAAGCTCTACAGATGTGGTTATCACTATTGATAATATTGTATGCTCTGGAGGAGGTGCAGGTTTTCAAATTGGATATTTTACTGGGGCCTGCGGTTCGTTGTCTAACTTGGGTTGTAGTGCTGGTGCTGGAGGAACTGTAACAACTACCATCACAGGCCTTACTGCTGGAGAAAATGTCACAATTGCCCTTGATGGAAATGCAGGAGCGAATTGTACATTTGATATTAGTGCAACAAATACCATTCCATTACCAATAGAGCTATCAATGTTTGAGGCAGACTATATCAAAGAAAAAAAATCAGTAGATTTAAGATGGGAAACAGTAAGCGAAATTAGCAACGATTACTTTACCATAGAGAAAACAATTGACGGATACACTTATGAAGTTATTGGTATAGTTGATGGCAATGGAAATAGTCAAATGGTGAATACCTATGATTTGAAAGATGAAAGACCAACAAAAGGAACATCTTATTATAGATTAGCGCAGACTGATTTTGATGGAACAACAACTTATTCGAAAATTGTCCCTGTGTTTATTGAAGCTAGTTTTGGTGACCTTTCGGTAGTTCCAAACCCTGTTACTTCAAACAGTAAATTGTCTTACACATCTGACTATGCGAGTGAAGCGACTGTTAAAATTCTCGATCTTGCGGGAAAGCTAATCGAAACAATTACTGTAGAGTCGGAAAAAGGATCAAACTTTATTGAATTGAATACATCTACATTGAATGACGGAATTTACTTTGTTACTATTGGAAATTCAATTGAGGTAGAAACGATTAAGTTTGTTAAGAAATAGACTGACGAATAAAACTTTACTTAATGGCTATCCCGTTTTCGGTCGATAGCCATTTTTTATTGTCTGAAGCGATGGAGACATTGTTGATATAATTGTTTTGCAAATTGGAATTGTTCGTATTGTAATTCGTCCAAGAGTTTGTGGTTGTATTAAATAACGAGGAGCCTTGACCAGCCATTCCTATCCATAAATTGTTGTTTTCTACTGTAACAGACCGAACTAAATCTAGAGGAAGATTTGAGTTTTGCATGTTATAGGTTTGCCAATTGACGCCATCAAATGATGTGACCCCTCCATTGCTCCCAATCCATTTAAGATTGTTGTTGTCAATAGAAACACTATAAACACTGCCGTTAGGTAGAGGAGAGTTAGCGATACTATAATTGGTAAAAGTAGCTCCATCAAACATAGAAACACCATTAGCTGTTCCAGCCCAAATGTTACCCAAATTATCCGTTGCAACGGTGGAAACAGAACTGTTTGGTAAAGTTGAATTTCCAGGAGTATATACGGTCCAGTTTATGCCATCGAATCTTGCTAAACCACCACCGGTGAATGTCCCTATCCACAGATCTCCATTTAAGTCAATAGCTAAACTCCTTATTTTATTACTTGGTATAGAAGAGTTAACGATGTTATAAGTTGTCATAGTGGTGCCATCAAACTTCACAAGCCCATTATCTGTACCGATCCACGTTATAGCCCCATCTACTTTAACGGTGTTAATAATGTCTGAAGGTAAATTAGAATTAGAGGTGGTCAAAGTATTCCAATAACTACCATCGAAGGTTGTGTATCCAAAATCTGTCGCAATACTTATCAGAGAAGTGGAAGCATCAATATTGTTAATCATGTTACTCAGTAAACCACTATTAGAAGTAGTATAAATTTTACTAAACGAAGAAGAGGCTGGCGGTACAGGTGTTCCATTTTCGTTTGGTTGGGGATTTTCCTTCTTGCAAGAAATAACCAAAAAAGAAAGAAGAAGAATGTATATAATGTGCTTCATATCAACTGATATAATGAAGTAAAGTTAATAAACTTAGACTTAATACGCAATTTGTTATCTTTGTAAAAGAGATACAAGACATAAAATGATAAAATACAGTATCATCATCGCAGCTGGAGGAATTGGAAAAAGAATGGGCTCATCTTTGCCCAAGCAGTTTATTCCAATAAAAGATAAGCCTTTGTTGATGCATACCATTGAAAAATTTTATCATTTTGACCCAAAAATCCAAATCATCATTACTTTACCTGAAGAATGGAAAGAATATTGGGAAGCGTTAATTGCTGATTATAATTTTAAAATACCTCACCGAATTGTTGCTGGAGGGGAAGAGCGCTATCATTCTATCAAAAATGCACTAACATATTGTTACGGAGACTACATTTCCATTCATGATGGTGTTCGCCCTCTTGTCAGTCATGAAACGATGAAAAATTGTGCAAAAATGATGAGAAACTGCGATGCTATTGTACCCGTAATTAACCTTGTTGATTCTTTAAGAGTAAAAGACGGGAAAGATACTAAATCTGTGAATCGAGAAAATTACATGCTGGTTCAAACACCACAGTGCTTTAAGAAAGAAGTCATTACTCAAGCATACGAACGACCATATCACAAAGAAATAAGGGATGACGCAAGTCTAGTGGAGGAAGCAGGGTTTACGATTAAGACAGTTGAAGGGAACGTAGAAAACATTAAAATAACAAATCAGGCGGACTTACAATATGCGGAGTTATTTTTAAAATGAAGTCTCCAAGGATGTTTTATTCTCCTTTACTTTCAGCATTTACTAGCCTAATCAACAATTTTCGCTAAAAAGCTTTAATTTTCTGCATTTTTCAATCGTGAAGTTTATCTTTACTGCCTATTAGAGTTTAATGAAAGTAACAGACCACATAAAACAAGCAAAAGAGACATTGTTTTCTTTTGAAATTTTACCTCCACTGAAAGGGAAAAGTATTCAATCTATCTATGATGGTATTGACCCTTTAATGGAATTTAAGCCGAAATTTGTCAACGTTACCTATCACCGAGAAGAGTTCATATATAAAGAACGTGAGAATGGTCTTTTGGAAAAAATTGCCATCAGAAAAAGGCCAGGAACAGTAGGTATTTGTGCAGCAATTATGAATAGATACGATGTAGATGCTGTTCCTCACCTAATCTGCGGTGGGTTTTCAAAAGAAGAGACAGAAAATGCTCTAATCGACTTACAGTTTTTAGGAATTGACAACGTATTAGCGTTGCGAGGAGACTCTATTAAAACGGAATCTAATTTTAGTCCTCATAAGGACGGTCATCAATTTGCTCAACAGTTAATAGAACAAGTTGCAGAAATGAATAACGGGACTTACCTTATGGATGATATTCAACTAGAACCAACAGATTTTTGCATTGGAACTGCTGGATATCCTGAAAAACATTTTGAAGCGATGAACTTGAATTTTGATTTAGAAAATCTCAAAAAGAAGGTAGACGCTGGGGCAGAGTACATTGTAACACAAATGTTTTTTGATAATCAAAAATATTTCGACTTTGTGAAATCCTGTCGTGAAATGGACATTACAGTTCCTATTATTCCTGGGATTAAACCAATAAAATCGTTGAATCACATTTCGTTTTTACCAAAATTCTTTCACATTGATTATCCTGAAGCATTATCCAAGGAATTGTTGAAGTGTAAGTCAAATGGAGATGTCACTCAAGTAGGCATAGAGTGGGGTATTCAGCAATCTAAAGAATTGAAAGAAGCGGGTGTTCCCTGCATTCACTATTATACAATGTCTAATTCAATTTCAGTTAAAGCTATTGCCAAAGAAACATTTTAAATTATGAAGAATTTTATCGTTTTATTAGTTGTCTCACTTTTAGCCACATCAATGTTTGCTCAAAAAAAAGCAAAACTTAACCTTACGAATGCACTCGTTGTAGGCCAACTGGATGATCCAGATGATCGCTATTCTTTAGAAATTAACTTGACCCAATTACTTGTTTCTAGCGGGATAATAGCGGAGTCATCACTAAATTACATGAAGTTTGGAGAGGATTCTAAAATTCTTGGAGAGGATTCTATTAAAGGCATAATGAAGTTGAAGGGCATTGATACATATTGCTTAGTTTCCGTGAGAGGATATGACAAACGATTCAAAAAAACAGAAAGAAAAGACAATCTTTCGGATGCACTACTGATAGGTGGGCTATTCGGTCTTTATCAAGAAAATATCGTTTCTATTAGCTTTGAATTTAAGTTCTTTAGAAATGGGGAATTTGTTTACACAGATATGATAAAGTGTGGAAACGTTGGCGATAGAGAAACGGTATTAAAAAAATTCAGAAAAAAAACAGGGAAAAGAATTTTGAAAAAGTGGAAGAAGAAAAAGTAATTATTTCACCATCATTTTTGCAACGTACTTTCCGATAATATCAAATTCTAAATTAACAGTACTCCCTACATCAATTTGGTGAAAGTTAGTAAATTCGTACGTGTAAGGTATAATATGTACGGAAAATCTCTTCATTTTTGAGTCAACAACCGTTAAACTAGTTCCATTAATCGTAACAGAGCCTTTTTCTACAGTGACATCATTGCTGTTATATTCAAAAGTAAATTTCCAGCTGCCATCTGGATTGTCTTTAGATATACAAACTGCAGTGGTGTCCACATGTCCTTGAACAATATGACCATCTAGACGGCCATTCATTATCATACAACGTTCAAGATTCACTTTAGAGCCAACTTTCCAAGAATCTAAATTAGTTTTGTGAAGGGTCTCCTGAATAGCCGTTACCGTATACTCTTTTTGGTCGATATTAACCACAGTTAAGCAACAACCATTATGGGCAACACTTTGGTCAACTTTTAATTCGTTTGTAAAATCCGCTTCTAACGTAAAGTGAATATTTTCACCTTCCTTATTGATGCTTTTGACTACTCCTAACTGCTCTATGATTCCTGTAAACATACTACAAAGTTAATTGAAAGATTTTAATGAGGAGTGTTCAATAAATTAACGGCATCTGCCAAGCTTTTTGAAATCATCATTCTTCCGGTTTCGTTATAATGTTCAGTAGGATAGTCTTTATCGACAAAATTACTTCCCCTAACCTTAACTAAGTTATTCACCACAATTGTACTCTTTTTTTCATATCGTTGTGTTATGAATCGAGCATTTTGTTTTGCTAAGACAACTAGATCACCTCCCACCAATTCTTTCATAGAATCAAGATTCTCAGGGAGAAGGTTTAGAACCAAATTCCATCCTTTCTGCTTTGCCAATTCTATAATCGCATCAAGGTCTTTAATACGAGGATGCTCTTTATCAAGAGTAAACGCAAAATTGTTCATGTAGTTTTTTGCAAGCTCTCTTTTTTTGATGTCAGAGCCTATCCAATTCTTGTCAATTTCCAGTTGCCAATCTCTTACAGTTGTTCTCTTTTTATTTCTGATAAGAAGAAACTCTCTTTTCCACCAACCGTTCATTTTTTCAAAGCGTTTTCTTTCATTCGTTGTTCCATAAGCTCGAAATGAGAGTAAAAACCGATTAAAAAAAGCAGGACGATTCTGCAAGAGCATCATTTCTTTCTGTAAGGGTGTTTCTAATTCTGAAAAAACCCAATCCGCAGCAAATGAACGAAGATTGACCGTTAGTACAACAGTTTTTATTTTACTTTCAGATGCAACATTCTCTAAAATCGTCCTGTAAATTCCTAAATGAGCGGCGGGTTTTGTGATGTCAGCAACTTTTTCATTCTCTAGTAAACCATTGAGCATGTCACTGATAGAATTTTTATTTCTATCAGCTTCAGAATAGGTTACATTGGACGACTCACCCAAATAAAGAACCGTTGATTCGTTTTCAATTGCACGAATATCATTAACAATTGGAGAATGTTTTTGCAAATCGTCTTCCAAGAAAAATCTCACATAAATAATTTGCATTAGCATCAACAGGGCTGACAATACTATTATTCTGAACGCTATTTTTTTAAAAGTTTTCACAATTTAGAACTGAAAATAAATAAATGGAATTTCCTCTACTCCAGAGAATGAAACAACAGAGAAAATGAGTAAGAAATAACTTACCCAACGAATGGAAATGTGTTGTTTATCTACCCAAGAATCATATCTTTTGTTGTAGAGTAATAGATCAATGAGAATAAACGCACCAAATACTATTCCTAGCATGAGACTAACCGTTAACTCTTGATTGAGGTGTAAATTACTGAGTAAATTTCCTAATAGTTCAATCGCATCACTAATTGATGCACTTCTAAAAAACACCCAAGCCAAGGTTATAATAACAAAGGTTTTGAGAGAAAGTAGAATGTGAACGAGAGAAAATGGTTTTATTTTCTTCACTTTAATCAATTTGTTAATTCCCTTTTCTAATAGATAGGCAAGCGCAAAAATTAAGCCCCAAAACAGAAAAGTATAGTTGGCACCATGCCACAAGCCGCTCACTATAAATACAGTAAAAATATTGAAAACCCAACGAAAGACTTTACTCCGGCTGCCCCCCATTGGAAAAAAGAGGTAGTCTCTAAACCAAGTTGAAAGTGAAATGTGCCAACGCTGCCAGAATTCGGCAATATTCTTTGATAAATAAGGACTTTTAAAATTATCCATAAGGTGAATGCCCATAACTAGTGCACTACCTATTGCAATGAGAGAATAACCAAAGAAATCACAATAAATTTGAAAGGAATAAAAAATCATCCCCAATCCAATGGAAAAAGAATTGTATAACTCCGAGTGGGCGTAAATTTCATCGACGAAAGGACCTAAATTATCTGCCACTACCATTTTTGCAAACAATCCGAATAGAATTAAACGCAAGCCATTTTTTAAGTTATCATAATCGAAATGATGCTGTGCTTTTAATTGTGGTGCTAATCGTGAATAGCGCTCTATAGGGCCCGCAACCAACTGCGGAAAAAAGGAAACATATAGTGCAAAATAGCCCAAGTGACGTTCGGCTTTCTGTTCTCCTTTATAGACATCAATGGAGTAACTCAATGTCTGAAATGTATAGAATGAAATTCCAACTGGGAGAAGAACATTAAAAAGAGGAATGCTCGTTGCAACATCTAAACTGCTTAGTAGTTCATTGGCAGATTCAGTAAAAAAGTTCCAATATTTAAATCCAAACAACAGTCCTAAGTTGGATAGAATGCTAAGAATGAGAAAGGGTCTCCGTTGTTTTTTATCGGCCTTTTTCTGCATTTGAATCCCGCAGAAATAATCGACACCTGTTGAGAAGAGGATAAGTACAATGTATTCTAACTTCCAACTGGCATAGAAATAGTAACTTGCTGAAAGCAAAAGAATCCAACTGTATTTTGCATTCAACAAAAAGTACCCAATGATAACAATGGGTAAAAAAAGCACGAAATCAATGGAGTTAAACAGCATATCTATATGACCAAAGATAGCAAAAGTACTTAATTAGGAAGAGTGATTTTAATTCGGATTATATTAACCAAAACAAGTCTAGAAGTGTAAAAAGGCCTGTTTTTCGCAAAAATCAATTGATTTTTGCGAAAATAAGCAGTTGATGATTTTTTACAGTCAACTTCTTCCCAACTAGTTAACTTCTGCCAACTGTTTAAATTTCCCTTTGCTCTTTCTAATTTTTACAGCAACGACCTTGTATTCTGGGCACTTTGCTTCAGAATCATGTACGTCTCCTGTAATATTATTGATCATGATTTCCGGAAAATGAAATGTTGTACTTATCACCCCCGGATTAACATCGGTAGTGATTTTTGCTTTCACATCTACCTTGCCTCTTGGAGATTCGACACAAACGAAATCGCCTTCTGCGATACCATGCTCTGACGCATCTTTTGGGTTTACGAGCAAATAGTCATCTTTCAAAATTTCAACATTTCCTGTTCTTCGGGTCATAGCTCCACAGTTGTAATGTTCTAATTCTCTATTCGTAGTAAGAATCATTGGGTAGTCATCAGCATGTTCAACCAATTCTTCGGTCTCTCTCCAAGCATTGAATTCAAAAGCGCCTTTGCCTCGTTTAAATTCTTGTAAATGCAGAATTTGAGTATCGGTTCCATCTGGAGCAACAGGCCATTGCTTTCCATTAATCCCAAGTTCTTCCCATTTAATCCCAGCAAAGAAAGGAACAATTTGAGAGATTTCCTCAAGCATTCCTTTTGCCGTGTAGTCATCTTGTTGGTACCCTAGTTTGTTAAGCATATCAACTAAAATTTGCCCATCAACTTTCGTTCCTTCAATTGGCTCAACTACTTTATTCACACGTTGAACTCTTCTTTCGCCATTGGTAAATGTCCCTTCTTTTTCTAAGAATGATGCTCCTGGAAGAATAACGTCCGCGTGTTTTGCTGTCTCGGTCATAAATAATTCTTGAACGATAACCATGTCGGTAGCTTCCAGTGCTTTAATTACTTTTTTAGTATTAGGGTCTGTTTGCACAACATCTTCGCCAATAATCCAAGCCACTTTTAATTTGCCATCAAGCGCTGCTTCAAACATTTCGGGGATTTTATAACCGATATTACTAGGCACAGTTACTCCGTAAAACTCATTGTATTTTTTATTAACCTCCGGCTTGGTAATGTCCAAATAGCCCGCTCCTTGATGTGGTTGTACTCCCATATCTGCAGACCCTTGTACGTTGTTTTGTCCACGAAGTGGGTTTACACCAACACCCCTTCGACCAATATTTCCTGTTAACAATGCTAAATCGGCTATTTGCATCACTGTAAATGTTCCTTGAGAATGTTCCGTAACACCCAAACCATGAAATGACATTGCATTTGGCGCAGAAGCATAAGCCATTGCAGCTGCTCTGACATCTTCTCTTTTTAATCCTGAAACAGTTTCTAATTTTGTTAAATCAATGGACAAAATTTCTTTCTTGAATGCTTCATATCCCTCAGTTCTGGCCTCTACAAAAGAGCTGTCAACCAAGTTTTCCGAGATGATATAATACATCATCATATTCAATACCGCAACATTTGTTCCCGGTCTTAACGCTAGGTGATGCGTAGCATATCTTGCCATTTCTGTTCTTCTAGGATCAATAACGATAGTTGTTCCTCCGCCCATTGCAAACTGTTTCAGTTTTGCTCCAGTTACAGGATGTGCATCTGTTGGGTTAGCACCAATTACCATGATGCAATTGGTATCTTTTAAATCGTCAATAGAATTTGTTGCTGCTCCGGTTCCAAATGTTCGTTGCATTCCAAGCGCTGTTGGAGAATGACAAACCCTTGCGCAACCATCAATATTATTTGTTCCTACAGCTACGCGTAGCAATTTTTGCATGAGGTAATTTTCTTCATTTGTACAACGCGAAGAAGAGATTCCAGCTATAAAATCTGGACCATCAGAGGCTTTCACTTCATTAATTTTAGAGGCAATATGCTCATAAACTTCTTCCCAGCTGACTTTTTCAAATTCTCCATTCCGTTTAATCATAGGAGAATTTAATCGCTCAGGATGGTTGTAAAATTTGAAGGCATATCGACCTTTTAAACAAGTGTGCCCTTGATTTACTTCTGCGTCATAAGGCGCTTGAATACTCAATATTTCACCATTGCTTGTTGATACTTCAAGGTTACAACCTACTCCACAATAAGTGCAAATAGTTCGGGTTGTGTCAGTTGCTTTAATTGCCTTAGATTGAAAAATATCAGAAATTGCCGAGGTTGGACATGCTTGAGAACAAGCACCACAACTAACGCAATCTGAATCCATAAAAGATAGGTCTCCGCCTTTGATAATTTTAGAATCGAATCCACGGCCAGACATGCTAAGCACCAGCTGCCCTTGTACTTCATCACAAGCACGAACACAACGGTAACAATTGATACATTTTGATAAATCAGAAGTCATATAGGGGTGACTTAAATCTTTGGTTCTATCTAAATGATTATCCCCTTCTGGGTATCGAACTTCTCTTATTCCAACTTGTGCGGCTACAGTTTGTAGTTCGCAATTCCCGTTCACCTCACAGGTTAAACAATCTAGAGGGTGGTCGGTTAGAACCAGTTCTATAATGTTTTTTCTAAGTGATTTGATTGAGTCCGAATCGGGATAAATATACTGACCTTCAGCAACAGGAGAATGACACGAAGCCATTGTTTTTGCTTTGCCGTTTTCTTCCAATGCAACATCTACACTACACACTCTACAAGAACCAAAAGGATCAAGGTTTGGTGCATCACACAATGTTGGCACTTGGTTTTCACCCTTGTAACGTTTGATAAAAGAAAGAATCGTTTCTCCATCTTTTATCTCGTAGGGTTGATTGTTTATATAGGCTACTTTATTCATAATTTTAATTTTCTAAATCAAGATTTTTTAAAGAGAAGTTATATTGGGTACCTCCCTTGTCCGTGTTTTTTTGAAAACGTCCTTCCATTTGCTCAGTTAGAATTTGAATTAATTCTAATCCAAAACTGGAAATGCTTTTCACAGGTTCTTTCCAACTACCAGTATCACTATAAGCGAGTTTAAACTCGGCTGTTTGCGTATTTGTGATTGCGATAGTTATTTCTCCATTACTATCTTTTGCAAATGCATGCTTCATAGAATTTGAGACCAATTCATTAATTAACAAACCAAGAGGTACGATTGTTTTTAAACCGACTCTTTCTATCTGCGATGTTACCACTATTTTAATCCTAAACCCAGCGTCAGTTAATGATTTAATATCATCAGAAAGTTCTTGTAAATAAGATTGAATTCTCACCTTAGAGAGTTCATCTTCTAAATACAATCTTCTGTGAATATGAGACATAACTAATATTCTATTGATTGCTTGAGAAAAATGTTGTTTCGCTTCTTCAGATTTAATTTCGCTTTTTTGCAAGCGCAACAGACTTATAATTATTTGCAAGTTATTTTTTACCCTATGGTGAATCTCCTTAACCAAAGTAGTTTTTTCTTCATTTTGGTACTGAATTGTATCATTTTTTTTGGAGAGTTCATTATTTGCCATCAACAACTTACCATACGCCTGTTTATGCATAGAAACGAATTGCGAAATAACATAAGAAATACAGATGATTGCAATTACTAATTCAATTATTAATCCTATTTTCTCATGACTTTTGAGAGGTTCTAGATGTTCAATATTTATATTGACATTGAACAACACATAATAAATGATCGTCACAATGTTTAGAATTAAGAAAAGGAGCCCTTCTTTAATTCCGAGACCAAAAAAGGCAAAAGAAATGATCAAAATCATCCAAAAAAAGTCTCCATAGTGAATGAGCTCGATAAAATTATTTACAGTATATGTGGCGATCATCGTTCCGGTTATTGCTAAAAACCAATAGATAGGATACGATTTTTTAGTTCTATGCAAGTAAGTTAGAGAAACAGCTGCAAGCAGAGTACAGAGAATATAGGTATAGAATTCTTCAATTGTACCTGCAAAAGATACGACTACCAGAGATAAAAAGGCAAAACAAAATAAGATGGTCAATCTCCACGCGAGAATAAACTTTCCTCTTTCGAGAAAATCATCTGTATCGATATTTGGTTTCCAAAAGTTCACTATGCGAAAAAGGGATTTAATTCTTCTTCAAAGTAGTGCATTGCATTTTTAACAGGGAGCGGTATTCCTCCTCCGTGTGCACAGAGTGAACCTTGCTCTAAAGTTATTAGCAAATCGAAAAATAATTCTTTGTCAATTTTATAATCAGAATTGATTGCTTTGAAAGCTAATTCATGTCCACGTTTTGTACCTAAACGACAAGGAAAACATTTTCCACAACTTTCGTAGGATGCGAAATCGAACAAATGCTCGATAAAGTTGATCATCGGAAAATCATGTGGTATGCAAATGATGGATGCATGACCTAATAAGAATCCATTGTTTGAGAATGATTCGAAATCAATAGTTAAGTTTTTGATTTCACTCACTGGCACAACACCTCCAAGAGGTCCTCCAATTTGCATTGCTTTTATAGAAATTTTAAACCCGCCACCCAATTCATTAATCACAGTTTCGAGTGAAGTTCCCATTTCAACTTCATAAATTCCGGGGTTATTGAAAAAACTATCTAAACAGACGAGTTTTGTCCCTGAAGAACGCTCAGTTCCAAGATTTTTCCAGGACTGACCCCCATTTTTTATGATATAATGCAGTCCGGCTAGCGTTTCTACATTATTGACAACTGTTGGTTTGTTAAACAAACCTTGTTGAGCAGGATAGGGTGGACGAACTCTAACTTCAGGTCGCTGACCTTCAATCGAATTAATCAATGCTGTTTCCTCTCCACAAATGTATGAGCCCTGAGCTCGAATTATTTTAAAATCGAAGTTAAAGCCAGAGTACTCTATGTTTTCTCCAATTAGTCCTTCTTTTTTCAATTCATCAATTGCCTCTTGGATAATTCTTGCCGAATCTGGGTACTCCGCTCTAATGTATAAAACTCCATGACTTGCTTTAGTGACGTAGCCGGCAATTAACATTCCAAATAAAACAGAATGAGGACGTTGTTCTAATAAGTATCTATCAGAGTAAGCTCCCGGATCACCTTCGTCTGCGTTACAAATAATGAATTTGGTTTCATTTTTCACATTTCTACAGAATTCTAATTTTAATCCCATAGGGAATCCGGCTCCACCACGACCCCTGATATTCGCTGTTTTTATTTCTTCTAAAACATCAACTTGTTCTTTTTTAAGTGCCTGCTTGAAGGGTTCGTAGTATTCTTTTATAGAAGAAAAAGGAGTGGTCAAAATTGACTTCCCATGTGCTTTCACAGTGTAATCATCCGCAATAGGTTTTTTTGTGTCAGCAATATTTTTTAAGTCGTCGATTGCACTTCCAGAATAATTTTCTCCAGCAATGTGAAATGCACTGTTTTCATGACAACGTCCAAGACAAGTCATGTGACCAATTTCATCATCAGTGAACTGAGTCTTCAATTCTTTGAGAACTTTTTCTTGAGTCCCTGCACAAACACAAGCTGTTCCGTTGCAGACATACGCTTTTTTTCCTTTGTTTTCTGGTTTTAGAAAATCATAGAAGGTGGTTGTACCGTATGTGTTGGCTTTACCAACTAAAAACTCATCAGCGAGTTGGTCCAAGTCTTCGACTGTTGGAGCGCCGTCGTGCTGTGCGAGTTGCCCCATTTTATCAAAGAGGTTATCCTTTAAACCTTTTCTTCCTGATAATTCACTTAAATTCTTTGACATAATTTGATTCTAATCTAAGACGTCTTTTGTTGAGACATCAATATTGTGTATTTAACTCTTTGTGGATGCGAATAACAAGTTGCTCGACCTTCTCTACAGAAAGCGAATAATGTTATTCCTAATTCTTTTGCATAATCAACAGACAGTGAAGAAGGTGCTGAAACAGCTGCCAAAACGGGTATTTTTGCTTTGAAGCTTTTAATAATTATTTCATAAGAAATGCGTCCACTCACAGTCATGCAAGTGGCATTTTTTAGTTGGTTGTCGTTAATTAATTTTCCAATAACCTTGTCCACAGCGTTGTGTCTTCCTATATCTTCTAAGGAACATAAAATGTTTCCTTTTGCATCAAAAGCAGCCGCAGCATGTGTTCCTCCTGACTGATGAAAAGCCTTTTGGTACTCGTTCATTTTTGCAAACAAACCACTAATAGTTTTTGCATTAATCGTGCTAAGTGAATCTGAATTTTGAATGAATTCTTCATCTGTTTTCACATCTTCTAATTCCGTTCTGCCACAAATCCCACATGAAGAAACAGACAGCAAACTTCTACTGTTAGAATAGCCTTCGCCTAACTCTTTCTCTGGAATACTCAAATTGACCACCGTTACAATTCCCTCTTTATTTTCTTTTTTGAGAATAATTTTGGGTTGATAGTCGCCGTTTTTTAGAATGCCTTCTGTGTGTAAAAGTCCTCGAACAAGATAAACATCATCTCCAGGAGTCCTCATTGTAACTGTAAAAGGAGAACCGTTGATGTTGATTTGTAAGGCTTCTTCAATGGTTAAAGAATCAAGAGTTTGCTCCACCGAAGTAGAGGTAAATTTCTTACCTTGATAGTTTCTTGTTGCCATAAAAGACGTAATTCGTTGTTTTAACAGGAACAATATAAGAAAAAAGGTGAAAACGAATGCTAACTATTCGAAGTATAAAATTCGTCCAACTCATTCAAATAAATCTTTTTCAGATCATTGTCTAACAGAGAATATTGGAAAGAGTTCTTTGCAAGTTCATACAGATCTGCTTTTGTTAAGCCCAAGGCTTCTTGAATTTCAACATAATTTTGGTTTACTTGACCCCCAAAATAAGCAGGGTCATCTGAATTAACGGTTACTTTCAGTCCTTTATCCATCATTTTTTTGATGGGATGATTTTTTAAGTCATCAACCACTTGCAGAGCGGTATTTGAAAGAGGGCAAACAGTTAGGGCAATATCTCGTTTTATAATTTCTTCGATAAGGCCATCTTCAAAGCAATTGTTTCCATGATCAATTCGTTTAATGTCGAGTAAATTTAATGCTTCCCATATATATTCTGCTGGCCCTTCTTCTCCAGCATGTGCAACAGGAATGTATCCTTCTTTTACCGAAGCGGCAAAAACTTTCTCAAACTTAGAAGGCGGATTTCCCATTTCTGAGGAGTCTAAACCTACGGCTTTAATTAAATGTTTGAAAGGCAACGATTGCGTAAGAGTTTTGAATGCATCCTCTTCTGATAAATGTCGTAAATAACTCATTATCAATAAAGATGTGACGCCCAAAGTTTTTTCTGCTTCTTCGCAAGCTTTTGAAATCCCTGTAATCACGGTTTCAAAGCTAATACCTCTATGCGTATGTGTTTGAGGGTCAAACATAATTTCAGTATGACGTACGTTTTGCTCAGCACATTTTTTCAAGTAATTGTAGGTTAAATCGTAAAAATCCTTTTCAACGATTAATACACCGGCCCCAGCATAATAAATATCAAGAAAATCTTGTAAACAATCGAATTTATACGCTTCTTTAACTTCTTCAACGGAGGTGTATTTGATTTTAATGTTGTTTCTTTTGGCGATCTCGAACATTAATTCTGGCTCAAAAGAACCTTCAATATGTAGATGCAACTCTGCTTTTGGTAATTGGTTGATAAAATTTTTCATTTTTTTTATTTGGCGAATAAAAGTAATGAAATAAATATATCTGTATATTTGATAAAATTTTAAGTAAGTAACCTAACTCTGCATGCAACCTTTAGAGACAATTTAAAGTCTTATTAACAATCAATCTTAACGTACTATGACAAAAATTAAAAATGCACTAATACTGATTTCTCTATTTACATTGGGCTCAGGAACATATGCACAAAACAAAGTGTCTTCAGATAGATTATCTGAAGACTGGATTAAAGTGAGTGAAGAGAGCGGAATAATTTTTTCTGTCAAAAAAGAAAAATGCACCATAGAAGGTGTTGACAAGCAATTTACATACGGATTCGTGAGGATTGAAAATGTTACAAGTGAAATGAGAGATATCCAATTCAACGTTCAGTTAAACTTTGCTGACGGTTGTGTTGGATGCGAAAATAAAGATGAATACACTCAGAATTTATCGTTAAAGCCGAATTCGGTTATTGAAACCGACTGTGCTTTTGATAATGCACAACTTTCTTTTTTAATAGACAACCCTCTTCAAAAAGATCACAAAAATCTTTTGGAAGTAATAATAACAAGCAAATAATTGAACGATGAAACAACTACTAACGATAATTATTTCGCTCCTAATTTTCCCTGCATTTTCTCAAGTCAGCTGTTTTGTTACAGTAACTCCTTTAGACACTATCATTTGTCCAGGCGACTCTGTTCAGTTGACGGCTGTTGCAGCTGTTACTAGTGGAGGTCAGTCATTTAACTTTGATAGTGGGTCTTTACCTCCGGGTTGGACGACGACAGGTTCTACCACCTTTAGCACTCCTTGTGGGGTAGGTCCAAATGGATCTTCTTATTTTTGGGCCGCAACAGCAGGTTCAGGAACTCCAACGGTAACAACAGCTGGTTTTGACGTTAGTTGTGGAGGTAATGTTGTATTTGAGATGATATATTCTGTTCAAGGTGGTTCGACTCCATGTGAAGGACCTGATTTAGCGAATGAAGGTGTTGAACTTCAATATAGCACAAATGGAGGTGCTACTTGGATTAGTATTATTTATTATAGTCCAGGCGGATTTACTTTGCCTGCAACTCCAGCATCAACAGCTTCTGTTGCAACCGGTGTCACACCCTATACAACATGGAATAATTTTTCTGCAACCATTCCTCCGGGAGCTATGACTGCAAACACTATGTTCAGATGGATACAATTGAACTCTTCAGGAACATGTTGTGATAACTGGGGGTTGGAAGATATTTCAATTCAAGCAGGCCCTTGTTCAAGTGCAGTAGTTAATTGGAGCAATGGACTTATGGACACGAATCAATTTTATGTTTCTCCGATCGCTGATTCTGTTTTTATTGCCTACGTATATGACACACTTGGTGTTTTACAATGCGTTTCTGATTCTATTTTTATTAATATCAGTGGAGCAAGTCTTACTTATGACCTAGAAGATACAGTTTATGTTTACTGTTCGTATGATTCTGTTTCTGCAGAGGTAACAAATTTAGCCAACTCTATTGAACCGTTTACTTTTAACTGGTCCAATGGGGATACCTCAAGTTTGACTTATTTTTATGGTACAGGAATAAGTCAAGATTCCATATGGAATTATGTGACAGTCATGGATGCGTGTGGCTTTACTTTTTTGGATTCGGTTCTTTTTATTGTCAATCAGACTCTTACCTTGGATAGCTTGGTGGCACAACCTTCAGGATTTGTTCAGGTTCCTAATTGCTTGCCAAGCGGAATAGTTCAAGCGTATGTCTCTGGATTAACTCAGGATTTAGGATTTGCTCAATACAATATAACAGGCCCCAATGTGAATCCAGGAGCTATTAATGTAAATGGAACATCAATTGGAGATCTACCTCCCGGTATGTATTATTTTACTGTTACAGATGACGTTTGTACTCTATCAGATAGTGTGGAGGTAACTTCTTTAGAGCCTCCGGTCGCAAACCTGTCTGCGAATATAGATGCGGGTTGTAGTCCTTTGAGTGTTAGTTTTACAAATTCAAGTCAGAATACCGTTTCTTACTTTTGGGATTTTGGTAATTCGAACACCTTAAACATAAGCAATGAAAATTCTCAATCTGCGACTTATTCAAGTTCTTCTCAAGTTATGCTGGTTGCTTACGATGCAAACAACTGTTCAGACACCGCGTATTTGAACATTAATATCATTGAATGCGGATGCACGGATATCTCAGCCCTGAATTTTAATCCTTCTGCAATACAGGATGATGGGAGTTGTGTTTACCCGGTTCCAGTTGTTGTCGCACCAAATATTTTTACTCCAAATGGAGATACAGACAATGATGTATTTTTTATGAAAACGGAATTTACTGTGAAACTAAAGTTAACTATTCTGAACCGTTGGGGTAACCTGATGTATGAAAAAGAATATGATTTGCTTTCTCCTGGGCTTGAATATGGATGGAATGGACTAGCGCCATCAGGAAATGAAGCCGAAGAAGGGGTGTACTTTTATAAGTACATGGCTACTGGGATTGACGGAGCTCAAATTGATGGGCACGGCTTCTTACATCTTGTGAGAGATTAATACTTGTTTAATTAAACAAAAAAAAGCATGCTGGTGAGCATGCTTTTTTTTGGTCTATAACTTGACAATTACATTAATTTCATTTTTAAATAGGTAAACATCATGGCCTGATTAAAAGCTGCTTGCTCATTGGTTGAAGATGCACCGTGCCCTCCTTCAATGGTTTCGAAATAAAACAGAGAGTGACCTTGCTCTAACATTCTTGCTGCCATTTTTCGTGCATGAGCTGGATGCACACGATCATCTTTCGTTGATGTGATGATAAAAACTTCAGGATAACTCTTGTTTTTATGAACGTTATGATAAGGCGAATACTTTTTGATATATTCCCATTCTTCTTTAATGTCTGGATTCCCATATTCGCCCATCCAACTGGCGCCTGCTAACAATTTATTGAAGCGTTTCATATCGAGAAGAGGAGCCCCAATGATTACGGCATTGAATAAATCAGGACGCTGAGTAGCAACAACTCCTGCCATTAATCCTCCGTTACTCCACCCAAAGGCACCAAGGTGTTTTGGAGATGAAATTTTTCGGTCGATAAGATCTTCGGAAACAGCGTAAAAATCGTCATAGGCGTTCTGACGTTTTTCTTTCATGGCTGCTTTGTGCCATTCTGGACCAAATTCACCTCCACCACGAATGTTTGCAACAACATAAACACCTCCTTGTTGAAGCCAACCGATACCCGTTCTCGAATTATAGCTTGGTTTCACAGAAATATTAAATCCTCCATAAGCATATACAAGCGTTGGGTTTGAACCGTCAAGCTTTATCCCTTTTTTATGAACAATAAAGTAAGGAACCTTTGTTCCATCTTTTGAAGCCACTTCATATTGATGAATTTCAAGGTTGTCAGCGTTAAATTTTTTCTTCCCTTGACGAATAACTCGTGCACTTTCGCCCTCTTTAAAATAAAGTGTTGGAGGTGTAATAAAGTTGCTAAATTGATAAAAATAGCCACTTTCTTTTCTGTCAGAATCGATGATAGAGAGTTGCCCAAATTTTTGAGTTTCTATTTTGCTAATAGTCCATTTATCATTTGGGTAAGTTAACATATGCAAGACACTTTTCACATTTTGAATAGTGTTCAGCAATACACCATCTTTGGTAACACTAACCTGCTCTATACTTGTTTTTTCGTCCGGATGGAATACCAACTGAACATCCAGTTTTCCTTTTCTCAAAAGAGCATCGTTCACACTAACAAGATCACCAGATTGGTAGGTAGTATTGCCAACGGCCCAGTCAGAATTAAGACGAACCAAAACCATTCCGGAATATAAATCTTTAATTTCAGAGTCTTTTGGTAGGTCCACGAGAATAAATTGCTCATTATCCCAATAATAAATCTGGTGTGAGTAAAAAGAATGAGCTTTTTGCAATGTGATTTGTCTTTTTCCATTGATATATGAGCTACCTGGCCAAATTCCCATAATATCTTTTGACCCTTCCATAAGCTGTGTAGCTTCTTCTAATTTTTGGCCACGTTTTAACCTTTTTACTATTCGTGGGTACCCAGATGTGGTCATGGTTCCTTCGCCAAAGTTTCTAGAGAGTATAATTTCGTTTTTATTTAACCAAACTACGCCTCCTTTACTCGAAGGGAGTTCAAAGCCTCCAACAACAAATTCTTTTTTGATGGCATCAAATTCACGAACTATGCCTTCGTCAGTTCCTCCGTCAGACAATGAAATAAGACAACGTTCGAAGCTAGGTTCAAGCCAAGTGGCACCATGAAAAACCCACTTCGCACCGTCTTCTTTTGAAAGAGCATCTAAATCTAATACTGTTTCCCACACAGCTTTGTTTTGCATGTAAAGCTCTTTTGTTGTGCGTCTCCAAATTCCTCGAATGTGGTTTTCATCTTTCCAAAAATTATAAACCATGTCCTTAATTACTCTTGGATAGTCAATTTTTTCGTCATCGTTCATTGAACTGAGAAACTGGTCTTTTAATTCCGCAAAACCAGGTGCGTTTTTCATGGCGGTTGCCGTTCGCTTGTTTTGATTTTGAACCCACTCCATGGATTTTTCACTTTCAACCTCCTCGAGCCATAAATACGGATCGTTTTGACTGAATGAGTATTGAATGAAGAGTGAGAAGATGATGGGTAAAAGATAGTTTCTGTTCATTGTTTATTGTTTTTGTTAGACAGTTCAGGCGCAAAATACGCAAAAAATAGATGATATTGGCTCGTTTTTGTTTTTAAGGAGTAAGGTTGTCGTAAATAAATTAATTAAGTAATCTTTTACTCTTCCCTTTCGATACCAAGCGAACGTATAAATCTTTGCAGGCGTTATTGGACATACAGGCGTTAAAACTGCACATGAACAATAGATTTCTGATTGTAGGATTTCCTTGCTTACTTATCGATCTACTTCCTCTAACACTGCTTCCACTTGTTTTTTTAGGTAGGAGAAAGGCTTGTGTAACAGATAAATTGTTTGGCGGATTCAAACTTTTCAAAACCGTCTGTTAAAATAATCAAAAACAGGGCTGCACTTGAACCAATGCCTGGTATCGTCTGTAGTCGTGAATTCAAAAAAGGGCGTTGAAACTCGATAGTCTTTTTAGTCTAGAAATGAAAAACCATTAATTTAGTGACAAATTTCTTTTTAAGCTACTACTACTGTTTTATCAGTTTTAATAATTTTCTTTGCCCCTGAGAACTCAATTCAACAAAGTAAACCCCAGCGACTGAATTTAAACCAAATTGGTACTTGGAAGTGTTGATTCTTTCCTTTTGATAAAGAACTTGACCACTTAAGTTGTAAACAATTAGGCTAACATCTGTCAGCGTTCCAAGGTCTATGTTTACAAGTCCATTATTAGGATTGGGGGAAATCGATACTTTAGAAAATAATGTGTTCTCCATCATTCCAACCGTGGCAACCTGGGTACACATGGAGATTATTGTACAAGTCCCATCTGTGATTTCAACCGCATAGTTTCCGTTGATTAGTGCGGTGAAGTTTTGATTGATTTCACCGGAAATCGGAGCATTGCTGTTATTGCAGTCTACCCATTGGTATTGATAGCCAGTAGCATTCGCAGTTAATGTTATCCCAGACAGCGAAGTAGTGTTGTCAATTTCCGTTATGGTTACATTTTGCGTTTGCGTGCTACTATTTCCACAGTCATCGGTGTAAGTCCATGTAATCAATGTTGGACCAACTGTTGTGATTGGAAAGCTCACGTCTGGAACACCGTCAATTGATCCGCTACAATTATCCGTGGCTGTCGGTGTCGATGGAATTGAAGAGCACTCTTCTGTGATATCGGTTAATGTGGATATATCAAATATTGGGCTTGTGATATCATTGACTACAATCGTTTGTGTGACTAAAATTTGATTGCTACAATTGTCTGTGATACTATATGTTCGCGTGATTGTTTCAGGACAGGAGTTGTTATCGGACACGTCGCTTACAAATGTAACAATTGGAACAGCTGTACAGTTATCAGTTTCGTCCGTAACAACCGTCACGTCAGGGAAAGGCACATCCGCTATGCACTCTACATTAATAGTGGTTGGGTTTGAAGCTGTTGGGCTTGTGATATCATTGACAATGATTAATTGTGTGACTAAAATTTGATTGCTACAATCATCCGCGATGCTATATGTTCGCGTGATTGTTTCAGGACAGGAGTTGTTATCGGACACGTCGCTTACGAATGTAACAATTGGAACAGCTGTACAGTTGTCAGTTTCGTCCGTAACAACCGTCACGTCAGGGGCAGGTACATCCCCTATGCATTCTACATTAATGATGGTTGGATTTGAAGCCGTTGGGTTTGTGAGGTCATTAATAATAATCGTTTGAGTGACTGTGATCTGATTTGCCGCATTATCTGTGACACTGTAAGTTCGTATAATTGTTTCAGGACAGGAATTGTTGTCAGATATATCAGACACATATGCAACAACTGGCACTCCGCAATTATCCGCTTCATCCAAAACATCCGTAATATCTGCCGCGGGGATGTCGCCTATGCATTCAATAGTGACAGTGACTAAATTCGATGCCGTCGGGTTGATGAGGTCATTGATGACAACCGATACGATGGTAGAATCTCTTTCCCCAACATTGTCAGTGACTCTGAGTCTTACCGAAAATGTGCCATTTGGAGAAAAAGCGTTTGAGCTTGTATTACCAAATGCATCATATATTCCGTCATTGTCAAAATCCCATTCGTAAAGAACAAGCGTTTTTGTAACGTCTTCATGGTAAGAACAAGTTGCATCAAATGAAACTAACTGCCCACATGCAGACGGGTTTGGAGTTGCTGAAAAACAAGCTGCGGGCCTTAATGCAAATTCATATGCCCTAGCATGACCAGCATTAGATCCGTTTCCGTCATTGTAAAGTGCACCAATCGCGACAGTACTTCCAGTTGAATCAAGGCTAACGGCAAACCCAGAATTGTCACCCGCTGCTTCACCATCAATGTCCAATCCTTTCTGAACCCACAAAGCACCGCTCCATTCATATAATCGTGTGTGACCAGCGCCTGACCCATTATCATCGTTACCGTAGGCGCCTGTTGCTAAAGTGTTCCCATCGGAACTAAGACTCACGGAGTAACCAGAACGATCAAAAGAAGATTCTCCATCAATGTCACCCCCTTTTTGAGTCCAGGACACTCCTCCCCATTCATAAATTCTTGTTTGTCCTGAATTCGATCCGTTTCCATCATTCTGTATTGCACCAACAACAAGGGTATTTCCATCCGAATTAAGATCAACTGAATATCCCGCTCGATCACCGGATGCTTCACCATCAAGGTCCATTCCTTTCTGAGTCCATATTGCTCCGGTCCATATATAAACCCTTGTATGCCCAGCATCTGTTCCGCCATCATCGTTGGAATAGGCACCAATCGCCAGAGTGTTTCCATCTAAACTTAAGCTAACAGAGTTGCCTGAAAGATCGCCTGCAGCTTCGCCGTCAATATCAGTTCCTTTTTGAATCCATGCTGCTCCACTCCATTCATAAATCCGAGTATGACCGGAATTTGCTCCGTTCCCATCATTTGAGGATGCTCCAATAGCAAGTGTATTTCCATCCGCACTCAAACTCACAGATTCGCCTGACCTGTCAAAAGTAGCTTCACCGTCAAGATCTGCGCCCTTTTGAATCCAGTTTGCGCCATTCCATTCATAAACTCGTGTATGCCCTGCATCTGTTCCATTATCACCATTCTGCCATGCACCAATAGCGACCGTGTTCCCATCAGCACTTAAGTCAATTGCATGTCCCGAACCATCACCTGCCGCTTCACCGTCAATATCAGTCCCTTTTTGAATCCAAACTCCGCCACTCCATACATATATACCGACATGACCTGCTCCTAGTCCATTCCCATCATTTCCCTGGGCACCGACAGCCATAGTATTCCCATCTGAACTAATGCTTACAGAGTATCCAAAATTGTCCAAAGTTAGTTCTCCGTCTATGTCAATTCCTTTCTGAGACCATTGAGAGTACGTGAAATGGGTTCCAAGTAGTAAAATCGTTAAAATGTAAATTATTTTTTTCATGTGTAATAGTTTTTATTCTTAGACAAAAAACTGGAATCATTGTATTCTCGATGAGCCTATCTGTATTCGTCTGATAATTTGTTAATTACAAGAGTTATGCCAGAACCTTTCGCCAGATCAATATACTAATAATTAATAACATCACGTAAAAAATATACGGACTTTTGCTTCATAAAGTGAGTCGTAGTTAGAAAGTCATTAGTATCTTCGAAAGACATTTTTAGTAAAAAATTTGCTTGACTTCCTCATTGAAAACCGATATGCTTAATAATAACCATAAAGCAACTATACTCTAAAAAAGAAATATCATATACCGGGTTTTTGAAAGATTCATTGTATATTCAGAAAAGTAAAAATGCGCAATTTTATTTTTTTAAACTTAAAACAGACTGTATATCAATTCATTATACTAAAAGTGTTTTAAACAAAAAAAATGAAAAACCATATCTGCTTACTATTTATAGCAACATTATTATATAGTTGCAGAACTAATTCTGATAAACTTCAATTTTCTGAATTTTAAATTAAAGACGGGAATGGTCTTACGGGAATAGCAGTAAACAATTTAGGAAACGAAACAATTAATGAGAAAGTAATTGGCGAGATTAACGAAGACGGAACTTTCAATGATCATGACGGGAAATTGCTTGCTAAATTAACTGATGGTAATGTCCTGCAAGACAAGAATGGCAACTCTCTTGTAAAAATAGATGCGTTTGGAAAAGTGGAAAATGGCTCAGGGATGTTGATAGAATGGTCCAAAGGGGAGCGCTAATGAGAGGAAACGAAAATACAGGAATGCGCATAACTCCTGTAGAAGAAAATCATTTCTAGTGGCTTCAGTCGTTTTGTATCTCTATTTGAGTTTTGAATAATCATTCCCTTCCACGAACTCCAAAAACACTTTCTTATGAAGGGCTAAGTCCATGTCAGAAGATAGCGCCACACGGACAATATAATCTTTGTCGCCTTCTTTTGTTGTTCCTTGAGTAGAAGTTGCGGGAATAGTCCAATAACATCCATTTAACTGCCCATAACTCACACAAAACTTGCTTTCGTTTGGAATATTATTGATCATTAGGTTAATCAATTTAAGGTTTGAGGCTCTTTTGTAGGTTTCTCGTTCTTCTTCCGTGTTTCCTTTGGTTGGAAGATCCAGTGAGAAAACAGACGGTGTAAATCCTTGTTCTACTAAATCTTGTGATACAAAATTGATTTTGGCATTCGGCAAGGTCTCTTCAATGAAAGTGACAAATTCTCGGGTATATTTATAAGCTTCATCAATTCTTTGATTCATAGACGGCAGTTGTTTTGCCAATATCTCCATTTGTAGATGAGTCGCGGCGTTATCACAAAGCTGGAGGTGTGTTTCAATTTTCTCCATCAATGCCGCTGCCTTTTTATTCGTTGCGCAGTAACCTGCTGTGCATTTTCCACCGCTTGGAAATTTAGATCCACTCACATAAGCGATCGTTCTAACGGAAGAAAGAACTTCGTTTTCTCCTAAAAAGTGAACATTCGGACAAAATGTTTGGTCCAATATAAAAACAGGATCAATGGCGGTTTCACCTTCTGCGGTCTCTCTCTTTTTACTTAATACATCTCTTAGTTGTAGAAGGTTTGGCACTTCTACGCGTGGATTGGTCGGAATTTCTGCAATGATATATGGAACGGCATCTTCGCTCGCTATTTTTTCTAAAACAAGATCAATACTTTGCACCATATCGTTTCCGCCATCAACGGGTAGGTCTATTACTTCAACATTCTCATTACATGCCACAACTCGTCTTGCTTGGTCATTTGTTCCTCCGTAGCAATTGGGCGGAACAATGATTTTGATGGCTTTCCCTTTGTGATTGGTGAGTGCATCGTGAACGAGCCCCATCACAATTGCGTATTGAATAGAAAGACCGCTTGAACCAACCAGCGCTTTTATGTCTGTTTCTGTTATTTCTTTGATCGAATTTAGAACAAGTGATTTATTGGATGCGTAATCCGTTCGGTTGTTTTCTCCAGAGTTCGAGCCAACCAACTGTTGTAACGCAACAAGCGTATTGGCAGGTGTCATTGCAATAGTCTCTCTTCTTCTGACATGTTGAATTGCTGAAATATATTCCTCGTTTTGTTTCTCTGTGGATAAATTAGACTGGCTATTTACTACTAAAACACTCCCTAAATGAGTCTGCGTGTTGATGTAAAAGTCAACATTTTCAGAAAGATCAAACTGACAGAGGTCATCTTGGCGGGAAATAAAAATTGTGCTTCCGTTAAATGGAGCAATCTCTTCCATTCTCTCCACTTTTTTTAATTCAAAACGATAGCCGTAAATGTTTTTTACAATCTCTGTATCAAAAAACTCAGGCAAACTATCCTTGTAAACGATTTGCGTGTTTCTATTTGCCAATAAATTTGTTCTTAAAACAGCCAATATCGGAACCGTATTTGAAGAGAAACTGATTACATTGTCTGCTTCTATGTTGTTTAAGTTGGCAACAGCCCATTCTAGCAAACAAGATAGCGGATGTCCTAATCGAATGTAATCAAAAGCCGTGGGTAATTCATTGAGTGCTGTTTTTTCAGAATTCTTTGCTTTGTATAGAATCTCAAACTGTTCTAAAAATTCTGTTTTCGCCAACTTTTCATCATAAATATCTAATCGATGGGTGGTTAAGTTCAACCAACCATTTGGCATATTCTCTAGTACGTCTTTAATATAATTTAGCATCCTTTTTTGTTCTTAAAATCGATGGGCAATGTACAATAATTAAATCTCTTTTGAAAGAGTCATTAAACGTTTTTGGTTGAAATGATTTTGTAAAATGATTTTTGCGAAAAAAATACGATCCAGTTGACAGAAAAAGTGTTTAGAGTTGAGCAAGAACTAACTAATGACCTCACTTTAAACAACATGGCCAATTTTTGGTTTTTCGGCATAAATCTTGCGGAGGTATCATTCTTATTGAAGTTGTTTAAAGTTGTCTAAGTAAAATGACAGAAAAAGCTAATAGGTTCAA
>CAXBMR010000014.1:0-67224 GCA_963976995.1 uncultured Fluviicola sp.
TTGATAACTTTAACCTAGAAAATAAAAAACTTGCATTAGCTAGTTGAATCTACCTGAATACAATCAGCTTGAATTATAAGCAAATATTGAACTATTTTGACAATAGAAGTACCAATGCTTCTGCCGAATCTTTCAACGCTAAAATAAAAGCCTTCAGATCACAATTAAGAGGAGTTAGGAATAAAGAATTTTTTCTCTTCAGATTAACTCAAATTTATGCCTAGTCCCCAACAATTGGTCATGATCCGAAGTTTATACTGAGCGGAATGAAATAAAATCGAAGTGAGTCCTACTTCCGCTACAAAAACACACGTATTTCTTGTTACTTTTGCACTAGACGTAATTATACATTAAAAACGAAACATGAAATTAATTTTCCTTTCACTATTAGCTCTGCCTTTATTATATAGTTGTGATGAGACGCCTTTAGAAAATGAATTAAACGATGAATTTACAGAATATATCCCAAACAAAGATGAAGTTGCTTTTGAGCAATTAATTTCGGATATTGACCAGAATGATTCTCTTCGGGTTGGACAGAGTTTATTTTATTCTAAGGAAGGAGGAGCATCAGTCGATGTTGAAATAAGAGTTAATGAAACGGGTTTAATGGTAAAGTTACGAGAAGTATATACCACAAAAGACTCACCGAGTATCAACAAAAATATTTTTTATTTTTCTGATAAAGGAATGTTTGCATCTATAGAGTTGTTTGAAGAAGGAATTGGTGAAGCAGCTGTTTATGTTGAGCGAGTCACTTATTATAACGATGATGAAGAACCTATTATAACGAAAAGAAAACAGGCAGCTTATGAGGAAGAATTGGACTTTGAAACCTTTGCAATTGTAGATAAACATTCTGCATCGTATGATAGGGCGATTGCCGTTTTAAATCAAGAAGGTGAGTACGGGACAACTTTTCAAGGTTTTGTTAAAGAAGAACCATATCTTTATTTAATTGTTGGTGAGAATGAAACGGATGGGTATTATTCTTCGTTGGTTGTTCAACGGATGACACCATTGATTAAAACCTTGCAAGAAAATGAGAAGAATATGATGGGCACACCTTTAAAATTAGATTATGAGACGTTGAATGGAGAGCAAGGTTACGAATACCAAATTCTAATGAATGTAAGTAGGAAGTAAACATAAATTTCAAATGCGAAACCTTTCTTTCTGCCTCTTGTCAAGAGATTTGACCACTTGAAATTTTTAACTCTTTTTTTTATTTTGAACTAACTATCATTGCTTCATAAACTATTAAGCATGAATAAAATTATTAAATCAGCACTACTTACTATAACGCTTTGTATTAGTGGAATTAGTTTTTCTCAACAAATGACTGTTTCTGGAACTGTGTTTGATTCCACAGGAGTTAAACCAGTTGAAAATGCTATTGCAATGGCTATTAGAATGAAAGATTCTCTTCTGTTAGGCTTTACTAGAACAGCCTCAGATGGAACATTTACGCTAACAGGTTTCGAAATAGATACCTTTTCATTGATAATTGATCACGGTAGCTTTGATGAGAAAATTTACTACATGTTTGGTCATAAAGACAATTCAGAAATTGAAATACCAATTATTAAATTACCTTCAAAGGCACAAGAAATAGCTGAGGTTGTTATCTATGCGAATAGAAATCCAATATTCTACCGAGGAGATACATTGGTTTATGTGGCCGATTCATTTAAAGTAGCAGAGGGTGCTGTAGTGGAAGATCTTTTAAAAAAACTACCAGGTTTAACTGTAGATAAAGATGGTAATATAACATCACAGGGTCAGGCAATTGATAAAGTATTGGTGGATGGTGATGAATTCTTTGGTACAGATCCAACAATTGCAACTAAAAACTTAGGAGCAGACGGAATAGAAACGGTGCAAGTTTATGAGAAGGAAGATGATGATGGTATAGGAGGAGATGGAGATAAAATTAAAGTTCTCGACTTAAAATTAAAGGACAGTGCAAAGAAAGGATATTTCGGAAGAATTTCGGGAGCATCTGATTTTGGACTTACACCCGTTGCCGGTGTAGTAGGAACAAATCCTTTTTTCGAAGGAGAAATGCTACTTAATAAATTTGACGGTGCACAAAAAATTTCGGTTTTTGCCTTAGGTTCAAATACACCACGATCTAATTTTTCTCGTGGAGACATGAGTAAATTTGGATTGAGTAATGAAGAAGGCGCAGGAAGAAGGTTCTGGGAAGACGGAACGACCAACAGTAGTGGAATTCCTCAAACAATGAAAGCTGGCATCTATTTTAGCGATAAATTTGGTGAGAAAAAGAAAGTTGAGTTTAGCGCGAATTACTCTTATTATAACACACAGCTATTACAAACTTCTGCGAGTCGTTCTCAGTACTTTTTGAGAGATACAACCTACTTTACAGATGATTCCACGAGTAATAATTTCGTTAGTGAATCTCATCGATTTAATATGCGCTTTTTTGCACCATTGGATTCTTTGACAACAATTGAAATAAAACCATCCTTTAGATTTGACGTTGGAATGACGGAAGATTCTGAGCTTAATGATTTCATTAGTCCTACGGGAATACAATCATTGCAGACGTCTATTCAAAATGGAACAGACTCTAAAGGATATACCTTAGATGGTATGATCAGAATTAACCGTAAATTTATGAAGAAAAGACGGGAATTGGAATTGAGATATGATATTGATCGATCAGATAATAATACGACCGGGAACCTTTCCACTAGATCGACTTATTTCTTCGCATCAGTTGATTCATTAATTGATCAAAGAAACACAAATGATAATTCTGCAATCAGTCATTACGGAACAGCTACTTATATTGAACCGCTAGCTAAAAAATTAAGGTTGGAATTACAATACCTTTATGAGTATGGTTTTAGTGATCAAAAGAAAGAGACTTTTGATGGCGTAAATAATATTTACACTAGTTACCGAGCAGATTTATCTAACACATTTGATAATATTCGACAACAACACAGAGGTAGTGTTCGCTTTTTATATAAGGGAAAAAAACATAGTTTCAATTTTGGATCTAGATTAAGAAACATAGATATTCTCAACGTTAACAGGATAACGGATACAACAATTCGTCAAAATTTCACGAACATTCTACCAAGGTTTAAATATCAGTTCAGACCAAGCATGGCTACAAGATTTTCGATTACCTACCAAACGTCATCTAGTCAACCTTCTATTACTGATTTAGCGCCGGTTCCGGACAATTCTAACCCAAACAGAATTCAAGAAGGTAATCCGGATTTGATTCCAAATTATACACATTCTATTAATGCATCTTTCAATACATGGAAAGCAATGACAGGTCAATATTTTTGGTCAGGTGCAAATTTTAGTCTCACGAATGATGCCTTTGCCACTCGAACTGATTATGATATTTTTGGTAGAACCATTTCAAAAACAGTTAATGTTGATGGAAATATGTTCGCTTCTGTATTTTTAGGAGCTGGGGTGCCTTTTTGGGGGAGAAAATTCACGATAAGACCGAGTATGAATTCATCTTTTAATCGTTACACTAATTTTATTGGAGAACTAGAGAATATTACTGATAATTTTGCAATCAATGGTGATGTAGCCTTGGTATTTCAATTCGATTCATTGGAATTTACGGTTAGCGGTAATCAATCATACACCAACCCTACTAGTTCTTTAAGTTCGGTGTCAAATACTCCTTTTACTACGACTAAAATTGGTGGGGATATAAAATGGAGATTACCTAAAGGATTCGTTATCTCAACGGATGCAGAATATACACGAAATGCTCAAAAAGGAGAGGGGTTTTATAATTTAGAATTCTTCGTTTGGAATGCTGAATTGAGTAAGTCATTCTTAAAAACGAACAACTTGGTAATTGCCCTTGTAGGGAAGGATTTATTGAATCAAAATATTAATGCCACTAGACAAGTGAATGGTAACATAGTAACAGATTATAGAACAACAATTATTTCGCGATATTTTTTACTAAAGGCAACGTTGCGATTTAACAATAGAAAAGCTAAAGAAGAGGATTACAATGGTATGTTTTAAAAAAATAGTATTCGCAGTAGCGGTAACACTTTATTCAATCACTTCGTTTGCACAGATTACTTCTGGTAGAATTGTCTATGAACGAAGAACAAATCTTAAGAAACGATTTGGAAATGATGACCGAATGGCTCGTTTCGTGACGGAGGAGAATAAAATAAAATTGGATAGATTTGAATTAATTTTTAACAAGAGTAAATCTGCTTTTATTCCGATTGAAGATGAAGAGGTTGCTCAGGGTTTTATGAAGTACCTCACTTCTCAAAATTTTGTTTATCAAGACATTGAAAACAATAAAAAATTAACCGTAATGGATCTTTGGGGAACAGAGACGTATTTAAAAGATACACTTGGTCAACGAAAATGGAAAGTTACAGAGAGCAAGCGAACGATTGCGGGTCACTTATGTAGAAAAGCAATTTGGGAAATGAATGACTCCACAAGAATTTATGCCTGGTTTGCACCGAATATCGTTCCATCAATAGGTCCCGAGGGTTTTGACGGCTTGCCTGGAGCAATACTCGGATTAGCTACGGAAGATGGAAGTGTGATTTATTTTGCAAAAGAAGTGAAAGCTCAAAAACCAGATCCTGTTAAACTTGTCAGAGATACAGGTAAAAATGACGTTTATACAAAAGCCGAATTACGAGCAATTTTGGAAGAAAAAATGGGTAAATGGATGAAGTCAAAGGACTTTGATGCCATGTTCAGCTGGTTGTAGTCTTTTTCATTTAATTCTCACAACTTCGATTAGATTCTCAAAGTTATGAAACTCTGTGCAAGTAGGAGGTTCAATAAGTCCGAAACATTCTGAAAGAACATCGTAGTCAACTTTTATCTTTTCACCAGTAGCAATACTTTCAAGTTTTGATTCATTGCAGACTTTGTATTCTTTGGTGTCTTTTTTTAAATATACCCCAGTGCAATCTCGGATGACTTCCATTTTTTTGCTCCACTTAGAACAAGAACTTAGAACAAGAGTTAACACAATCAATAATAGAAATCTACTTTTCATAATTCTTATAGGAGTTGGTTGCTGAACATGTCGAGGTACAATCCGAAACTTACTCATTCTCTGCAACGACTTCCTTTACATCAGGCAAATGATCCTTTAACAAAGCTTCAATTCCGCCCTTTAAAGTAGCCGTGCTAGAAGGGCAACCTGAGCACGAGCCTTTCAAAACAACGGTTACTGTACCATTTTCATAACCTCTAAAATCAATAGCCCCACCATCTGACGCAACAGCTGGGCGGACATATTCATCTAACAAATCACAAATAGCTTGATCATATTCTGATGCTGCATATACTTTTTTAGGCTCATCACTTAGTTCGTCAATAGGGTTTGTTTTTGAAGGCATTGCAATTAACACTTCTTTGCCATTGAAAATCCACTCGCGTATAAATTCTCGCAATTCCATAGTGATAAAATCCCAAGAAAGATTGTCAGTCTTGGTTATTGTAATAAAATTAGAAGCGATAAAAACTCCGTCAACAAAGGGAAGATTAAATAATTCTTCAGCTAAAGGTGAAAAACCTTTGGTTTCTGCTTTAGATTTGAATTCAGCAGAATCACCAGTACCCAGCAAGTGTTTGTTAGCAACAAATTTCATTGTGGATGGATTCGGTGTCATTTCTGTATATATCGTAACGGGAACTTTCATGAGATTTTAATTTTGAGGTAAAATTACAAAAGAAGTCGAACAATTACGTTATTCTAGTTGCGAATCACATACTATTAGTATCTCACTAGCGTACCAAACTACACACTACCGCGTTAATAAGTAATATATGGGGTGTCAGTATCGTTCTTTATATCCAATAACTTTGTTAAAGAGTGAAAAAACGTATCGTAAAAATTTCAAAATGGGTCGTAGGAATTACCTTCAGTTTGTTCTTATTCATTTCTCTTGTGCTTTATTTTTTCAAAGACGACATTATTAATATTGTAATAAAAGAAATGAATAGCCATCTTAATACTAAAGTTGAAGTGGCAGAAGTTGATCTCGCTTTTTGGGGTTCTTTTCCTAATTTATCGGTTGATTTTAATAGCGTTTTCATTAAAGATAGCTATGTAAATTCTAGTAATCTTGACACTCTATTGTATTCTGAAAAAATTCGATTGAAATTTAATCCAATGGATTTATGGAGAGAAAATTACACTGTAAAGTCTATCGAAATATCCGACGGAACGCTAAAAATGAAGGTCAATGAAGAGGGTGAAGTCAATTATGACATTTTCAAAAAAGTTAATGACTCAACAGAAACAGATGCTTTTGAAGTCAATCTAGAAGAGGTTGGTTTCGTCAACTTCGGTTACGCATATATCAACCATACAACCAATCAAGAGTATAGAACTCTTATCAATACAATGTCTTTAAAAGGAGCATTTAATTCTTCGGTATTTACGACAAAAGCAGAGGCAGATATACATGTTCTCTCTGCAAGAAGTGGAGAAGTCACCTTAATTTCAAATCAACCTTCTCAATTAGATATAGTGGTCAATGTAAATACTGATTCTTCTGTAATTTCTATTCCTGAATCAGTGATTTATGTGTCTGAATTACCTTTTAACTTTAGTGGGGAAGTAGGCCCGAATGGATTTAATTTTAATCTTAATGGGAAAAATTTAAGTATTAAGGATGTAGCAAATCGATTGGCAATGACCCAATCTGATGACGTAAAGAAATTTGAAGGGCAAGGAGTGTTAAAATTCAACCTAGATGTAGATAAAAAAACGGGGAATAAAAGTCCAATTCGAGTAAATTGCTCATTTGGAGTGAAAAATGGCAATTTAAGAATACCTTCTTCTAAAATAGCAATTAATAAACTAACGGTTGCCGGATTTTACAGTAATGAAGGTGGGAAAAAGAAAGAGAAATTAGAATTGAAAAAGATTACATTTAAGACCAAAGGAGGTCCTTTCAAAGGGACTTTGCTTTTAACACAATTCGCGGCTCCCATTTTTAAGGGAAATGCTGATGGTCTTCTAGATTTGGAAGTTTTACATGCATTATTTTCAATTCCTTCAGTTGACATGCTTCAAGGGACAATTAATTTGAGTTCACAGTTTGTAATTCAAGGAAATCAGAATCTGGATGGTTCAATGGATTATGATATCAAAAAACTAGAAGGCTCAGTTAAATTGAATAATGTAAAAAGTAAATTATTGCGTGACAAGAGAGTGTTCGACTCTGTAAATGGGTTGATCTATTTACGCAATAATGAAGCCGGAATCGATAATGTTTCTCTCAAAATTGGCTCTTCTGACTTTAAAGTGAAGGGCGTTTTTAATGAAATGGTCGATTACTTTAAGGGAACAGGAAGTCTTCTAGTTCGTCTCGAAATAAAGAGCAAGAATATTTCGATGCAGGATTTAGGTACGGATTCTAAAGAAGGAAAGATAAAAAAAGAAAGGGCATTCATATTGCCCAACAACATTAGCGGAAAGATGTATCTAGATGTAGAGAAATTAACTTATGAGAATCACCGCTTTGAGAAAATAAAAGGGAATATGACTATTTCTGGAAGAACTATACACTTTCCGAGAGTTTCCTTAGTCAATGGTGGAGCAAATATTAGAGGTTCATTAACAGTTGAAGAACGAACACCTGAGATTTTCTATATTTCAAGTCAATTAGTTTCTAAAAATGTCAATTTCGTCAATCTATTTAAAGAATGGGATAATTTTAATCAAAACATTATTACCAGTGAGAATATTGAAGGACTTGCGCAAGCGAATATCAACTTTGAAGCTCCATTTGACATGCGTGGAGGAGTCATTTCCAATGCAATTAGAGCCCAAATTGGGATACAAATCGACGATGGACGTTTAAAAAATGTGGGAACTTTTACTTCTATCATAGAGAGTTTAAAAACATCGAGCCTTAAAACCATCTTGGGTAAAGAGAATATTGTTGTATTTGGGGAAAAACTTTCAGATCTTCGCTTTGACCAATTAAAAAACACCATAATCATTAAAAATAGTGTTCTCACGATTCCACTAATGTCTATTAATTCTTCAGCCATAAACATAGAGGCTTCAGGAAGACATACATTTGATAATGAAATCGATTATCGATTTGGCTTCAGGTTTCGTGACTTGAAGAAAAAACAAGAAAGTGAGTTTGGCGAAATAATCGACGACGGTTCTGGCTTTAGAGTATTCATGAAAATGTACGGCAACCTAGATAATCCTACAATAGAATGGGACAGAGAATCGCGCAAAGAGATTGCAAAACAAAATAGAGAAAAAGAAAAACAGAATGTAAAATCAATTTTAAAATCTGAATTTGGATTGTTCCAAAATGACACGACGGTTAAAAATTATATAAAGGAAGTCATTCCAAAAGAAGAATTAATTATAGAATTCGACCCTCTTAAATCACTAGATACTATTATAGAGAATGAAGAACCTAAAAAGGATACAAAAATGAATCGTTGGCTTGAAAAACTAAAAAAACAAGCTGAAAAAGAGCAAAATGAGGAGTTTGTGATTGAATGATTTATTATCATTAAACATTAAACATTAAAGAGCATGGGATTAACTAACAATGACATTATTAAGAAGTTACGGGTAGCCTTAAAGTTAAGGGACGATGATATTGTAGAAATTTTAAAATTGGTTGACTTTAAAATTAGCAAAAGCGAATTAGGAGCTTTTTTCCGAAATGAAGATCATCCAAAATACATGGAGTTACAAGATCAAATTTTACGTAATTTTCTTAACGGACTTGTTATCTATAAAAGAGGACCAAGAGACAAGAAATGATTTAATTCGAGAATGAGTCTGCGTATTCATTTGACCATTCTTTCCTTAAATCATTAATTAACTACCTTTGCGTCAATGATTAAAATTCGAGATATAGAATTAGGTGATTTCCCGTTGCTTCTTGCTCCAATGGAAGATGTTAGCGACCCACCATTTCGAGCACTTTGTAAAAGGTATGGTGCAGATTTAATGTACACAGAATTTATTTCTTCAGAAGGTTTAATTAGAGATGCGGCTAAATCAGTTCAAAAGCTAGATATTTTTGAATATGAACGCCCAATTGGCATTCAAATTTTTGGTTATGACATCGAAAGCATGAAACTGGCTACTGAGCTAACAGAAAAAGCAAATCCTGATATTATTGACATAAATTATGGTTGTCCAGTAAAAAAAGTTGCTTGTAAAGGAGCAGGCGCTGGAATTTTACAAGACATTCCTAAAATGGTAGAAATGACTAGAGAAATTGTAAACTCGACGAATTTACCAGTTACAGTTAAAACGCGCTTAGGATGGGATGAAAACTCAAAATACATTGTTGATGTTGCTGAACGGCTGCAAGATGTGGGTATTGAGGCATTATCGATTCATGGACGTACTAGAAAACAAATGTACAAAGGCGAAGCTGATTGGAGCTTGATTGCAGACGTGAAAAACAATCCAAGAATGAAAATTCCTATTTTTGGAAATGGCGATATTGATTCGCCACAAAAAGCAGTAGAATATAAAGAAAAATATGGTGTTGATGGAGTGATGATCGGTCGAGCCAGTATCGGAAATCCATGGATTTTTAATGAAATAAAACATTTTGTTGCAACAGGTGAAACTCTTGCTAAACCTAGTATAATAGACCGTGTAAATGCCTGTGTAGAACACCTTGAAATGAGCGTAAAGTGGAAGGGAAAAACTTTAGGAGTCGCTGAAATGAAAAGACATTATACGAATTACTTTAAAGGTATATCTCATTTCAAAGAATACAGAATGAAATTAGTCACTTCTTTTGATTTAGATGAAATTCGAACCACTTTAATGTGGATTAAAGAGCATGCAGAAGAGTTCGTTTTGATTGAACAAAATTAATCGTTCAACTTGTCTAATTTAATTTGTTCGAGAGTACAAACAATTGTCTCTCCTATGCTTGTTCAGAAAGTCATACTTGTATTAATCAATTCCATTCCAACTTCGATATTAGAAGGAATGAAAACATGGTAAATTCTATTTTCATATAACCGATAAGTTACACCATTGTCTTTTTTCTCGGCAATTAATGCTGATTGAAATAAGTTGGTTGTATCTTTTTCAGTTGTCATAGAATAATCATTATCTTAGCACGGTTAAAAACTACAATAAAATGCAACGATATCAAAATTATGTTCAAGGTCAATGGATTGACGGTCAAGGGAATGAATTGGATTTATTTAATGCAATATCAGGCGAAAAAATAGGCGAAACTTCGAGTAAAGGTCTTGATTATGAGTCAGTTCTTGCCTATGGAAGAAATGTAGGAGGAGATAAACTGCGTAAGATGACTTTTCAAGAACGCGGAAGAATGTTGAAAGCATTGGCGTTTCATTTATTGGAGAAAAAGAGAAAATATTATGAAGTAAGTGCATGGTCTGGGGCGACAAAAGTTGATTCTTGGATTGATATTGAAGGAGGGATAGGAAACCTTTTTGCCAATGCTTCTTTAAGAAGGCAATTTCCTGATTTACCTTATAACGTTGATGGAATTGCGGCACCACTTTCTAAAAAAGGTTCTTTTATAGGTCATCATATCATGGTTCCAAAAAGAGGAGTTGCCATTCATATCAATGCATTTAACTTCCCAATCTGGGGAATGCTTGAAAAAGTTGCTGTTAACCTTATGGCGGGCGTTCCGGCAATCGTTAAGCCTTCAGAATTTACTTGCTACTTAACAGAAGTAATGGTTAGAGACATTATCGCCTCTAAAATTTTACCTGAAGGTTCTTTGCAGCTCGTTTGCGGTTTAGGCCGTGGAATAATTGACCATGTATCTTCTGAAGATGTGGTAACTTTTACAGGTTCGGCAAAAACTGGAAAAATATTGAAATCATTACCAAATATTGTCGAGAATTCTGTTCCTTTTAATCTTGAAGCAGATTCATTGAATGCAACTGTACTTGGTGAAAAATCAACTCCTGATACAGAAGAATTTGGATTGTTTATCAAAGAATGTACAAAGGAAATTACGATTAAGGCGGGTCAAAAATGCACCGCTGTTCGAAGAATTATTGTTCCAGAGAATTTAATTGATGAAGTTGAAACAGCTATTGCAAAGCGACTAAGCACAATTGCAGTGGGTGATCCAAGTGCGGAAGGAGTTAGAATGGGAGCTCTTGCAAGTAATTTACAAGTAGAAAGAGTACGTGAGAATGTGGAACTGCTGGCAAAATCACAAGAGATTGTTTTTGGAGATTTGGAAAATTTTGAAGTTGTAGGTGCAAACAAAAACAAAGGAGCATTTTTCGCTCCAATTTTATTTAGAAATAACGACCCTTTTAATAAAACAGATGTACATGAAATTGAATGTTTTGGACCTGTTTCGACAATTATGCCTTATAAGTCAATGGATGATGCGATAGAACTTTCTCGTATGGGTAAAGGTTCATTGGTTTCTTCTATTGTTACTCCATGTAACGATGAAGCTAAAAATTATGTCATTAACGCAGCGCACATGCACGGTAGAATTCTTGTGTTGAATAAAGAGTGTGCAAAAGAAAGTACGGGACATGGTTCTCCAATGCCTTTGCTGACCCATGGTGGACCTGGTCGCGCAGGTGGTGGTGAAGAGATGGGAGGGAAACGAGGTGTTATGCACTATATGCAAAGAACAGCCATTCAAGGTCACCCAACAACGATTACTAAAATTACTGAGCAGTTTCAAGTGGGTGCGAAAATGCCCGAAGCTGTCCCTCATGTATTTAGACAGCACTTTGAAGAGCTAAATATTGGTGATACAGTTTTTACACATAAACATACTGTAACAGACGCTGACATTGTCAATTTTGCGAATGTTTCAGGAGATAATTTTTATGCGCACATGGACGAAACATCCTTAGATGGGACAATTTTTGAAAAACGTGTGGCACATGGTTATTTTTTACTTTCTAAGGCCGCAGGTTTATTTGTTGATCCGAAAAAGGGACCCGTTTTATTGAATTACGGAGTAGAAGAAGCGCGTTTTACTAAACCCGTTTATCCAGGAGCAACAATTGGCGTTCGATTTACCGTTAAAGAGAAAATTGACCAAGAAAAGAAAGACGACGATGATATTGCAAAAGGTATCGTAAAATTTTTAGTTGATATGTACGACGAAACAGGAGAAACGGTTGCCTTAGCTACTATCCTCACTATGGTCAAGAAAATAGATCAGAGCGTATAGTTTTGAATATAATTAGCTTAGGATTCCAAGGAGGTGAAATTTTTTATACCGATTTAGTAAAATAAATTCTTCAATTAAAAATGAATTTTCTATTTTAGTGGCTTAAACAAATTACTAAAACTCATGAAACAAAACTCTCTTAAAGTAGCGCTCGTTATTGCAACTGCGTTTCTTCAGTTTGCTTCTTTTGGTCAGCAGATCAAAAAAAAGCAACTAAAACCGACCAATGAACCTCAACTCGTTTACAAAACACAAGTTGGGCCAGATGGCAAAAAAAGATGTGCAACAATGGAGGTCGACTCTATTCGTAGAGCAAATGATCCTGGCATGTCTTCTTTGTACGAACAAGAAATGTGGTTGCAACAAAAAATTGCAGAATACAAAGCGGAACAATTGGCTAATCCGACTAAGAGCATGCCTGTTTTAACAATACCGGTTGTGGTCCATGTTATACATAATGGTGATGCAGTTGGTTCTGGAGAAAATATTTCTGACGCTCAAGTTATATCACAAATTACCGTCTTGAATGAAGATTTCAGAAAAATGTTGGGAACGAATGGATACAATACGGATCCAGTTGGGGCAGATGTTGAGATCGAATTTTGTTTAGCTGTTGTTGATCCAACTGGCGCGCCTACGAATGGAATAGACCGTGTAAATTATGGTGTTGCACAGTTTGCTTCTACAGGTGCTGTGGAAACTATGAAACCCACCACGATTTGGAATCCTGATGATTACATGAACATGTGGTCTGTTAATATTGGTGGTGGATTATTGGGTTATGCTCAATTTCCTTCTAATTCTGGATTGTCAGGCTTAAATGCAAATAGCGGAGCAGCAGGAACTGATGGTGTTGTTGCTGGATATAACTATTTTGGAGTAACTGCTGGTGGTCCATATAATTTAGGAAGAACAATGACGCATGAAGTAGGTCACTATTTAGGATTAAGACATACTTGGGGTGATGGAACATGTGCAACTGATTATTGTGCAGATACTCCACAAGAACAAACTTCAAATTATGGTTGTCCAAATCCTGCTCCTGCAACTTGCGATGGAAGTACGGATATGATAGAGAATTATATGGATTACTCTGATGACGCTTGTATGAACATTTTTACGGAAGATCAAAAAACAAGAATACGTACAGTTATGTCAGTTGCAACACGAAGAGCAAGTTTAGTAAATTCTACTGCTTGTCAAGCGCCGTTTCCAGATAATGCTGGAATTAGCAATATTTCTGGAGCTACAGGAAACATCTGTGGAGGAAGTATTACTCCAGTAATAACTCTTACTAATTACGGAAACAACAACCTTACAGCTGTTGATATCACATGGGATATTGACGGAGTTAGTCCAACTGTTATTAATTGGACTGGAAATTTAGCTCCTGGTGGAACTGAAACGATAAATATCCCTACTCAGAGCCCAAGTGCTGGACCTCATGTGTTCAATGCAACAACGAACTTACCTAATGGTAATGTAGATGCGGATCTTTCAAATGATGCAGACTTATCTAACTTTACAATAGTTGTAGGTGGTCAAGCTATCACATTGACAATAGATACCGATTGTTACGGTGAAGAAACAGTTTGGGAATTGTATAATTCTGGAGGTACTCTTGTTGAATCCGGAGGAAATACACTCGTTACTCTTCCAGTAACAGCAACTCAAGGAACCTCTGCTGGTGATCCTGGTGCATATCCCAACGAAACACAAGTTTCAATTGACTGGTGTTTAGTTTCTGACTGCTATGATTTTGTTTTATGGGATGCGTATGGTGATGGTATGTATGGTAGCCAATATGGTACTTGTAGTACAGACGGAGACTTTGCGATAACGGACGCCGGAGGGACTACCTTAGCTTCTCTACAAGCGGTTAATGCAGATTTTTCTTTCTCAGAGACAAATAACTTTTGTGTTGCAGCCCCTTGTAACTCTACTTACTCTTCTTCTACTACAGAGGAGGCGTGTAATGGAGATGACAATGGTTCAATTTCTGTAGTTTTTACTTCAGGTAATTCTACAGGTGCAACATTCGATATTGGTACTGGACCTCAAGCAACAGGTGTCTTTACTGGGCTTGCTCAAGGAACAAACACAGTAACAATTACTGATGGTGACGGATGTGTTTCGGCAATGCAAGTTGTTCTTGGTGGACCAGCTGCTTTCACAGCAACTGCAAATCCAAATGACATTTCTTGTAACGGTCAAGCAGATGGACAAATAACAGTTTCTATTAATGGAGGAACTCCTTCTTATACATTTGATATAGGAGCAGGGCCTGTTGCTTCTGGAATTTTCACAGGACTTTCTGCAAATACATACACGATTGATTTGCTAGATGGAAATAATTGCGCATTCCAAGTTACAACAACTATTAATGAGCCAGCAGTATTATCAGCGGTAACAAATACAGTCAGCCCAGAGTTAAATGGAAATGATGGAACTGCAACTTTAACTGTTTCTGGAGGAACTCCAGGATATACTTATTCTTGGACAGATGGAGCAGGATACTCTAGTACTTCTGCTAACCCAACAAATATGCCTGGAGGAACCTATAGTGTTACTATTACTGATGCTAGTGGTTGTTCAACTGTAGTTACAGGTATTGTAATTGCTTCGTTTGTTGGAATTGATGAATTAGGTAACACTCAGTTTATCATCTATCCAAATCCAAGTAAAGGTGTATTTAACGTTGAAGTGAAGGATGAATCAAATAACTATTCTCTTTCTGTAACGGATGTCTCAGGTAGATTAGTGTATGTTCAAAATGAAAGTGAAAACAATACTTTTGTTGTGGATTTAACATCTTCTTCTAACGGAATATATATGCTGACTATTAAAACTGAAAATAATACGTTAACAAAACGAATTGTTTTGAAAAAGTAAGAGTCACTTTATTGACTAAAAAAGGTTCATCTTCGGATGGACCTTTTTTTTTGAAAAAGAAATCAATATCTTTCCACAGAAATCAATAAGGAAATGCCGCAACGCAAAATAATACATGTGGATATGGATGCTTTTTTTGCATCCGTAGAACAAATGGACAATCCTGACCTTCAAGGTAAACCAGTAGCTGTTGGTGGAAGCAAAGAAAGAGGTGTTGTTGCTGCAGCTAGTTATGAGGCACGTAAATTCGGCGTTCGATCAGCCATGCCCAGTGTTCTTGCAGCGAGAAAATGCCCTTCCTTAGTTTTTGTCTCTCCACGTTTTGAACGGTACAAAGAAATTTCTCAGCAAATAAGAACCATTTTCTATGATTATACTGATCTAGTAGAGCCTTTATCTCTCGATGAAGCCTATCTGGACGTTACTGTGAACAAAACAAACAATCCTTCAGCAAGTTTGATTGCAGAAGAAATTCGAGCAAGAATAAAAAGTGAAGTAGGATTGAATGCTTCTGCTGGAATATCTATCAATAAGTTTACAGCAAAAATTGCCTCTGACATCAACAAACCAAACGGACAAAAAACAATCCCACCTGAAAGCGTGATTGAGTTTTTAGAACAGTTGCCCATTAATAAATTTTATGGTGTTGGGAAGGTTACTGCACAAAAGATGAATACACATGGTGTTTTTACAGGGAAGCAACTGAAAGAATTGTCAATTGAATATTTGAGTAAATTTTTCGGAAAACAAGGGCCTCATTTTTACAATATTGTTCGAGGAATTGAACATTCTGAAGTAAAAACGAATCGAATTAGAAAATCCGTTGGTGCAGAAAGAACCTTCAACAAAGATTTAAGTTCTGAACAATTTATGCTGGAACAACTCTCCAAAATTTCTGATGAGCTTGAACGACGCTTAATAAAGAGTAAAATAAAGGGTAGAACGATAACAGTGAAGTTGAAATTCAGCGATTTCAAGCAACAGACTCGAAGTAGAACCGTCGATGAATTCATGCAATTGAAAAAAGAGTTTTTCCCACTGGTTTCAGAGTTAATTCTTCAACAACCTCCTGAAAATAGTGTTCGATTATTAGGTGTTACAATGAATAATTTGGATACTAATTTGGATAAGAAAAGCATTTCAGTGCAGTTAAAATTAGAGTTCTAGAAATTCTAGCAGTCTCCATTTAGTCATCTCTTTAATCGAATATATAAACAGAGTAATTGAGTGAAATACTTAACCTTAAAATTGTAAATACACAAACGGAGCACTCTCGCTTCCAACGGCTTGATACATTAGTACAACAATCACAGCAACCGCTGTAGCTTGTAATGGTAATGGCATACGGGTATAGGCATCTTCATAAATTTTCTTAATTGTATCCGGTAGCCAGTGAATAATATAGCCCCCAATCATGATCCAAAAAACAGCTTGGTAATTGTTCAGTACTGTTACAAATGTCTCCCAAGCAAAGTCGAAATGATTCCAAATTTGGTTAAGCATGATCAATGGCATTCCATCTTCATCAAGCTTAAACCAGATTCGTGTAAAGGTTATGAAACTAAGCGTTAAGAATATTTTCCAGATTTTCGCAATTTTCCATTCACTGTTTTCGTATGGACTAATTTTGCTCCAATACTTATAAATTAATAAAGCCAAACCATTCATTGCTCCCCAAATCACAAAATTCTCACTTGCGCCATGCCATAATCCCCCGACAACCATCGTAATGATTAAGTTCAGATCACGATGAACGTAACGCTTGAAATTAGTTATTGTGAGTATTCCAATGAAATAAATTAGTGTGAGTATGCCATACACATAGAGCAATGCGTACCATTGCGTAATGAAAATGAGAAAGGTAAAAATGATGACAATCGCAATGTAAGAACCAATCGTTCCGGTTCTATTACCACCTAGGGGAATGTATAAGTAATCTCGTAACCAAGAACCGAGAGATTTGTGCCATCTTCTCCAAAAATCAGCAACACTCTTTGCTTTGTAAGGAGAATTAAAATTGGGTTTTAACTCAAATCCCATTAACCTTGATAGTCCAATAGCAATGTCTGTGTAACCTGAAAAATCAGCGTAAATATGTATGGAATAAGCAAACATAGCGAGAACACTCACAAATCCGGGGTAGGCTTCAGAAGTAAAAACTATTTTATCGATAAAATGGATCACTAAGAAATCGGCAATAACTATTTTTTTAACCAATCCTTTCACAATTTGTATGACAGACCAACTAAATTCATTCTTACTCAATGAGAACGGCTTCCGAATTTGTGGAATGAAGTCTTTGGCTCTTACAATCGGACCCATGACTAGTTGTGGGAAGAATGTAACGAAGAATGTATAATCAAAAAAGTTCTTGACGGGTTTAATTTCTTTGCGGTAAATGTCAACAACATAGCTGATGTTTTGGAAAGTAAAAAACGACACACCAACAGGGAGAAGTATTTTTTCTACAAAAGTTCCCTCCCCAAAAAAACCATTTCCGAACACAGCAAATTGATTTACTAAGGCGTAATCAGTATGAAACATTTCATTGAATGAATCAGTGAAAAAGTAAGCATATTTGAAATAACCTAGAATAAGTAAGTTGAATATTGCCGAGAATGCAATGACCCATTTTCTTCTTAAATCACTACGTGCGACATGGATTCTTTTACCCATGAAATAGTTGACAGTGACACTAATAATAAGCAGTAAAAAGTAAAGACCTGAGGTTTTGTAGAAGAAAAAGATAGAAACAGCCGTTAAAAAAAAGCTCCTTACCAACAGTTTCTTGTGCAGAAAAGAAAAAACAACCATGACCAATAGGAAGAATAGCCAAAAATCAAGTTTTGTAAAAACCAAAGAACTACCGTCGCCAATGTCTGTGCTAAACATATTGGCAAAACGTTGAAAGAATTCTCCCACACCAAAAGAAAAAGAGGTAAACAAACTAACCATTGTCTTTGATTGATTTAGTTTCTATAGCTTCAAATTGATCCATAAATTTCAATAGGGCATCAATGTACAAATCTCCCTTAAAATGGTATCCTTCAAAGGTGAAATGTATCATATCTCCTCGCATCAGTTTGTTATTTCTCCACGTTTTACTGGAACCGAGTTCTCCCATTAGTCCGTATAAATCCCAAACGGCCATATTGTATTGTTCGGCCAGTTCAATTATCACTGTTCGCTCTCGAGCAATATTTTTATTCAAGTATCTTCGATGATAGTATGAGTCATTTGGCACTGTTAGTAACAAAGCGCAATCTGGATTTGATCTTAATGCCATCTGCATCATTTTCTCCAAGTTCCGTTTATAAATTTCTGGTTTGAAGTCGGTATAAGGCATATTTCCATCATTCGTTCCCACAGAATAAGCAAAGAAATCAGGTGGATATGTGTTCATTTGTTCTTCAAAGCGAACATTATCTAAATACGTGTACAAACCTGCACCGTTTATGCCAATTGCGGTGTAGGACATCCCAGGTTCGTCATTCATCATAAGAAAGCCATAGATTTCTAATTCTGGAACATTGCTTTGCTTTCTGGTAAACTGGAGATTGAATGTGTCAATATAGTCAGTAAAATAAACATCTGTGGAGCCGAGTTCTAAATTTTGTTCAATTCTATCCACAAGAATTTCATCAGGACCAAAATTTAATAAGTACGGTAAACCCCCAATGTTGTGAAAAATACGCAAATGATTGAGGGGAGGTCTTACCGTTGTCCTGTCGTGTTTAAATTTGATAACGATAGCAGAATCTGGACAAGTTACCGCACAGCCTAAAATTCCATAGTCGAAATTAATTTTCTTGGGCTTGTGAACTACGCTTCTCAGTCCAGTCCAGCTATTAGGAGAAGAGAATTCATAGTTTCCAGGGTTATTTGTTTTCGCTAGATCGAAAGGGAACACCCAGCCTCTTTCTCCTGTCACTCCTTCCCAACGAGTTTGTAAATACATCCGAATATCGTTGGTGTAAATGTCTGCCTGCAAATGCGAGCCTCCAATATGATATAAATTGAGTTTACCTTCTTTATTTTCGATTAAACGATTGAGTTTTCGATAAAAAGTGCTAAAATTTGGACTTTCTTTCGAAAAGAATTCATAATTATTTTTGGAATACACGACAAAAGGATAAGTAGATCGAAGGGAAGTATCCATATCTCTAAAATCAGGAAATTGGTAATTAGAGAGTGAATCTTGTGCAAGCGAATTTTCAGTAAAACATATTACTGTAAAGAATGCTATGGCGATTGAAATTCTCAATTAGACTGATTTTTCCATTTGGCATATTCTGCAATAAATGCATCATAAAACATCTGTGATGCAAATTTTGCGCCGCCATTACTGAAATGAATATAGTCTTTACCTGCCAACCCTTTTTCTACCCACGATGGCATGGAATTATAACCTCCCATTGCTGCGTATAAGCTCCAAAATGCAGCTCCAGATTCTTTGGTAACACGCTTCATTTCTGAGACACAAAAGGGAAGAAATTTATACGTTTCGTAGATTCCATCATTGAGTTTGGACATGTCGCTGGGGCCAATAACAATGACCATACTGCCGGGCATAGAATTTTTTACTGTTCGTATTTGGTTTTTGAACCAATTGGCATAGTTGGTGACACCTGAACTATCCTTGAAAAAGGGGACAGAATTACCACCGAATTGCATGATAACTAATTGTGTGTTTGTTTCTTGATACATTGAACGTAATGTCCCATTATTAACCCTGTTAAAAACGGTACCGCTAGATCCACGCATGGCTATGTTGGACACCTGAACGCCGTAATCACCTTCCAATGAAAACGCACAAATGTTCGGACTTATTTTCCCCGTGAATTCATACTTTAATATACCTGGTGTCGAAGGAAAAGACAATTTAAGTGTATGTTGAGCGCCATCCTCGATGAGTTGTTCTTCGTGAATAATTTCTCCTTCTTTATATACCCGAAGAAGAGTTGGAGCAATACAATTATTGTAATACATTTTGACATTGTTAAATACTTTTGCGCGAGAATAGGCAACTTTTGATGGTCCGAATTCTATCCAGCCCGTTTGTTCGGTTAAAGAATCTAAAGTAAAAAGACTGTCTAGGACATATTCATCAGTAAATCGTGCAGAAGATGCCATTGCTCCGTATTTAGAATTGGATAATTTAGCTCCACCAAATGCAGTGTATCGTTTAAAATTTCCGGAAAAAGTTTGCTTAAAAGTAAAGGTATTATATACATTATTCGCGGGAATTAATCCAGGCCCATACCCTCCAAATTGGGTCTGAATTTTCTGACGAATATAACTGGTCATTCGGTCTCCTTCCAATTGTGAGTCACCGTAATGCAGCATGGATATTTTCCCTCTATTGGAAGCTACGTTGGCAAGTTTTGTAAAGAAATTATCTAGGTTTTCCTGACCAGAAGCGTCCATTTGCAGATCAGTAGATGCATTTTCATCAACTTCTCCTCCATCTGGTTTTCCAAGGTCACCGTTACTCGAGTTTTGATGCTGAATTAACGAGTCTATATCAGTTGTAACCATCGTTGTGTCAATGTCAGCAATAATTTCGGTGATGTCAGTGTTTTCTTGTTCTTTTGGATGAATGTAGTCATCTTGCGATAAAAACTTGACTTTCGTGAAACCAAAGTCCCAACCATCTTCTGGTACAAACAACATGATAGGAGTTAATAAAAACAGGACACCTAAAATGTATAGAGCAACGATATGAGGTTTAATATTCTTCAGAAGTGTAAAAATAATGAGTATGGTGCACAAATCTGCCATTAATCGAACTATTTATGCAACTTACTTCGTTGATAACGATAGCATCATGAATAGACAGACTTACTCTTGTCAATAATCGAAATGTTATTTCACATTTCTCACTATAACACTATCGAATATTCACTCTTTGTTCTTCACTAAAAGAATTAACTTTACCCCATGCAGAAATATACCAATAAACTCATTAGTGAATCTTCACCCTACTTGTTGCAACATGCACATAACCCTGTAAATTGGGTAGCTTGGAGCGAAGATGTATTTGTGAAAGCGAAGCAAGAAAACAAATTAGTATTGATTTCTGTTGGGTACTCTGCATGCCATTGGTGTCATGTGATGGAACATGAGTGTTTTGAAGATGAAGAAGTCGCAGCATTGATGAATAAGTTTTTTATCAATGTAAAAGTGGATAGAGAAGAGCGCCCTGATGTGGATCAAGTTTATATGACAGCAGTACAATTGATGACACAAAAAGGTGGCTGGCCTTTAAATTGCTTCACTCTTCCAGACGGACGCCCTATTTATGGGGGAACTTATTTTCCAAAGGAGCAATGGATGCATATTCTGAAATCTCTTTTTCATGCACAACAGAATGAAGGAGATAAATTGGAAGAGTATGCAGAGAATTTACTAAAAGGAATCACGGCCAGTGAGCAGATTGTCTCAAAACGGGAGAATAACGATTTTGATAAGAGACATTTGGAAGAATTGATTCTTCGATGGTCTAAAAGTTTTGATCAGAACAATGGAGGGGAAACAAGAGCACCCAAATTTCCGCTACCTAGCAATTATGATTTCCTGTTAGATTATGCATTGCATTCTTCTAATGAAAAAGTAAAAAGTCATGTCGAATTGAGTCTTGATAAAATGGCAATGGGCGGTATTTACGATCAAGTTGGAGGTGGGTTTTCTAGGTACTCAGTGGATATGTTATGGAAAGTTCCTCATTTTGAGAAAATGCTCTATGACAATGGACAGCTCCTCAGTCTTTATTCTACAGCTTTCAAAACTTTTCCTAAAACATTGTATAAAAGAGTTGTTTATCAAACAATTAACTGGCTCGAAAGAGAAATGGTTGGGGTAGAGTCTGAAGACGCCAATAATGCTTTCTACTCCGCGCTTGATGCTGACTCAGAAGGGGTGGAAGGGAAGTTCTATGTATGGAATGAAGCCGAATTAAAAGAGATTTTAGGTGACGATTATGATTGGGCAAAGAACTTTTATCAAGTACAACTGAGAGGTTTTTGGGAAGATGAGAATTCCATTCTTCTACGTATAAAAGCGGATAGAGAAATTTGCCAGGAGCAGTCCATTTCCATGGAAGAATTAGAATCGAAAATTGAACATGTCAACGAAACGATTTTATTTTCTCGTAATAAACGGATTAGACCAGGGTTAGACAATAAATGCATTACTTCATGGAATGCAATGACTCTGAAAGGACTATGCGATGCATATTGCGTTTTTGAAGAGGAACTGTTTATTTCTTTGGCACTAAAGAATGCCAAATGGTTGCTTGAAAAGCAGGTGCAGGATGATGGTTCTATTCTTCGTTTACGACAAAATGAAGGCAAAGTCATTTCTGGTTTTTTAGATGACTATGCACATGCCATTGATGCATTTATTTCACTTTATACCATTACATTTGATGAAACCTGGCTACATCAAGCGAAGTCATTAACAGAATACACACTTAATCACTTCTATGACACAAAGTCCAGCATGTTCTTCTATACAGAAGATAGCAACCGCTTGATTGCACGTAAAATGGAAATCAATGACAACGTTATTCCAGCAAGTAATTCAGTAATGGCAAAAAATTTATTTTACCTTTCTTCGTATTTTCATGAGGATAAATATAGATCTATTTCTAAGCAAATGCTGTCCAATATTTATGAGGGAATGGAAAACTTTGGTTCGGGTTATTCTAACTGGGCAGTTTTACTTAATCATTTTGTTTTTGGTTGTTTTGAAATAGTCATTACAGGTGAAAATGCGAAAGAAAAAGCAAAAGTATTTTCGCAAGCATCCGTTCCAAAGCATGTAATTGCGACTGCAGAAACAGAGTCGAACTTGCCTATTTTTGAAAATAAAAATTTTCCGAAAGAGGCAATGATTTATGTTTGCAAAGAAGGAAATTGTTTGTTACCAACAAATAACATTCAAGAAGCGATAAAGAAGCTTAAGATAGAATAAGACAATGCGGTAGTTTCAAAGAAAACTTCTAGCGATCTAAATCAATTTCATAATGACCAACAAGTGCATGTCTTTCAAACGAAAGCAACCAAACGTGCAAAATGTTCGGATTGTCTATATCTAAATGAAGCAGGGGGCCGTCAATTCCAATTTTGTGGCTGTCTAACCAGTTTCCATTTGCATCTAATAAAACACCAAAATATGGGTTTTCTTTACTGTTTAATTTTTCATGAGAATTACAATCCTCATAGAAAGGATGATTAGATATACCCATCGAATAAGCATTACCAGAATTGGCTTGTTCGGTTGATAATTTAGGTAAATTTCCCAAGATTAATCCTCCAAAAATAAATTGTGTGATTTCGCCATTTTCTCGCTTAAAAGTCATGTTGATTTCATCCAATTTTTCTTCGTGATTCGATTTCGTGCCATTGTATGCTACCTTTTCTAAAAAATAAAAACGACCAAGTTCTGTAGTTCGTGGGTCTGCTCTATTGTAGAATCCAGGACTAGAAAATGTGGCAAACAAAGCAGAATCAGTATGAAAATCAGTCATTTTGCTAAATTTTTCTGGGTAAATAACCGCAATTTTCTTTTTCTTTCTTTCCCCTTGCAGAGGATACATTTCGTCACTCTTATCAATGAAATTGAGACTCTTTGTATTTTCAACTTCTCTAATTAGTTCAAGGTTCAGTTTCTTGTTCTCAGGATCTTTCCAATTCTCTAAATAAGATGCATATTTTGCGAATTCATCATTGTTTCTTTCTTTAAAAAGGCGTTTATATAACCTTTCCGGAAAATCAAACCAACCGTGATAGAATACTTGATCTTTTCCATCTACCTTTGCATAGAAAAAGAGTTCCCATAAATAGGAACTTAAACAATTTCTGGCCAAATCTATTCTAGAAATTATTTCACCATTGATTGTGTAATTTTCGGCTAAAATAGCATCTAAGCTGTTACCCGTCCATTTTACTTGGTTCCGATTCCATTCTTGATTCACGATCGAAATTAATGTCATGTAGTCATCTCCTTTTGCACAATGTGGTATTGAAGGAATGAACTCCATTAGATGAACATCATGCATGATAACCGTGTCATCTTCTTTGTTTGTCGGATATACAGTTATTTCAAAAGTGTGGTTTTTTTCTTCAAATGAAATAGACTCCATGACAGTTTCAGTGCTCTTTTTGTGGCGAATACTAATGTCAGGATTGTCAGGATATTCGTCGTCTGATAATTCTTGCAAGGTCGCGGAGGCTATATTTTTATTAGTCTCCACTACTAGTTGTGACTCTTCTCTTTCATCCTTGATTAAACAAGAATTCAATAAGACAATAAAAATCACAAGAGCAATTTTTTTATGCATAACGTAAATGTAACCAAAAACGACGAATTATTTTATCACTTATTTAGATCGATTAACTTTGCTATTTTTTGTTCAATTTTTGATAAATTCTGCAAGTCAATTGACTCTAACAATAGACAGTCACCCTCATTTAAAAGTATGACTGCGCCATTAGTTCGAATTAAACCAAAACTTGCCAATTCTTTATAATTAAAAGTGACATATTTGGACTGTTCGTCTAATGTTGGATTTCTAATATCTGTAACAACAAACGTAATATTAGCATCATTAAATTTATTAGAAGTGTATAGATTTTTTACATCTTCTTCACAAGGTTGACAATAAGACTTATTTAGAACAAATATTAGATGCAGACTCTCATTATACTCTGAACTCAGTTTTTTTAATTTATTCACGAACATGTTTTCTCCCTTGCTTAGAATATGCTCATTTTTACACGAATAAAATACTAAAACAACACTAAGGATGATTACTATTTTTGATTTCATTATTTCTTTAATTCTACTCGTAAATAATGAAATTCCGCTTTATCTGGCGTCATACGAAACAACGTAGGCAAAGACATATAAACGCCCTTATCTGTCGGATAAAGTTTTAGTATCTGTAGTTTATTAATTGGCAACAATATTTCATCAATTATTTCCATTTGATTGTTAAAAATCATCAAGACACTTTTTTTATCCATTTCTGTATTCAATAATCCATCCTTGTTAAACTCTTCCATATACGGATGAAATACCCTATAGTAATTGTGATTATAAGGGTTATAAAACAGAGGTTCATAAAAAGCAGACTCTAGTGCATGCTTCATTTGTTTGTTTTTAGCATCCTTCATTCCTTCTTCGTAACGCCATTCTTTAATTGGTCTAGTATCATATTTACTCTTTATAGTAAGCGTACTTACTGTGTTTTTTATAGTATTTATGACTTGAACGTCTCCATTTATTTGACTAGTAGAAATAATAGAGTCACCAATATACAAGTCATAAACGCTGCTAATTATACCATAATAAGAGTATTCATAATACGCTGGTTGTTCTCCGAAGAAGTCTATCTTTGATGTTTGAAGATTGTATTTTGCAAAAATCGGATAACCGGAGTCCATTTTTGAATATTTCCCAGTAGAATCATCAAAATTTTGATGAACACGGAAATATATATATTCGTCAGGTATATTAATGTATTGATCACTTCCAGGCTTATACCATTCTACAGTTAGCCCAGAATTTTTAAACTTTTTTATTGAATCAAGATTTACCACTACCTCTTTTTCTTTGTTGTCATTACAATAGAGGAAAATTTTATTCTCTAGAGTCACAAGATAGACTCCTTCTTTCTTGATGCTAGTATAAATTTTATTACAACTAGGATTAATTAAACTTAATTGAGTAATAGAATCACTTAAATGATTAATAATTTTTAACGTATTGTCTCCACAAAAGTTAAAAGCTTCATAACTTGTAGAGTCAAAAAATAAAAGATCAATACCACCAGTGTATCTTTCCGTCAAGTTGTCATTATACTTTTTGACAATTGTATCAAAAGTATAGCTGTAGTTATTTGAATAAACGGTACTTTTTTCAACACTACAATTCCAAAGCAAGAAGAGTATGGCAAAAAATAATGGTATTGTTCTCATTAACAAGTGTTTTTGACATCCTTGTATGCTTTTCTTTTTTAAAAGAAAGCATACAAGGATGTAGATTTCATTTTTTTAATTTTAGTCTACACAACCGCAATTCATGCATGGTGCACATGTTGAAGATCTATTGCAATCTGCTGGTTTTTTATTAGTAACACATTCAAGCCCGCAACTTATCTCGGGAGTTGTGCAAGGTCTAGACTTGTAACCTTTATCAGGCGCTTTGGTATAATTAAAGTTTAATTCGACATACTCTTTCCAATTACCTCTTTCAGAGTATGGTATAACTTCACCATTAGGTGTACGCCAAACCATGTCCTCATCAGCAAACTGCTTTTCAGAGAAGTTCAATTCTTCTTTTTCACAGGAATTAAGCGAAACTGTTGTTCCGATTAATAAAAAAATAACATAAATTAATTTCTTCATTTTCATTAATTTTAAAAAGTTAATTGTATTGATTTTATCGTCAAAGCATCGATACGCGCAAAAATGCTAACTTTGGCTATTATAATTTATTTAGAACAAAAATCAATGTTCACTATAACTTATTAGACAATACAAGGTTACAATTATTTTTGTTTACATAGGTGAAGCAATTAGTTATAATTTATTATATTTAAACATAATAAATTAAACATATGAGAAAAACAGCTTTAAAAATTAAACAGATAAGAGAGTATAATAACTATAGTCAAAAGTATATGGCTGACCAGTTGTCTATATCTCAACCTGCTTACGCTCGCATAGAGAAAGGGTGACTTCTTTAAACGAGGAGAAAATAAGAAAAATAGCTGAAATTTTAAATGTTGATTTAGAAAAACTTTTATCTAATGATGAGTTAACACTAAAATATACAGAATAACACTTTAAATGATAATTCGAGTATTATTAAAGAGTTAAATAGTAAACAAAATGAACTATATGAACGTTTGCTTTCTGAAAAAGATAGAACAATTCAACATTTGAAGAATGAAGTCAAATCTTTGATAGAGAACATGAAGAAGTAGGATTTTAAAAAAATTGACCAAAACCGAAGGTCAAACCATGTTGTTTGGTATTTGTAATGTTCACTGAATAATCTACCCGAAGACTTGTATTGTACCATTTTTTTAATCGAAAACGGAAGCCTCCGCCTGAATACAAATGTGTCTCAGATTGATTAAAAAAAGAGTTTAATCTGTTTCCAGGAGCTCTAATTGCTCCATAGTCTGTAAAAATTGCTCCTTGAATGGCAAAATAATTATTTCGAAAGAAGGTGTAACGATATTCTAGGTTTACAATCCACTCGGCAGTTCCTCGTTCAATACGATTTCCAGCACCTCTAACGTTAAGAAAACCATCTATAACAAAAGGAGAAAAAGGGCTGAAGTTATTGGTGGAAACACCGAATTTTGTATTAAATGCAAGGTTTCCATTCCATCCAAACATTTTGTACCAAGAAAATTGACTCGTGAATTTTAAAAAACGTGCGTCGGGGAAGTTATCCGTACCAATGTATTCGCTAAAAACTTTGTACTTCGTTCCTTCAAGCATCTCATATATGTATTCTATCTTATTGTAAGAAAGACTGGTTCGAATTTGGTACTTATTGAAACTTAAAGGCATGATATAATTGAGAATAGCAGAGTCGATTTGTTCATAACGTTCGTACATGTATTGACCTCCTAAGCTTACTTTCAAATAATTGGTTAGCCAAAAAAACAAACCTCCTGATGCAGAATAATTATCGAAGTTGAAAGAACTAACTGTATCCTCAAAATAAAGTGGTTCTACTGTAGAATACTTTGAGAAGGATACTTCATGTCCGGTAAGCTTATTTGAATGTCTTTTTTGAGAATGAAAAATACTCAATGAGTGTCTGTCATAATATTGATAGACAACACCGAAATTTTGTACCCTACCTAAAAAATTAATTTGACTAAAACCAGCATTGACTTTTAACTGTTCATCAAAACCAGAAATGCTAAGAATTGGATAGAAATAGCGGGCTTCTTTTATAACGAAAGTTACAGCCATTGTCGAGTCAGATACTAATTTTGTTTCGGATTGGACATCGAAGAACAGGTTCAAATTACGCAATAAAAAGACGTCTTTTTGTACAATTAAGGAATCATATTTTTCCCCAACCTTAGTATCCAATAATGAGATTAAATAATTCGGATTGGTTTTTTCGAGCCCTTCAAATTCAACTATACTAACTAGTTTAGCATTTGTAGTACTAATGGAAATGAGAATAATTGAAGCAAGAAGGATACACTTTCTCACTATTATTTGGTTAAGTATTTGACACCAATATTGAACGTACTTCCCAGTCCAGCGTTTCTAGACCTCCAAAAATTAGTATATAAAAATTCTAAGTTCAAATTAGAGAGTAACTGATATTTAAACCCTACACCAGATGCAGTGTAGTTTGAAGGAATAACCCAGTCCGTTGAAGGTGAATTTTGGTCTATATTATTGGTCAACCTTGGTACATGTTGTGTCATTGCATAAATGGTGATTTTATGCGTTGGAAAATAACTTAAGAATACATTCATAGGTATATCAAGCATGCCAATTTGATCTTTGTTTATTCTAAAACGGTATAAGAAATCTAGTTCAGTGAATAATTGAAATTTACGGAAGTTTTTTGTGTAAAACAGTTGATTCCACCATGTTATTCTGTTCCAATCTGCCCAAAATAAGTTCTGTTGTGAGGGTCCATTGAATCCTTCGGGATGTTTTATTGTTGGTCCGAGAACGGTACTCTGAATAGTGAAATCGTTTATATTTTTAAAAGGTTGCCACTTAACTCTCAATCCGACAGAAGTGATGCCAAATCGTGTAGAATCGTTATTTGTGTATGAGAAAGTATTTTTTACTCCACTAACAGTAGAATCTGTAGATGAACCTGAAGAACGCAAGGAAATGTCAAGACCAAGATTCAATCGTTTATTTTTACTGACACCCATCGTGATTTGGAATAAGTGAGTCATAAAAGTAGTTCTGTAGCCTGAAAAATCAACACCCTGCCAATTTTGTTTGTTTTCAGTGTACATAGAATTGAAGAGGGTTAGGTCAAACTTACCTTTTGCAAGCAAACTTCCAGCAGTGAAGAGCTGTAAATCTACCACTTGTGGGGAATCAGAATTTACATTATTCCAGTTGGGTTCTTGAGAGCTAGTGTTTTTAGAATTCAACTGCCAGTTATACGAATAGAATTTAATCTTCGCATCTAGTTCAAAATCATTCACTCGGTAGTTGTTAATGTATTCTATAACTTCCTGATTATTCTTTCCAAAATCAGACTTGTACCATTCAAATATTTGAGAGAGATAAACAGTTTTTTCTTCTTTATTTTCGTAAATAAAATTATTATCATTCAATGCGGAAACGGTTTGCTTGTCGAGTTGAACGTGCAAATTTTCTGGAGTATAGGCATAATTAGCAATCGGAGGACAACTAAGCGCACCACAAACCAACACAAAATGCAATCGTGGATCATTGTAAACGGGTCGCAACATTTTATTTTCAATGGCATCTATAGAGACTAATTCTCCGTTAATTGTTTGTGTTTTATCCGTAAAAAAACCGTCATCTGTCGAAGGAGAGTTGAAGGGTATTTCATTAGAAATCTTGGCAATAACAAATAGGTTGTATGCATTGATTAAAAACGCTTTCTCTTCTATTTTAGAAGGTTTATGATTAGCAATGTACTCAATTAATACAGGTAGCGTTTCATCTGTTGCCGCAGCAGCATAATCCACCCGATTATTTTGGCAATTCGTTTGAAAAAAAGTAGTTGCTTCTGAGAAAAAATCAAAATCATTTTGAGAAGACGCTGATAATGAAAAAATTATAGAGGCAAAGGTAAAAATCAATTTCATAGGTGTTCTTGTTGAAAACATGGTTTCGATTTAGATATTAAAACCTTACGTCTTTATTGGAGAAACAAAATAGTAAACGTTGTTCCTTTCTCAGGAGTGCTTTTTACATTAATTGTGGCATTGTGTTCAGAAAGAATCTTTTTTACATAATATAACCCTAGACCAAAGCCTTTAACATCATGTAAATTCCCCGTGGGAACACGGTAAAATTTATCAAAAATAAACTTCAAATTTTCTCGTTTAATACCAATACCGTTATCCATAATAGTAAGTGAAAACCCTTTTTCTGAAGAATTTGTCATTATAGTTATAACGGGAGAAGTTTTACAATATTTGATGGCATTATCAATTAGGTTATAAACAACATTGGTAATATGTATTGGGTCAACGGTAATCGTCGAATGGATAGCTTCAAGGATTAAAACAATTTTTGGCTCTTTATCAGCAGTATTGATTTCAATACTATCTTTTACTTCTACCAAAAGCTCATGCATATCAAACGCCTCAGTTTTAAGACTTATCTCTTGCTTATCTAGTTTTGCGATGTTTAGTACTCGTTCCACTTGATTTTCGAGGCGTTTATTTTCCTTGAAAATTAGGGAAGCGTATTTTCGTATTTTTTGTTCATCGTCTTTTGAATTTGCCCGCATTATCATTTCAGAAGACAGTCCAATAGTAGAAATTGGCGTCTTAAGTTCATGGGTCATATTGTTTATAAAATCTGTTTTTATCTCTGATAATCTTTTCTGTTTAAAAATGACAGAAACAGAAAATCCAAAAAAGAACAAGACCAAAATTACTATTGCACTTAAATACAGATATGGAGAATAGGATAATGTTTGAATTGAAGTTTTATCCTTTTTATCAACGTATGGAAAAAAAACAGTGAAATAATGTCCGTCATTCTTCCACTTTTGTATTTGCGAGTTCATACCGTTCAAAGTATCTGAAATTTGAAAAGCCTGTTCCTCTTCAGTGAATCTAATTAGATTACCATAAACGATAGAGTCTGTAAAGCAGTCATATATACCATATTGGAAATTTTGATGTACGTTTTGCCTGTAGAATTCTCGTTTGAGTAAATTTTCTAAATAGAATGGTTGCAATTCTTCATTGATATCCACCGTGAAGTAGTCTGATTCTACCTGCCTTACTGCTCCAAACAGGTCTGAACTGTCTTTTTTTGACTCGGCAATTTCTGACAAGACATTTCTAAGAGCTATGTTCACATGTTCCTCAAAGTGAACAACATTGAGACTGTCTTCACGCGCTTGAATAGCAAGAGTTGTCTCTTGAAGTGAAGTGGTTCCTTTTATCCAGAATATTTGAACAATTAATATGCTGAAAACAGAAAGTATTCCAAGAATAATTACAGCATTGATGGTTTTTCTGTTCATAATGTAAATATACGAATATGTAGATTGTTATTTTCGTGTCTTATTGGACGGAGCACATTAAAACCCAGTTACACCATTAACCGTAGTATATTTCAGTACATTCTTTTTTTCGGGGTGAATACGAGCAAATGCTGATTGAACAGCCAATGTTCCTTCATGGAAACCACAAAGAATAAGCTTTAGTTTGTTCTCATAGGTATTAATATCTCCTATGGCATAAATCCCAGGTATGTTGGTAGAGTAATCCAGCGTATCAACCTTAATTGCATTCTTTTCAATGTCTAAATCCCAATCACCGATTGGTCCAAGACTTGGTTTTAATCCGAATAACGGAATAAAATGATCTGTTTCTTTGATGAACTCACCTTCTCTTTTATGTTTTATGGTTAGGCTTTCCAATTTATCATTGCCATTCACCCCAACAACTTCAGCCTCTGTAACAAGGTTAATTTTACCCGTTTCTGAAAGGTCAATTACCTTCTGTACAGAATCTAAATGCCCCCTGAAAGAAGCACTTCGATGAACTAAGGTGACTTCACTTGCAATGTTTTTCTCCGTTAAGAATATTGCCCAGTCCAGTGCAGAATCTCCTCCTCCAGCAATCACACAGCGTTTATTTCTATATACTTCAGGATCTTTAATAATGTATTCAACTCCTTTATCTTCAAACGAATCGATACTTTCTATGGGTGGTTTACGAGGCTCAAAAACGCCCAATCCACCAGCAATCATTATTATTGGGGCCTCATGTTTAGTTCCTTTCTTTGTAGTTACGATGAATGTATCATCTGCTGTTTTTTCAATGTCCACTGCTGCTTCACCTAGAGTAAACCCTGGCTTAAAAGGCTTTATTTGTGTCAATAAATTATCTACTAATTCACCCGCAAGAATCGAAGGAAATCCTGGGATGTCATAAATGGGTTTTTTTGGATAAATTTCTGAACATTGACCTCCTGGTTGAGGAAGAGAGTCAATTAGGTGGCATTTTAATTTAAGCAAACCTGCTTCGAATACAGTAAATAATCCAACTGGACCTGCACCGATGATAATTATATCTGTTTTAATCATTGTTTTTTTTTCGAATAGCAAAATTAACCAAAAAAGTTGTGGAAAGAGTGGATTGCTATCTTTAATAGAATCTACTTAGTAAAGCATCCATTATTTCTGATAATTCACGGTGAAATAACTTCCATCTGCCTCTGTAAACTTTTGATAATAAAGTGTCCCTGACAATGTTAATTTCTCAATTACTTTATAACGCAAAGATTTAATACGCACCCCCCAAGCGTATGCACTAATAGACAGTTTTGATTCAAGGGTTTTGTTTTTGGTGTTGACTTTCAAAGTCCTGTCATAAAATTTCAAGCTACTTTTTGATCCGAAAAAATTAAGAGCGCCAGAATCAAAAGTGATTTGAATGGCAACATCATTAAGCTTGTCTAATTGATATAAATTTTCGAATCCACTTGACTTAACCGTGACCCCTGTTTTTTTCGATTTAGGTTTAGAAAAAGAAAAAACAAGCACTAAAACAGATGATTCTTTAGGCTTGCAATTATAAGTTGTAGAATATTTGTCTGTTGATTTACCTGTTTCGTCAAACATTTCCGCTGTAATTTTAAGTTCAAAACGAGAATTGACTTCGGTTACTTTCCCAACCTTAAAAACTTGTTTATTGATTAGCTTTTTATTTTTGTCAAAGCTTTTTCTCGTTATCGTTCTTTCAGACAACTGCTGAATTAACATTGATTTTTGCGCATTCGCTACATAGGCGAAAAAACAAAACAGAGTTACTGATAATAACTTTTTCATAGATGACTACAAGTTAGAACTATTGATGAAAATATCAATATATTTTTGATTCATAATTCCAACATTCTCACAAATTCCCAAATTACAATACCTGCACAAACAGAAACATTTAAGCTGTGTTTGGTGCCAAATTGTGGGATTTCAATGATGAAGTCAGATTCGTCAATAACGTCTTGATCCACGCCATTTACTTCATTTCCAAAAACAAGGGCGTATTTTTCTTTTGGAAATTGAGAAACGTCCTGCAAGAAAGTTGTTTTTTCCGTCTGTTCTATCGAGCATATTTTTAGTCCCTTATTTTTTAAGTCTTTGACTAAGTCGATAGTTGATTCTCTGTGTTCCCATTCCATAGATTCGGTTGAACCGAGAGCTGTTTTTTGAATCTCGCGATGAGGTGGAGATGCTGTAATTCCGCAAAGATAAATCTTTTCAACATTGAAAGAATCGCACGTCCTGAAGAAAGTTCCGACATTCGTCAAACTTCTAATATCGTTTAAAATAACCACTAGCGGAAATTTTTTTTGCTCCTTAAATTCAATTTCAGAAACACGGTCTAACTCCCAGAGTTTTAATTTTTTATTCATTTTGTGGATAACAAGTGGCGCTGATATTTTGCAAAACCAGTATTCGCCGTTACATTTACACTGCAAAAATTAAAAAATCAATTGACTTGGCGAAGACATCTACCAAAAAAGTGATAAAAGAGACTCCTCTGATGAAGCAATACAACCAGATTAAGGCGAGGCATCCACAGGCTTTGCTCCTTTTTCGTGTCGGTGATTTTTATGAAACGTTTGGAGAAGATGCTATTGTAGCGTCTAAGATTTTGGGCATTGTTCTTACAAAAAGAGGTAATGGAGCAGCTGGTCCTATTGAATTAGCAGGGTTTCCTCATCATTCTTTGGATACGTATTTGCCTAAATTGGTTCGGGCAGGACAAAGAGTTGCGATTTGCGACCAGCTAGAAGATCCAAAAATGACTAAGACGATTGTGAAAAGAGGAGTTACTGAATTGGTAACGCCGGGTGTTTCCTTCAATGACCAAGTGTTAGATCAAAAGAAAAATAATTTTCTGTGTGCGATTCATTTTGAAAAGGAACTTATTGGGATTTCATTTTTGGATGTTTCTACAGGAGAATTTTTAGTTGCCCAAGGCAACAAAGAATATATTGAAAAGTTGATTCAGGGGTTTGAGCCAACTGAGATTATTTACAACAAACGAAGCTCAAAAGAATTCGACGACGCCTTTGGTAATAAATATTATTCATTTAGAATAGAAGATTGGGTTTTTACCAATGATTACGCAATTGAAAGTCTGAATAAGCAATTTGGCACCAAGTCCTTGAAGGGTTTTGGGATTGAATCACTGGAGGCAGGTATTATTTCGGCTGGTGCGGCCATTCACTATTTGTCGGAAAACCAACACGATAAACTTGGACATATTACAGCAATTTCTAGGATAGAAGAAGATAAGTACGTTTGGCTTGATCGTTTTACAATTCGCAACCTTGAGTTGATTAGTTCTCCACATGAGAATGCAACCACCTTAATTCAAGTAATCGACAGTACGAAAACTCCAATGGGAGGAAGGATGATGAAGCGTTGGATGGTACTTCCTTTAAAAGATTTAAAACCCATTCAAGATAGACTGGATGCGGTTGAGTCATTCTATAACAATGACACAATTGTATTTGAATTGGGAGAACGACTCAAGCAAATTCATGATTTAGAAAGATTGATTTCCAAAGTCGCTGTTGGAAAAGTGAATCCAAAAGAAGTAGTTGCTTTAAAACGGACATTACAGCAAATGCAACCTATTAAGGGACTTATTTCTTCGGAAAAACCAGATGTCCTCAAACAAATTGCGGATAGAATTAATCCTTGCGAAGAATTATTAGCATTGATTGACAAAACTTTGCAGGAAGATCCTGTTTTGCATATCGGAAAGGGAAAAGTGATTGCGGATGGTTATAATGAAGAATTGGATGAACTGCGTGCGATTTCATTCTCTGGGAAAGACTATTTGGAGCAATTGCAGAAGCGAGAGAGCGAAAGAACAGGAATACCCAGTTTGAAAGTTGCTTTTAACAATGTTTTCGGATATTATTTAGAAGTTAGAAATACCCACAAAGATAAGGTGCCGGAAGAATGGGTGCGAAAGCAAACATTGGTCAATGCTGAAAGATATATTACTGAAGAATTAAAAGAATACGAAGCTAAAATTCTCGGAGCGGAGGAGAAAATTGTTTCCATTGAAACGAGATTGTACCAAGATTTAGTTTTTACAATGGCTGATTACATTCAACCTATCCAATTGAATGCTTTTTTAATTTCACAATTGGATTGTTTCCTTTCATTTTCGGAAGTTGCGAAAGCAAATGATTATTGCAAACCAGAAATGAATGAGGACTTCGCTATTGATATTAAGGCTGGACGGCACCCTGTTATTGAGAAACAAATGAAAACGGGTGAAGAATACATCTCTAACGATGTGTATTTGGACAATGATTCACAGCAAATTATGATGATTACTGGCCCTAATATGTCAGGTAAAAGTGCATTGCTCCGACAAACTGCTTTGATTTCTTTGATGGCACAAATGGGAAGTTTTGTTCCTGCATCTTCTGCAAAGTTAGGCCTGGTTGACAAAGTTTTTACGCGTGTTGGTGCGTCAGATAATATTTCTTCTGGAGAGTCAACCTTTATGGTTGAGATGAATGAAACTTCAAGTATTTTGAATAATTTATCCAATCGCTCTTTAATTCTTCTTGATGAAATAGGAAGAGGGACAAGTACCTACGATGGAATTTCTATTGCTTGGGCAATTGCAGAATATATCCATGAACATCCAAAAATGAAGGGCAAAACTTTATTTGCCACTCATTATCACGAATTAAATGAGATGACCAATCGTTTTTCTCGCATTAAAAACTTTAATGTTTCTGTAAAAGAGGTCGGTAAGAGAATTCTCTTTTTGAGAAAATTGGTGGAGGGTGGAAGTGAACATTCTTTCGGTATTCACGTAGCAAGATTGGCGGGAATGCCACAACAGGTGCTACAAAGAGCGGAAAGCATGCTGGTACAACTGGAATCTTCACACGAATTGACAGAAGAAGGGACTTCTCGACTCCGCTCGAAGTCCAATGAGCTCCGCTCAAATTTGGATGGAACGGCTTCTAAGTCGGATGGAAATACAAAGAAATCTATTTCTCCCAACTTAGAAGACATGCAGCTGAGCTTTTTTCAGTTAAACGACCCTGTTTTAGAGAACATTAGAGAAGAATTAGTGAGCATTGACATCAATACGCTAACACCCGTTGAAGCGTTGATGAAGCTCAATGAGATAAAAAAACTCACAGGAGGTTGATTTTTTTTGATTTCGTGGTTTGTAATTTAGAAATACTTGCTACATTTGTCGCCCGTTGCAAATCGATGCAGAGGAGAATTGAAATACAAGCGAGAGTAGCTCAGTTGATAGAGCGCCACCTTGCCAAGGTGGAGGTCGCGGGTTTGAGCCCCGTCTCCCGCTCATAAACTTCAGCTATTCTTGAAGTTAAAATACTACCTTATTTATTCACAGTCCGAATAAATAGATGCTCGAGTGGTGGAATTGGTAGACACGCCGGACTTAAAATCCTGTGCTCTTCGGGGCGTGCGGGTTCAAGTCCCGCCTCGAGTACTTGGCCCTTCTCTCACTGAGAAGGGCTTTTTTATTTAAAGCACTTTTGCTGGGGCTTCCACCCTGCATCAGTTGATTAGCCTCAGTTTCACAACTGAGGCTTTTTGTTTCTTGGAAGTTTTGTTTAGATGAATTTTGTTGTAGAAGGTGCTGAGATTTGAAGAGAATTTGGCTGTTGTTGATGGGGCACTTTTGAGCAGGTGTGCAATAATGGTGTGCAATAATTTTCTATTTGGAAGAATCACTTGACATTCTAGTTGGAAATTCGTATATTAAGTCTAGTCATTTGCTCACGTCAAAAAGGTAACAACAATGTATCTTTTTGAGGTTGGCTCGAGTGGCTTAAGGCGCTTGCCTGATACGCAAGTAAACGAGCAATCGTTTCGCGGGTTCGAATCCCGCACCTCCCGCTTAGTAAAATTTGTAATGGCTCCATTAGGAGCTGTTTTGGGTTAAGGGATTAATTTTTTTAAGATTAGCATATAATAGCACTCCAAATTGATCCAATCGGATCCCCCATGGGATATATAAAGTAAAAAGACCCCATGGACAAATCACTTTACAGAAGCGATACATTCCCGTATCCTAAAGACAAGAAAGACAGTATGAACTATCATGCCATCGAAACAGTAGATGGATGGTACACTGTTGTTATTAATCTTGACACCGACGAATTTGTATTAACAACACCAGAAGCAAGACAAGTAGCTGATTGTTTTAAAGAAATTCACCTGCGAGAACAACTTTATCTTCAATACGAGGATGGGGTGATCTACGAATGGTTGAAGATGGTTCAAGACAAGATTACGAAGTGGAGGTCTAAGAACGGTGAAATACATACTTGGTTTAAAGTGCTTGATTTGAAATACAACATGCGAGTTAATGTAGCAAAGGAACAAGTTCTACTGACATTACCGAAACAGACCCGAAGGTTTGATATGGAATCGATGTATATAAACAATGCAGATTTGCCGTTGATCCAGGATGGGGCCTTAGATGACGCTGTTAGAAGGAAGCTAGAACATCTCGGGCTTGATTTGGGTCCAGTGCCGTATAAAGTAGCGCTTGGTTTAACCCAGAGAATTACCAACAAGACATGAGAAAGCCTAGAAACTATTCCGAGTTCGTAAATAGCAATAAGTTGAGATCTAATCTCGATCCAGGGAAAGGGCATACCTACGATCTCCGAATCTACAAGGATGACTTTCGTTTTACTTTGTCACTTCCACCAAATGGAGTAGTGATAGAAGACGATTTTGAAGGTTTACACAAGCGCAAGGCCTTATACTTGATGATGGATGATGGTGTGATATACGATTGGTTGTGTGAGGTGCAAAGGTCGATTCTTGAGGAGTATTGCGATAAGAACAATAATCTAAACAGGTAATTAGCGCAAAACTTGAGCAGAAAATCACGTACAAATACGCAGAGTAATTTTCAGAAATAGTCATTAGATTTACATTGTAACCATGATATGGTTTTAATTCTATTTGTAGCCGGATCATCGGAGTAAAATTTGTACATTAATTGCTGAAATGAAACTGAGTGAATTCATACCATTATTCCCATTAAGAGCCTCAAATATATCTTGGCTGTTTGGAGCTGGAACATCTGTTTCTGCTGGACTTCCAACCGCTTATGATTTAATTTGGGATTTCAAACGAAAAATTTATTGTGCCGAACAAGGGTATGAGTTAAGGCATTATGATAACCTATCTGATTCAGGTTTGCGTTATCAAATACAAAGTTATTTTGATGGTAAGGGTAATTGTCCGGCAGAAGATAGTACCGAAGAGTATTCATTTTATTTTAATGCCGTATACACAACAGCCAAAAGTAGAAGAGAATATCTTGATTCACTTTTATCTAGTGTGAAATTATCCTATGGTCATAAAGTTATTGGGACATTGATGAAATTAGGATACGTCCCATTAATTTTTACTACCAATTTTGACAAGGCCTTTGAGAACGCTGCAGTTGATAAGTTCAAGAATACGGATGATTGGTTTTGTGCAAATTTAGATAATGCAGAGACAGGGCTAAGTTTGTTCCAGTCAGGGAAATCACCATTAATAGTAAAGCTTCACGGGGATTATTTTTCTGAAAAATTGAAGAACACTACGCCAGAATTAAGGAGTCAAGACGAGAAGCTTCGTGGAATTGTGTCTCATTCATGTCTTACGAAAGGACTTGGTATAATGGGGTACAGTGGAAGAGATCAATCTATAATGGATGCACTGAACAATGCACTAGATCAAGAGAATACTTTTCCTCATGGAATTTTTTGGTTTGTTAGAACAGGATCAAAAACTTTACCCTCCGTCATTGCCTTTATTGAAAAAGCTAAATCAAAAGCTATAGAAGCTCATATTATTGAAGTTGAAACCTTTGATACAGCTTGGGGAGAAATACTTAAAGGCTTTAGTTCAATACCAGAAGTTGAATTGGAAGAGTTGAATCAAAATTATTATCGAATTAATAATCGGCCGTTACCTGATAAGGGTCGGAGATTACCTCTATTAAGATTTAATTCGATTCCGATAGTCAAATACCCTTCAATAGCTAGAGCATACAATTGTGAAATTGGGGGTATGAGAGAAGTAAGACAGCGAATTCAATCTAAGGAAAGTAATATCGTAGCAATTAGAAAAAAACAAGGTGTAATAGGTTTTGGTTCTGACGAAGAGTTTGAAAGAGTATTCGGAGTCGTTGGCGCTGGAGATGTTGATTTGTATAATATATCTAATCATATTTTGAAGCATGATGATTCAACTTTGAAAAATTTAATGATTGAGAGTTTAATAAGAAGTTTATGTAGAGAAACCCCACTCAAATCCACTTTTAGAAGAGGGAAGTACATTCTATTTGTAGATCCTAAAAAATTAGACTCCCCAAAGTTTAATTCATTGAAGACTCTCTTAGGAGGGGCGATGGGTGCCATTCCGACAACAAAACTTAAATGGGTCGCCTCTCTTGAATTAGCGCTACAATATAAATTAAATACAGCTCATTTAGTTTTAACCCCATCTATATTATCGACAAAAGCGGATAATAAGGAGGAGGGTAGGAAAATCGCTCCATTTATTAAAGAATTTACTGCTAATTGGTACAATAATAAATTCAATCAAATATTTGACGTTTGGTTGGAGATCTTATTTAATGGACAACAAGAATTGACCGTGAGTTTGTTTGAAGATAGTGCGTCCGGTGTCAACGCTACTTTTGTTATTCAAAAAGAAACGAATTTTTCAAGATTTAATTAATGGAGTTACCAGGATATAATATTATACCAGAACCAAGATTGTCTTTTGATGCATTTACACCAAACGCATTTCACATTCACCCGCTGCAAGGTCTAGTGGATTTTGGCCCATATAGCCATCAAATTATACCGATGGGTGAAGGTATTAGAGTTGCTGCAATTTATCCAAAGGGAACCCGTCAAGTTCTGCAAAGTTTTTTTTCGGAATTCAATCAATCACATGAACCTAAAGAAAGGCGTAAGTATTTACCATCCTTTTCTGGTTTCAATAACATCTTTAGAACAAATCTTGAGTTCTCAAACGCAGATGTATGTATTGAACTAGATGGAAAGGGTATAATTGAAAGCGAGACTACTTATATTAAGTTAAGTCAGGAACTAAGTCATGCTATACGCTCAATGAGTCAAAGAAAACAAGAGTTTGATGTTCTGGCAATTTATTTACCTGAAGCTTGGTCTGCTGGATTTGAGGATAAAGAAACTGACTTTGACCTTCATGATTTTATCAAAGGTATTACTGCGATGCAAAACATCCCAACTCAGATATTAAGAGAAGGAAGTGCAATTAATTACAAATGTAGGTGTAGTGTAATGTGGAGGTTGTCAATAGCCTTTTATGTTAAGGGGGGAGGAATTCCATGGAAATTATCCTCTATTGATCAAGAGACTGCATTTGTGGGGTTAAGTTATTCAGCACGATTAAATACAAGTACCAATCAATTTGATTTCACAACGTGTTGTAGTCAGGTTTTTGACGCAGACGGAACAGGAATGGAGTTCATAGCCTACGATGCAGCAGAAATAGAATCAAGAATTGGAGATAATCCATTTCTTACAAGATCAGAAATGAGAAGGGTTTTATCAAAAAGTCTGCAACTTTATCAGAAAAGGCATGCTGGTAGATTGCCTAAGAGACTAATTGTTCACAAGACAAGTCATTTTAAGCCGCAAGAAATTGATGGTGCGTTCGACGCAATACCAGGGTCAGTAGATCTAGAATTGCTTCAAATCGTTCAAAATGTTCCATGGAAAGCTACCCAACATGTCAAATATGGAGGGAAGTGGTCCACTCCTGGTTGGCCTGTAAGCAGAGGAAGTTATTGTCAAATTGGAACTCAAGAAACTTTATTATGGACTCAAGGTCAGGTTAAGTTGTCATCTGGGAATAGTTTTTATAAAGAAGGTAAAGGGATTCCTTCCCCCATTTTAATTAGACGATTTGCAGGAGACGGCGGATGGGATAAAAATTGCCAAGCTATTCTAGGCTTGACTAAAATGAACTGGAATCACGATGGCATCTATGATAGATTACCGGTAACTTTGGGATATGCCTCAGTTTTAGCAAGAACGATCAAGAAGATGAATGAACTTACAAACAAACCATACGAATTTAGATTCTTTATGTAGTTAAAGTGAAGAACAATGGTTTCAATTAGTAAAAATATAGAATATGAGTTAAAAGAGGTGTTCAATAGTTCTAAGGAAATCTGGGTGGCTGTTGCTATGATGAATAATGGCGGTTTCTCATTGATTAATGATTTATCTATTGAAGTAACACAAAACATTGTTGTCGGAGTTGATTTACCAACCCCTCCAAAAACATTAAGAAAGTTATTAACTAAGTGCAGCAGTCGTTTTAGTGCAAAGATTTATGAATCAGAATACACATATCATCCAAAACTTTACATCGCTAAAAGTATTGATGGAGTTTATTGCGCTTTTGTAGGCTCTTCCAATGCTACTTATTCAGGACTAAATAAGAATATAGAGCTGAACGTAAAGATTACGGATCAAGTTCAATGCAAGAAATTAGTTGATTGGTATCGTGAAATTGAATCGGAAGCAAAACTTCTTACTGATAACTTGATTGATACCTATGCAGTTCGATATAATGAAATCAAAAAACGATCTGAAAAATTAGAAGAGGAAATACGGATTACAAAATCTGAGATGGATTATGGTTCTGGACAATTTTTCTCTCCAAATCAACATGCAATTTTTTCTAATCAGTATAGGAAGGTTAATAGCTACAGCTTACTTGAGTTAAGAAAGGATGTTAGATCAAGATTGATAGACTTGCATAATAGAATTCTACCTCAATTTGAAAACTATGGTCTTTTTGATTTGCACCCAAACTCAAGAAAGCAGGATAGAACCTCCAGGCACTATATAAATAGTTTCAGCGGAAAGATCATTCAATCAATTTGGTTGCATTATGGAAAATCAAGACAACAACTAGAGGTATACTCAAATAAGGATGATCAGTCATTTATAAACCATGCTAGAATTCAAGTCATTATTCATGATAATAATGTTGGTGTTTGGTTAGTCCTGGGCAAAGATTGGGGCAGCAGAATTGATCGTACTTATTTCAGATCTCAAATGGAGAATGTAAAAATTCGAAATGAATTCTTTGATGCTTTTAAGGCTCTAGGTGATGATTACTGGATTGACTATAAAGGCTGGAGAGATATTGCTAATGTAAATGATATTGAGTCTGTGACACAACTTCATGAAATAGCAAAAGAAGAAAGCATAAAGCACTATTTTATCATAGGTAAGAATTATGACATAGATGACCAAGCTTTATCGAATGAGAATATTGGTACTACTATATTGGAAGAGTTCAAAAAGTTATATCCAATATATTTAATGATGAGATCAGAATAATAACAATAATGGAAGAACTTAGATACTTACCGAAATCTTTTACTGAGGATTTCAATAATGTACTTTTAGTTACGGTTGATAGTGTAGAGGTGACTGAAGAAAATACTTTTAGAATAAGATTCGATGGGATCACAAACGAATGGTTTCAAGAGTTTAGGAATCAGGAATTATCAGAGGTTTATCAAAAAATGGAATCATACCACTTACTTGGAGAATTTGGAGAAGATCTAAATCAGTGGTTGAGTCAGGTAACCGACGACCCAAAATATAGCTCATGGTTTTTATTAAGATTAACAGCTAAAAAAACTCAATCACCTATTGAGTATTTCCAGGATATTTCAGAATTACCTGAGCAAGTTTCTTCAAACATTCAATCCATTCAGACCATTCAAAACAATGCCGATTTATCTGAAGGACTAGGAAAGTTTTTTAATTGGGATGATTTTGGATCTGCCAACCTCGGTGATTTGGAAAATGCTTTAGTTAAACCTCATTCAAGTAAGACTAATGGATACAAAGCAGTTTATCCTCACAAGTTGAATGTGTACAATGTTGGTCAAGGAAGTATGTCGGCAATATCAGATCACAATAATGTACCGTTAATTTATTTTGATCTAGGTGGAGGCTATTACTGGCATGCGAACACATATCCAAATACAAAACAACTCTGTTTTACACTGGCGAATACAATAGTGCTTTCTCATTGGCATCAAGATCATTTTGAAACCATTAGAAGGTATACATATAATAATTGGAATAGGTTTAATAATAAAACATGGATTATTCCAAAGCAGCAAATATCATCAGGGTACTTTAAGTTGTTAGCACAAATGGCATCTAATGGGACGGTTTTAGTTTGGGATAATTCAATTAATGAAGTTCGTTTTTGGGGTGGAAAAATTGTTAAATGTACTGGTGTAGATAAGAATCACAGTGGATTAGCATTAATCGTAATGTCAGAGGGTAATTCTGTATCCAGAATACTACATCCTGCTGATGCAGCCTACAAGTATATACCTGGCATTAAAAAAATGAAGTTTAATGGATTGGTTGCCACCCATCATGGGGCTAATTTCCCTGATGGAAATTCCCCCATTCCACGAACATCTGTTGAAGTAGGTAATATAGCATACTCGCATGCAAATAAATATGGTCACCCTACTCAATTGTCAATTGATGCTCATGAAAGAATGGGTTGGACAAATAGGCGAGACACCATAAACGGGTCTATTTCATTCTCAACAGTTAATGACTTGAGAACACCTTGTGGAAATGGTTGTGATCTTTCTTGCCAACAGTACTATTAAATATTTAATTATGCCAATACATAAATCATATAACGATAAACCAATTTTATGGTATGGTGATAGATCAATTAAGAAATATCGACCTGCTATTTCAAATGCTCTTAAAAGTAAATTTGGAATTAAAACTAGTTACTCACAGGAAGAAGTGACTAAATCAATGCAATATGCTTTTGAATGGTACTGCTCGGAATTTCTTGGACTTATGTCAAAAGAGCTTTCTATTCGAATGTATCAATGGGTATTTATTCTCCATGAACAATCGATTGAGATAAGACGCGAATATGAGCACGTGGCTGTTTCTGACGCGATAAGTACAGTTGATTTTGCCATGTATAGAAGAGTTTTAAAACTGATTCTTGAGCAGGCATGTGACTTAGATTTGGTAAGTGGTGAAACCTTAGATGTTAATTGCAGAAATAGAGTTCAACCGATTATCGAAGATTTGTTATATCTAGGGGATTTTGCATACGCACTTTCTAACCTTATTTCTGATCAAGAGCTACAAGGTGATTGTCGCGACTTATTATGGACCAAGGAGGAGCAATATTATTATGATTTCAAGCATCATTATGGTTTTTTAAATGAAGAGTTGATGACAGGCCATAAGAACCACATGGACAGAGCAATTGTTAGGGAAGGAACCTTTGAACGATTTACAATAGCAATTAAAGAAGGGTTTGGAATTGAATACAACGATGTCGAGCAAGTTATTCTTGGTCTTCATGAGCATACCAAGGATACAGGTGGAAAAATGGTGTTGCACAACGAATTAAATTTTGTGAAAAACCTTGAAGTATTCAGTGAATCAACTGAGGAGTTGACTAAAGTTTTTTATTCTGGACTTTTATTGAGTCGTGAAAACAAAATGAGCATGCAAGATGTGATTTTTCGCCCTCATAATCTTAATCGATATTTTTATCGCCCAATTCTAAAATGGACTCTTGACGGTGAAGAACTTATTCTTCTAGGAGATCAGAAGTGGGAAGAAAGTGTGGGTCAACTCTGTTCCAACGTTTTCGGTTGGAAAAAAATCCCTGAAGAATGGGCTCTCGTTCCAGAGTTAAAAGCATTCGCTATAAAAGAATTTAAGGACAATGATAAGGTTCTTGAGGACGAAGTAGAGGGTGTTTTGAAAAAGAACAATATCCCTTTTGATCGGACAGTTACAAATTTAAGGAAAGAGAATAATCAGAATTTCAATATCGAAACAAAGGATTGTGGAGAATTAGATTTTTTATTTCTGATAGGTAATATCATATACATTGGTGAATGCAAGCATCTTCTTGGGCGATATGATTCAAATAATTGGAGAGCTGACTATTCAAATTTTGTAAGAGAGAAGGGATATAATCAGACTTTGGGAAAAAAAGTTAGGTATTTGAGCGCGCGAAAGGATGAGCTTAAATTACATTTATCTCTTCAATGCGAAGACGTCGGTATTCTTGATCTCGATATAGAAGTGCACGGAGTGTTCATTCTAAACACGCCCACAATGTACATGTATGCATCTAAATTCAGAATTTTCACACTTTATACTTTTGAGGATCTCGCAGCAGATAAATTTACTGACGTTACCTATAATGTGACAAGGATCGATTCAGACGGTAATGAATGCTTGATGGAAGTCAAATATCCGTATTTTGATTTACCAGTTTATTTGGAAAGTTAATCTTGAATTTTCGTTCCACTTTTGTCAATAGTGCACTTATTGCTGGAATCCAGCTCCTTAAGCATCTAGCACTAAAATCTGGTTCTATTTACTTCTCAAAACTGCTGTAAATGTGACAATCTTCTGCTATACTCGAATAAAAAGACAAGTATGAGCAAAGGAAAGACAACAACATCTGGGATGGATTGGAATACAATGATTGGTCTAACGGATCGATTAAAACGTGATGGACTTGATCGCGACTACCTCCTGATTACAATGGGATGCTATTTTGGACTCAGGATAAGTGACCTACTTTCAATCAAGTGGACAGATGTATTAGAAAAGGAAGAACTGATCATCGTTGAATCCAAGACAAAAAAGCGCAGGGTGATTACAATTAACCCGAGGGTGAAGGAGGCGATTCAGCATTGTTACGAGAAAAATCAAAAGGATAATAGTCGATGGAAAGGTGAATATGTTATCTCCAATCAGTGGGGAGGGGAAATTTCTGTTAGCTACATCAATAGACGACTCAAAGTGATTTTTAAGAAGTATAACGTGAAGGTGAAAAATCCGAGTTCGCATACTTTGAGAAAAACAATGGGGAAAAGGATATTTGAAATGGACAATCAGTCTGAGCGCTCATTAATCTATTTATCGGAAATCTTCAACCACTCGTCCACAACCGTCACCCGTCGTTATATTGGAATAACCGAGGAGAAGATTGCGGACGTCTACATGAATTTGTAGTGTAGTGGTTATACTCTTAACTCACACCATTCTTTTTCTTATACGCACTTAGCGCATATTTAGCAGATGTTAACTTCTTGTAGGTCCCTACTAATTCAGTAGAATGCCAAGCTGCTTCGCATGCATCACTGTATGAATAATAGCACCCAGAATATGGACCATCGAACACTGTATAATATGTGCTGTTAGTTATATAGGTTGGGATAAATTTAATTGTAGTGTATAAGGGTACATACAATTCATCTGAAGTTTCATGGTTAGTAGTGCGAACTACTGAATTTGGTTTTGTTGTGTAATTTGTCATGTGTATTTGTTTTAAGTACACACTTAATACTCAATAGGTAATTTTTGTTTCGAACCTTTTTTGACGGTACTGAATTCTAACTGCTATTTTCGGGTATGGAAGAAACTAGAGCGTCTTATCAGAACCAAGTAGATGAATATCTGATGGAGATTCAATCAGACAAAAAAATCCTTTTGCATGCAATAGCTCAGGAAAAATATGAGCATGCCGCAATAATCCGAGACCAGTTAAAGGTTAAACAAAAGAACTTCGTTCATTTTCTAGCAAATTTGGATTTGTCAGAAACTACTTAGCAGCACATAATTGTGCTTATCACGAGTTAATCAGATTCTGCATAAACATCCTCAAATCGATCCAATTTCGACTTCTGTGGAAAAAAGATTATCCATTTATTAACATCCCTCATATATTAAAAACCCCTGTATTCATGGAGGTTACAGCGTCCGTGATTTTTCCGAGAAAAATCCAACAGGTTGATTTTCAGTCAGTCAAACTTGGAATCCTTATATCTTTGTCATTCAAATAACAATCGCTGCTTCCCGTATTGCAGCATGAATGATTGTTTTTTTAAAGGAGATGTATTCAGGGTTGTTTAGGTGCAAATCCTCCTCAACTTTCACCTCCTTCAGTACTAGAGATTTCAAGATTTATTACGATTTGGGCACAAAAGTGTCCACAACTCATGACGCATATTGCCGATTGCGATAATCGCTAAAAAACAAAAAAAAGATGGCGAAAAAAGAAAGTAGAATTGAAATTGAAAGAAGGGTGTCTTTTTTGAGTGCTGCATGGTATCAACTACATGTTTCACACGGAACAGTCTTAACAACATCAGATTTTGAGGAGGCATTACATTTTTATGAAAGCGATGAAAGAATTTATTCTCTTGTCGTAGTGGAAGACTATGATCGGTCAGGTTATGTGGAGCGACTGATTGCCTATCGAGAAGTTAGTTTTCCAGTAGATCTGTATCATTTATTTAACACGAGATTACTCCTATTGAATGATGCACAAGTTGATGAACAAGGAAGGTTCATTGCTGAAGCTGTAGGTTATCAATCGAGGAGCATGTGTTTCACAGGCTTCTATAAGCACTTCCCAAAACTACTTGATAAGCATCGAATAAAGATACTTGTCAACAGGAATAAGATGCTAGAATTAGGTTTGATGGACAAGGGTTTGGAAGCCTCAGAAATGTGTCAGGAGACCTCCAGTTTTATTAATGAATTAATAGATCCGCAGCTAAAAAAAATGACTTCTGTGGAGATTATTGACCTAGATGACATTCAGAACAGGTATGAAGAATAGGATTCTAATGAAGTATCATAAGGTGACACCTGTGACACAGACACTAGCATTTTACACACATTACTTATTAATAAATATTCAAATCTAGAATATTATAAAATTATTATAAAGTGTCACTGTTTCGCTGTAAGTCTTATGTGGCGTGCGTTTGAGTGAGTGACACATGGTGACAATAAAACGAATTGTCACCAATTAACAAACAAAACAACAATAACATGAAAGCATTAGAAGCAAGAGTATCATTATATGACAACATTAAGAACACTACCAACGGACAATCTGTTGAGTTAGGCCAAGTGTTAAAAGCCATCAAAGATGGTAAATGGAAGAATCAAATCGCGGAACTTCGCGCAGAATCCAACCCTCAAAAACAGGCCCTTTTAAAAAAGCACCTGAGTAATTTCACTGCGAGTGGATTGTTCGAGTCTCGAAAGAAAGAAGGTCTGGTTCAACACAGCGATATAATCGTGTTGGATTTTGATGGTTTGGAGGATGTACAAAGTGTACAAAAGAGAATTTCAACTGACCCGCATTTAAATTTTTCGTTTGTTTCCTGTAGAGGAAATGGGCTTGCGGTTGGAGTCGTCATTGACGGAAAACGTCATAGGGAAAGTTTTCAAGGGCTGGAGGAGTATTTCCTCAGCAATTATGAATTGCAAGTGGATCAATCTTGTAAAGATGTATCCAGAACACGGTTCATAAGCGATGATCCGGATATGATAATTCAGCCGACGTCAAAAGTATTTGAATTGCCAAATCCAGAAATTGAAACACCTTCTTCCAAGGTTGAAGCTTCGGATGAAGAAAAATACGAATGGTGTAAGTCAATTGTTGATAAGCGTCGGAGTTACGCTTCTGGAAATCATCACTCCTACCTTTTCTCACTTGGTGGGTTTGCAAATAAAGTTGGTGTAGATGAGGCGTACGCCATCTCTAGTATGATCTCAGATTTTGAAGTTTCCACCAAAAAAGCCTTCGAAATCAGGAGCATAGTTGAGCATTGTTACAAGCACACCAGTGACTTTGGAACGATCAAGTATACTGGCAAACAGATTGAACTACCAAAGAGTAAGGACAATGAAGATGTAACAGCAATCTATCGTTACGTGCACAAACTGAACCGTGAAGGTACCGATTGGACGAGTAAGGATGTGGTGTATCAATCAGAGAAATTCAAACTTTCAGAAGAGATTGTACGAGGCATTTTTCAATTCGTATTCGATACCAACAAAGATGAGTTCGGAATTAAGAACAAGCCTGTCATCAAACAAGTTGAAGTTTTCCTCAATAAAAATTTCACGTTTCGGAAGAACGTCATTACGCAACAATTCGAATACAGGAAGAATGAGGACAAAGAATTCTTACCAATGGACCCTGATAGCATTTACCGATCGCTAAAACATGCTAACATTTCTTATCCGCTCAACCAATTAATCAGTCTTTTGCAATCAGATTTTATTGAAGATCACAACCCATTTATTGAAAAGTTCTTATCGCTTCCTAAATGGGATGGGAAAACGGACCACATTGGTGAATTGGCTAACTATGTGGTAGCTACTAGGCAGTCCTTTTTTCAACAACAGCTTAAGAAAACACTCGTACGTTGTATTGCCTGCAGTCTCTATGGCATTGTGAATAGAATAGTCTTTGTACTCGTCTCAGAAAAGCAAGAAATCGGAAAGTCGAGTTTCATTCGGTTTCTAAACCCATTCGATACAAAGTACTATACTGAATCACCTTTGCGTGACAACAAAGACAGTGAGTTCCGATTGGTGGAGAATATGATTTATAACTTGGAAGAGTTAAGTTCGCTAAACAGCCTGGAAGTGAATAGTCTCAAGGCAATAATAAGTAAGGCAGTAATTAAGGAACGTCGCCCTTATGCTCGGTACGAGGTAGAAGCCCCAAGGCGATGTAATTTCTTTGGCTCTACCAACAAGGAGGAGTTCTTGACAGATGTGTCCAACACCCGATGGTTGTGTTTTACGATTGATGATATTGATTGGGAGTATTCGAAGAAAGTCAATATGGATCAGGTTTGGGCACAAGCATTTGCTCTGTACCATCAAGGTTTCTACTACCAATTAACAAGGGAGGAACGGGAAATAAGAGAAGAGGTAAATCGAAGCCATGAAGTGAGATCCAATGAATCTGATTTGATCACCAAATACTTCACTGTGATTAAGAAAACTGATAAGTATGCTGAATTCATGTCCCTTGTAGACATTGAAGACTACATTCAAAACCAGACCCAACGCCCTTTAAAAATGCATCGAATGGCACTTGGAAGGGCGATGACCCAACTAGGATTTGTGAAGGATAGGAGGAAGGAAAATGGAACTCAGGTTAGAGGTTATTGGGTTGGGATTGCAGCACGAGGCTCTGAAGAGAAGCCAGATACTCCTAATGCAATAATTTAATGTCTAATTAATCTCAGATTGAAGGGATAATGCACAAGGAAACATCAAATACTGACCAGAATTACTTAAACTCGAATACAGCGGGCCTACTAGATAGGCTCGTTGATATTCATGAGTTGGGTGAGATATTGGGATATGATGATGTTCGATCTGTAAGAAGTTGGTGTAAACGATCAAGTATTCCGTTGTTTCTGTTAGGCAAACGGACCTATACGGTGAGTAATCTTCTGGATCAGTATTTAGGCGACCTGTTAGGAGATAACCTTATCCCAGCTAATGATTCAATAGCAAAAGATAATATGAGACAACAAGGATCAAATATGAGTGAAGCAAGTAAAAAGTTTCTAAACGAAGAATGATATGCTAAAGGTTCCTGCAAAATATAATCGATGTGGTATTAAGGTCAAGTGCCTAAAATGTAAGTATCAGGTTTCTGCTAAATGTGGAGCAACAGGCAATCCTATTTCATCTTGTGAGAACAAACATCAGCATCGATACAATTTGATAGTTTGCGTACCGAACACTCCAGGTGCTAGAAGAACTAGGATATTACAAACAAAGGACTTTAATGAAGCTTTAGTTGAATTAACAAAATTCCGAGAAGAACTGCTGGTCCTAGGGTTTCATAAACAAAAGATAACCAAAGTTGAGAATAAAACAACACTGAATTACTTTATGACAGCCTACCTTGATGCTGTTTCTGGTGTGAATACTCCTGTAATTCTCATTCGAGAAAGATCCAAACAACACATCGGCGATTCATTGAGAGCATTCAAACGATTCAGAACCTCATTGAAGAATGCTGGCTATCATTTTGATGGAATGAGCCCAAGGGATATTAAGGATGAAGAAGTGAGCATCTATCATGAGTACCTGCTCAATGATTTAAAACTTGGAGAAAGGTCCTATAATAAGCACATGGGCATCATGAAAACACTGTTCAACTGGATCAGGAGAGTTAAAGACCGTGATGACGTCCCAAATACTTTTAATCATTTACAATTGAATACTGTGAAAACACATGTGTCAATAATCAATAAAACAGAGTTCGAGAAAATACTTGACGCCATAACCGTTGAGAATAGTCGGCATGAACCATCTGGAAAGTACTACTATCGTGATTGGTTGAAACCTGCATATAAATTAGGACTTCAGACAGGTTTGAGAAGAGAAGAGCTGCTGACGCTCAAATGGAGTGATATTGTACCAGTAGATGATGGCAAGCATGTATGCCGCATCCCGAACCTCAAAGTGAATAGACTAATGAGGGGGCGAACCTCTAAAGAACACATGAAATATATCCCTGTTACCAAGTCTCTTCTTTCCCTTTTGAAGGAGCTGGGATATGATCAACACAAGGAATCAGATGACCGAATCATTGATCGTCCAGATCAAAGCCTAGAGCAAGCAAAGGGATTACTTTCTCGTGCTTTTTCACACTTCAACAGCTTCACAGATAATCGACCGATGAAATTTGGGGTGTTACGCAAGACCTTTATTACTAAGCTCACAATCGCTGCTGGACCAAATGCTAAGTTGTTTACTGGAAGTTCTAGCGAGGCTGTTTTGACTGGGCACTATCTTTCAATGGCTTATATCGCTGCGAACTTGGATGACTTTGAGGTGCTGTAATCGGTGGTAAATGTCTCTAAAGTTGATCGTGTAGAAACTATTTAGGTGTAAATAGTTTCTAATTAGTGAGATTATGTTATTTTTGCGCCATGGATGAAGCTAACTTAGCATTACTAGAGAGAGTATCTGCTGTATATATGAAGTATGGAATCAAGTCGGTCACCATGGATGACTTGGCGCGTGAGCTCGGAATTTCGAAAAAAACGATTTACAAGTATTTTAATGATAAAAAAGAACTTGTAATGTCTATAATTGAAATGAAAGTTGAATTGAACAAGGCAATTTGTATTAATTGTCAGCAAAACTCGAACAATGCAATTGACGGTTTAAATAGTTTAAGTGAATTAGTCATCGGTCACTTGAAGGACGTTAATCCTACCGTTTTCTATGATTTAAAAAAGTACCATCCCGAAGCCATGTCCATAATGGAAGCACACAAATGGGATTTTGTATATTCGATGATAAAGGAAAACATTCAAAGGGGTATAAAAGAAAAAATTTATCGCTCTGATTTGAATGTTAATATTGTTGCCAAACTCTATATTTCAGCTACAGATTCAATAATGAACGGTACGATATTTCCGTGGCCTGAATTTAAGTTTCAAGATTTATTTAATGAGCTAATCATCTTTCACATTAAGGGAATGGTAAATGAAAAAGGGAGAGAATATTTAAAGCACGATTCAAATTTTAATCATGAAAATTAATTACACATTGCTGGCTATAGCCATATTGTTCTCAATTAATAGCAGAGCTCAAGATTCAACTTATTTTACTTTATCGGAATCAAAAAACTATGCCTTGGAGCATCACTTGGACATTCAGAACGCATATTTTAACATCGAAAATGCACAACAACAGATAGTTGAAACGCGTGGTATGGGATTACCCCAAATAGACCTATCGGGTCAATTTAACCATTTCATTAATATCCCCGTTTCCGTTGTAGATGCTACTCTGTTTAATCCAACAGCACAACCTGGTGAGGTTATGGAATTCAGAATGGGTACAGAATTTTCTACAACTGGTACATTACAAGCCAATCAGTTGCTTTTTAACGGTTCTTATATTGTTGGACTTCAGGTTTCCAAATATTTCAAGGATTTCCAAGAATCTGCGGCAATGTCTACTAAGGAAGATGTAGTTTTTAATGTAATACAAGCATATCAATTGGCAAGTATTGCAAAAGAAAGTCTGGAATTTGCTGATTCCATGGTTGTTTTAACTCAAAATATCGTAGATAAGCAACAACATTTCTTAGAACTCGGATTGATGATGCAAGAAGATATGGATCAATTATCATATTCCTTGCTAATAACAAAGAATGCTCAAATTGCCACAGAAATTCAGTATCAAAATGCTTTAACACTTCTAAAACTCTCCATGGGATACCCAATGGATGAGGAAATTGAAATAACAGAAACTACTGATGTTCTTATGATGGAAAGCGCATTAAGGACTGGTGATATTAATTCAAACTTGCAATTAGAATTAATGGCGAAAAAAGTAAAATTATCATCTTACAATGTGAAAAATAACAAATTTGCCAATCTCCCATCTTTGTATGCATTTTTCTCTCATTCATACAACGCCTACCTCAGTGAGTTTAACTTTTTTGAAGATGAAAAATGGTATCCTCAAACGGTTTGGGGTCTGCAACTACAAGTGCCAGTTTTCTCAGGGCTTCAACGTCACGCAAGAACACAACAGGCAAAAATTTCTCTATTGAAAGATCAGAACACACTAGAACAACTCGAAAGAGTACTTGTTTCCCAAGAAATACAGATAAAAAATAATATTAAAGGAGCACAAGATAAACTTGAGCTTCAAAAGCAAAATGTTGAATTGGCTCAACGTATTTACAATAATGCCATTACAAAGGAGAACATTGGTAAAGGAAATAGCATAACTGTTACTCAGAAACAAAATCAGTTAATGATGGCTCATTCTCAATACCTAGGGGCGCTTATGGAATTACTCCAAGCACAATTGAACCTCGACAAATTACATAACAACATCTTACAAAATAAATAATCCAAATAATGAAGTTTAAATTATTTCTTCCTGTGGCATTATCTGCTACTTTACTTTTCTTGAATGCTTGCAGTAATGATGAGATCAAAGATGAACAACCCAAAGAAGCCGTACTTATCCCGTTGGTGACTGTGGAAAATGTCACTGAAAAGGATTTTAAACATGAAATAACAATTCAAGGGTCTGTTGACTCTGATAAGGATGCATTAATCAATGCAGAAGCAAGTGGTGTGATCAAGACAATTCATGTTAAAGAAGGTCAAAAAGTCTCAAAAGGACAATCTTTGATCACAATCGACTCTCAAGTTTTACAATCAACAATAGAGGAAGTTGAGAACTCGCTTGAATTGGCAACTTATATGTTCAATAAGCAACAAAAGTTGATGGATGAAGGTGTTGGTGTTGAATTCGATTTCGAAACGGCTAAAAATAATAAAATAGCATTGGAAAAGAAGATAAAAACGATGCGCTCTCAAAGAGGTAAAACAGTAGTTAAGGCACCATTTTCAGGTTATATAGAAAACATTGTAGTAAGTGAAGGGGAAATGGCGGCACCTCAAATACCTTTACTAAGAGTCGTTGACAACAAAAATATTAACATCGAAGCATCAATTTCAGAGAATTTACTTTCCTCAATAAAAGTTGGAACTGAAATTGAATTAGTTGTTCCTTCATTGAATGATACCGTTTTGATTGCTAAAGTCACATATACTGGTAAATACATTGACCCAGTAAATCGAACATTTAAAATTCGCATTGATCTCAAGAATAATACGCTATTAATTCCAAATCAGTTGGTTAAAGTGCACATGACAGACTTTAAAGCTGATAAAGCCCTCGTTATAAATTCAGAAGCTATTTTACAAGACACCGATAACAACACATTTGTGTATGTCTTAGCAAAAAAAATGGGTGGGCATTTTGGTGTAAAAAAAGTTTATATAGAAGTTATAAAGAGATACAAGGGAGAGGCCATGATTACTGGAAATATTCAAGAAGGGGAACAAGTAATTATTAGAGGAGCCAAAGGAATTACCGAGGCAGATAAAGTTGACGTATTATAGATCGTTTTTATGAAAAACAGTATAGAATCACAAAAAGAATTTGGTATATCGAGTTGGGCTGTAAACAACAGAAAAACTGTATACCTTATCGTTATTATCATTCTACTTGGGGGGATAATGTCTTATATTAATATGCCAAAGGAAAATTTTCCTGAATTGCAAGTTCCCGAAATATATGTTGGAGTTGCTTATCCGGGAAATTCCCCAGAATTAATTTCCGATAAAATTGTTGACCCATTAGAGAAGGAACTAAACTCGATTAAAAATGTTGATGTAATTAAATCCACATCAACAAACGGATACGCTTCGTTAAATGTTAAGTTCGATTTCAAGGTTTCTGCCAAACAAGCTCTTCAAGAGGTTAAAGATGCCGTCGATAAAGCAAGAGCAACCAAGGATTTTCCAAAGGATCTTCCTGTAGAGCCAAATATATTTGAAATGGATGTTTCTGAAATGCCAATTATGAATATCAACTTGTCTGGTGACTATTCTATTGATCGATTAAAGGAATATGGAGAAATATTAGAGGATAAAATTGAAAATCTTGAAGAAATATCAAAGGTGGATATTCGAGGAATTCAAGAGAAAGAAATGGTAATTGAGGTTGATCCGAATAAAGCTGAAGCGGTTGATGTTTCATTTGGTGATATTCGAAGTGCCATACAAGAGGAGAATGTTACCATGTCGGGAGGAGAATATTTAGACGGAACGACCAAGCGTACTATTCAAATTGAAGGAAAATTAAAAAATTCTCTTGAAATTGGTAATGTTATTGTAAAACGGGAAAATTCAAAAGCTGTTTACCTTAAGGATGTTGCAGATATTAGCTTTTCAAATTCTGACACTACATCTTTTGCTCGAGAAGGCGGAAATACCGTTGTAATGCTTGATGTAAAAAAACGTGGCGGACATAATTTGCTTATTGCATCTGATAAAATACATGAAATTATTGACGAGGCTAAAAGTGAGCGACTTATACCAGAAGGGCTGAATGTGTCGATTACTAATGATCAATCTGGTCAAACGAGAGAAATGGTTTCGAATTTGGAAAACTCAATCATCTTTGGTGTATTACTTGTGGTTGGCGTGCTTCTTTTTTTCTTAGGATTGCGCAACGCTATTTTTGTAGGGATAGCAATACCAATGTCCATGTTTATGTCATTTCTGATTCTATCAAGTATGGGAGTTTCATTGAACACAATGGTACTTTTCTCCCTAGTTCTTGCTCTTGGAATGCTCGTGGATAATGGCATTGTTGTAGTGGAAAACGTACAAAGACTAATGGAGGAAGGGCATGATTCATTTACTGCTGTTAAAAAAGGAGTAGGGGAAGTTGCCTGGCCAATTATAGCATCTACTGCTACAACTTTAGGAGCCTTCATCCCCTTGGCTTTTTGGCCTGGAATGATGGGAGAATTTATGAAATATCTTCCGATAACGTTAATGATTGTTCTTGGTTCTTCACTATTTGTTGCATTGGTAATTAATCCCGTGTTTACAGCAATGTGGATGAAGGTTGAACAAAAACATGCCAATAAAAAACGCTCCATCGTTATTTCAATAGTTCTAATAATTCTTGGAGCTTTGTTGTTTCCTGTCAGTACCGTGTGGAGTAACCTATTTATAATTGCTGGAATATTTGTTGTGTTAAGTGTTTTTATTTTCGATCCTGCTACAGTTTGGTTTCAGACGAAATTTCTACCTGTTCTAGAAAATGGCTACGAAAAACTACTGAAATTCTCTCTTTACGAGAGACGACCTGTTGGATTTTTCCTTGGCACTATAGGTCTTTTAGTTCTGTCATTTGTCATCGTCGGAGCGTTTGCACCTAAAGTTTTATTTTTTCCAGAGAATCAACCCAAGTATGTCAATGTTTTTATTTCGCACCCTATAGGTACGGATATTAATGTCACAAATGAAACAACCTTGGAGGTTGAAAGAATTTTGACTGAAGACATTTTAAAAAAGCATCTTGCTGATACTGTGAATAAAAAGCATGAAGAACATATCATTCAATCAATAATTGGACAAGTTGGAGCTGGCACAAGTGACAATGGAGTTAGAATGGGTTCAGGTGCTGGTACTCCGCATAAAGCAAGAATCACAGTAAATTTCCCAGAATTTAAATTTAGGGGAAATTACATTACTTCTGAAATAATGGCTGAAATTGCGATAGGATTAAAAAATAAATTTCCTGCAGATGTTACTGTATCAGTAGAACCAAACAGTTTTGGCCCACCTACCGCTCCACCCATTAATATTCAAGTTAGTGGAGAGCTTGATTATGATAAACTCTTAAATGAAGCAGATAAGCTAAGGTTGTTTTTGGATAGAAAAAACATACCAGGAGTGGATAAATTGAAGCTTGATGTTGAAAAGGGAAAACCTGAATTACCAATTTTTATTGATAGAGAGAAAGCACGTCTTTTTAATACTTCAACTCAACAGATTGCAAGTGCAATTAGAACAGCTCTTTTTGGATCAGACATATCTACTTTTAAAGATGGTGATGAAATTTATGACATTGCAGTGCGTTTCAATAGTGATCAAAGGAATGATATTGATGCCCTACTAGATCAAAAATTGATCTTTAGAAACAACAAAGGGAAAATGCTGAGGATTCCAATCAGATCGCTAGTCAAAGATCCAAAGCCTACCAATACATACAGTTCAGTGGTTCATAAAGACCTCATTCCACTTGTAACAATATATTCAAAAGTATCAGCAGGTGCAAATCCAAATGAAGTTCTGAATCGAGTTATGGAGCTGACAAAAGAGTATGAAAAACAAAATGAAGTTGCAGCAGGTGTAGAGTTTGCATTTACTGGAGAAAGAGAAGAGCAAGCTGAGGAAATGGCATTTTTATCCAAAGCTCTACTAATCGCAGTTTTTATTATTCTTCTAATTATTGTCGCCCAATTCAACGCTTTTAGTACTCCTTTAATAATAATGTTTACAGTAATGTTTAGTCTTATTGGAGTATTATTTGGAGAGGTTATATTTCAAATGGATTTCGTCATAATGATGACAATGATTGGTATTATTTCCCTAGCAGGAGTCGTTGTGAATAATGCCATTGTATTAATTGATTATACCAATTTAATACGAAAAAGACATAGAATAGAATTGGGATTGACACAATTTGAACAATTACCGCTCGATGAAATTATTTCAATTATCATTGAAGCGGGTAAAACAAGGTTACGTCCGGTGCTTCTTACGGCTATCACAACTGTATTAGGCCTTGTTCCTCTCGCGGTTGGTATCAATATAGATTTCACAACTCTTCTTACTGAGTATGATGCCAACTTTTATATAGGAGGAGACAATACTATGTTCTTTGGCCCTATGTCATGGACAATTATTTTCGGATTAACATTTGCAACATTCTTAACGCTCATATTAATTCCGGTCATGTATTTGCTATTCTACCGTTTCAAGTTGTGGTTATTCAAAATCACAGGATCTAAAATGAGATCATCATTTTAATAGTTTAAGTTAAGTTATACTTGGTAGAGTTAAAGAGGCATCTTATAGGTGCCTTTTTTTGTTTATTTCAAGTGATCGAGATTAATAGATGTTTAAACATTATATGTCTAAACAGTATAGTTATTGTATATTTACCATCTAATAACTACTAATAAAATAAAATGGAAACAAAAGAATTAAGTAAAGGAAGAAAAATAGGGGCTTGGATATTAGTCGGATTAATGGGAGCCTTATTTATAATGAGTGCATCTATGAAACTTATAGGAGCTGAAGAATTAACCGTTAATTTCGAAAAATGGGGCCTGGACGGTAAATTGATGCTTATTGGGGTAGGTGAACTTATTGTCGCAATTTTGTTTATTATTCCTAAAACATCATCATTAGGTGTCCTGCTATTAAGCGCCCATTTGGGTGGAGCAATTGTGACGCACATGGCAAATGGAGAAATGTTCATACCTCAAGCAATCATGTTATTGGTCGTTTGGTTGGCAAATTGGCTCCGTAACCCGGAAATGCTAGCCAGCTTCAATAAGTAGGAAAGCTATCATGAAATTGGTATTCGGGTCTATTTTATTAATAATTTGTAATGCGTCTTGTTCTCAGGTTGAGCAAGACGCATTACAAGAAAAAACGCCAGTAGCCAGTGATCGCAAAGGGTATTGGCTTAACGGTGGGGCCGAAATATCCAGTTATGAGTTAACCCAAGCCAGATATGGCGAATTGCATTCAGGAAGAGCCGTATTAGTTTTTGTGACTGAGCCGTTCTCACTGGAAAAGGGGACAAAATCAGAATCCCCTACCAAAACAGATGTTTCAATTCTCAAGCTTAATTTTACAAAAAAATTCAATACAGGAATTTATCCATATTCGATGATGACTTCAACTTTTTACCCGTACAAAAATGGTGAACATTCATTAAAAATATCTTCCTCTTCTCAAGAGTGGTGTGGACATACTTATATGGAATTGACTAATAAAAAGAAGTTTGAAGTGAAATTACTTAGTTATTTTGAAGATCAATCTTTTGAAAATTTGGTAGTTGAAAAGACTATTTTAGAAGATGATATTTGGACTATGATTCGCCTTCAACCCCAAAATCTACCAGAAGGAAGCTTGAAAATCATTCCTTCGTTTTTTTACTTACGACTAATGCATGGTGAATTTCAAGCCTATGAATGCGAAACGTCATCAAAGAAAATGAATGATTCAACTTCTGTCTATTCTATACAGTACCCTTCATTAGATCGATCATTATCTATTATATACGAAACTTCATTTCCGCATAAAATTATTTCTTGGAGTGAATCCTATGAAAGTGGATGGGGGGAAAATAAAAAACGACTTACTACTGAAGCAAAATTAATTAATTCAATCAGAGTGGAATATTGGAAAAAACATTCTAATATTGATAATCATTTAAGGAGCGAATTAGGCTTGTAGATTAAATTTAACATGTATGAGAATAGAAGAAGAGTTAAAAAGCAAGTTTCGCAACGATTATCACAAGGCTCTGGTTAATCTCTACTACACCAACATGTTGGTTGGCGAACAGTTCCATTTTATACTTAAAGAACATGGTCTTGCCGCTGCACAGTTCAACGTGCTTAGAATCCTTAAAGGTCAGTCTCCAAATACTACTTCCCTTAAAATAATTAGGGAGCGGATGATAGATAAAAATTCTGATGTTAGCAGGATTGTGGATCGCTTATTAAAAAAAGGATTAGTCGAGAGAACGGAAAGTAAAACTGATCGAAGATTGAAAGATGTTCTTATAACCACAAAAGGAATTCAATTACTTGAAAAACTTAAGATTTTCGAGAATACGGAAGACGACATTCTATCTGGTCTCAATCAAAAGGAAATTAATGTATTAAATAGCCTACTAGATAAAATTAGAATTCAATTCAACTAATTCAACGTAGACGTTCACGGTAATTTAGAAATACAATTATATATGTACGTACATCTATTGTACATACATATTTATTATTAACTTAGTGTTAGGCTAAGTACAATTATTTAATAATGAATAAAAAAAATGTAACCGAATGTCATGGATTATATGTGGGAGACTTAGTGGAGGACTTTGTTGCTTTCGATCAAGATGATAAGAGAGTCCAGCTATCTGAACTTATCAAAGAAAACAAAGCGGTCATCATTTTCTATCGTGGGCAATGGTGTCCTGTCTGTATCCCTCATTTGAAAAAATTGCAAGATGGTTTAAATGAAATTAAAAAACTAGGAGTCAGCGTTTTAATTATAACTCCAGAGAATCAAGAAAATATAAATAAGACAATATTGAAAACTAATATAAACGTCCCAATCATCCATGATGAAGATTATAAACTAATGAAAGCATTTGATGTTGCATTTGTACCAAGTAAAGGACTGAAAATGATTTATAACATTCTGCTAAGAGCCAATTTGAAAAAGACACAATCGGACGAATCAGAGACGCTACCCATACCAGCAACATTTATTGTTGACAGATACTCTAGAGTGTCTTGGCGACAATTCGATAGAAATTATCATAATAGAGCAAGTGTAGAAGATTTACTTACTGAGTTAAATAGTGATTTGGATGAAAGTTAAAATAGGCGATATTGCACCCGACTTTAAGTTAACGAATCAAGAAGGCGTTGAGGTTAATCTATATGACTACATTGGAGAGAAAATTGTAGTTCTGTTTTTTTACCCAAAAGACAACACCCCTGGATGCCAGAAACAAGCATGTGCGTTCAGAGATAGCTATGAAATATTCCAAGACCAAGGTGCCGAAGTAATTGGTATAAGTTCTGGGAATCAAGATTCTCATGTTGATTTTTCAACACGCAATAATTTACCTTTCGACTTACTTAGTGATGTTGAAGGAGGAGCGCGAAAGTTGTTTGGAGTTCCTAAGTCTTTAGGAATTCTACCCGGAAGAGTCACTTATATTATAGACACTGATGGAGAGATTCTCGATGTTTTCGAATCTCAATTCAAGTTTAGTGGTCATGTAACGAATGCTATTGAGGTTATAAAGTCTCATAAGAACAGATTAAACATACAGTAAACCAGAGGTGAATGATTACAAATTTGACATCTAATATTGCAAGGAATAATTTGATGTCGCTGTGGTCATTCTTCCCTATAATTAATGAATCAAAGTGCTACAAAAATTATATACGGAGACTAGATTAGTAATTGCGGACAAGTTCCTTATTTGGAAACTTCTGACAAGTAGTTCGCAATTAGCCAATTGGATGCCTAATGTTAAAAGCATTGAGCACTTAGGAAATGATTCGTTGTGCACAGGTTCATTATTATGGGTGGAGATGTGGGCAGGAAAGGAAAGTGAAATTCAAATGTGGACTGTCGAGGATTTTATTTTGCAAGGAAAAATTTCATTTGTAACTAAAATTCAAAATCAAAAAATTAAATTCACTTTTGCAATTGAAAATCAAATTATGAACTCTTGTAAAATCACTATGACATCAGAATGTTCAAGGGATAAATATAAATTATTTCAGAAAAAAAAGATGTCGAACATAATTATTGTAAGCGCATGGGAGTATCTTGACTCACTTGATTTTGCAATAACCCAACATCGTAAAAATAATTAGGCGAACGTATGAATATAGAATCAGAAGTTAAAATGAACTTTCGTAATGAGTGCCATAAGGCACTTGTCAATTTATATTACACCAACAATGTAATCGGAGAAGAATTTTTTAATCTTCTAAAAGAATACGGCTTGGCAGCTCCACAATACAATGTTTTGAGAATATTGTATCGTCACAAGAATGAGGCCTTATCGATAGGGTTTATCAAAGAAGGAATGCTTGACAAAAATTCTGATGTAAGTCGAATAGTAGATCGATTGTATGGGAAAGGCCTAGTAGACAGAAAGGAAAACAAATTAGATCGTCGTCAAAAAGACGTAATGATAACAAAACGCGGAACTGAATTATTAAATAGTATGTCTGATTGTGAACATTGGGAAGATCAATATTTAGATAGTTTAAGTCAAGACGAACTTAAACAACTAAATGTTCTTTTGGACAAAATAAGAACCAAGTGAAAAGATCAACATTTATCAAATCAATAAGTTTAGGAACTATGGCAATAGGAGCGATCGGAGTATCAGGTTTAGCAAAAGTATTAGATGAGCAATCCGAAACTGGACAAAAGCTCCCTGTACTTTTCACTTCGCACGGGAATCCGATGGACATTCCTTTGCCAGCGTATGGAAATCCATTTTTGAGTTATTTGGGTGATCTAGGGCAGAAAATTAGAAAAAATTATGAAGTAAAAACGATTCTGGTTATTTCAGCCCATTGGTGTACAAATGGTAGTTTTGTTAACGCATCACCGTGGCCGAATACAATCTATGATTATTATGGCTTCCCAGACAATTATTATACCCAAAAATATCCAGCTCCTGGAAATCCAGAATTGGCAAACGAATTAGCCAATTCCATATCAGAAATTAATTCTACCACTGATTGGGGATTTGATCACGGTAATTGGCCAATGCTGATACACCTTTTTCCTGAAGCAAACATTCCTGTTTTTCAGTTAAGCATTGATTATCATAGACCACCTCAATACCATCATGATTTAGCCACACAACTTAAAGAATACAGGAAGAAAGGAGTATTGATCATTGGAAGTGGGGCATTGATTCATAACCTAAAACTAGCTATGTCGAAAATGCAAAGTGGCGATCTAAGCCTATATGGTTGGGAACAAGAATTTGATGAGTGGATCAAAAACAGAATTGATGACCGCGATGTAAAAGCGATATTGGATTATCAAAAGAATAAAAATGGATTATTAGCGGCTCCAACTCCTGATCATTTCGTTCCGTTGATATACTCAATGGCCTTAATAGAAGATGGTGATGAGATTGAACACACCTTTGATGACATGTTACCTGGCTTTAGTAATCGAAGCTTTGTTGTTGGATTAAATCAATAAGTGTTTAGAATAGACATTGATAACTTAGGATCTGTGCACATTGCAAATAATTGATTGCGGGTAATTACTCTGATCACGTCCCATGGGTTATAGATGTCATTTGGAAAAATTAATTGATCAAACGCAACTTGAACTTGATCCAAACATAATTTTGCAGAAATGATCGGATTAAAATCAACTTGATACTCACCTTGTTTGATACCTGTTATAAAATTCTTCTCAATTTTCTGTAATACAACATCTTTCAAATGTTTCTCGTAAATTTCAAAAGCGTATGTATACCGTTCCCTTAATAGGACCACAGTTTGGGGAGAAAAAAATAAAAAAAAATCTGAGCAGTGCTTCATTATTTGAACAAACTCTTCAGCTAAATTGTCAGGCAAATTCACACTATTACACAGCTTCTTTCTAGCATCAAAAAAGATGGGTGCCATTGCAGATACAATATCTTGTAAATTTTTATACTCTACAGGTGGAGCTTGTGAGTCTCCTTTGCATTCTTGTACAATTGATTCATAAGTCACATTATTTACCCCCAATTGAATAAATTGTCGTGCAGCAGTATTTAAAAAAATGTCACCATAATCAATTTCTATATCCATAGAATCTAAAAAAGACTGTAGATAAAGTTAATGATCTTTTTTGACAAAAAAAAAGATGTTTTAAACATAGAATAGTGTGCAATAATGGTGCGCGATAATGTTCCATTTTGCATGATTTTGTCGTGTTTTGCACTCGAATGCACTGCAATGCAGGTCTTCGATGGTGCTTAAAATCCTGTGCTCTTCGGGGCGTGCGGGTTCAAGTCCCGCCTCGAGTACATTTAGCCCTGCAACATAGAGTTGTAGGGCTTTTTTGTAGGTTTTAACCAAAAAAGCAACGGTACGAAATCTTCCGTATGATAGATGAAATAAGTCATTTAGCGGTTCGACAAATTTGTTTAATTTCAGATTATGACCCCGCAAGAACTATATAAGAAGTATTTTCTGGATAACAGTTTTGAAAGAGAGCATCTTTGGCAACTATTCGTTGAGAGATTTGACGTTAGGAGAGCTATTTATCCAGGAAGTTTTATTCATATCACAGCTTCGTTTCATATTCCATATGTGTTCTATATTGATACTGACAGACAAGCCAAGAAATTCTTTTCGAAGTCAGAAGTTGTGATGAAAATGATTAAGAAGAAGAAGGTTTATGATGAAACTACTAAATATGACTTTCTACCAATCAATTACACAAAGAAATTAAACCTTGAGAAGAATACTTTCGATTTAATGATTTCACAATATGCTGGTATAATTTCACAGCCATGTAAACAGTATCTGAGAAAAGGTGGGATATTGTTGGTTAACAATAGTCATGGCGACGCTGTGTCGTTTATATAGATAAGGATTTGGAATTGATTGGAGTTGTTAACGCAAAGAACGGAAAGTATCGAGTTTCAGATAAAAATCTTGAGAAGTATTTCAAGACCAAAAGTAGAAAGACTCATACAATGGAGGAATTAATCGCTCATGGAAAAGGTTTAGGGTATGTACATAGCGCCCCAAATTACTTATTCAAACTGAAAGTTTAACCAATCTCAATCTGGTTCGATAATACAATCATCTCCTGTACATAAAGGCTTTCAGAGAAATCTGGAAGCCCACACGAAAGATTCACATGGTATCTTAAATACACCTACTTTCATTGATTCAAAATAAGACACCTTTTTCTTTAAATTATTAGTATATTAGCCTTTAAATATAAGTAATATACATTATGAAAACAATTCTACTTTTAGTGACCCTTCTACCTTTAATCAGTTTCTCACAAACTAAAACTACGATTGCCAATGGAGATTTTTACAACCCAATCGTTTGGGATTGTTTTTGTTTGCCAGCAAGCGGAGATAATTTAATCATAAATCATGATTTAATCATGAATACGGACATTTATTATACAGCTGGACAAATTTTAATTAATGCTAACGGATCTTTAGCAGAGGATGCTACCGGTAGAGACTTTTGGGCTGATGGCACTGCCAATTTGACTAATCAAGGCGACTTTACTGTAAGTCGGTTGCTCTTTTCACCCAATGCGGTTTTTACAAATGGAGGTGTTGCAAACATTGTAGATAGCTTATTTAATCAAGGCGTCATCAGTAATAACGGAACTGTTTCTGTGTTCGATTTTTTAAATGATCAAACAGGAACATTGACCAATTTTGGTACTATCTCCATATTGAACAATATGAATAATCAAGGAGAGGTAAACAATCAATCAAACATGGACTTAGGCAATGATTTTTCTAATTGTAATACCCAAACAATGGATGCAGTGTTCAATAATGACGGTATTTTCTGTGTTACAAATAATTTTTCAAATTGTCCAGATGATACACTTAAAGGAATGGGAGATTACTACATTGGAGGTTCCAGTACGAATTTAGGGGTTTTTGATGAAACATTTACTTTTAATACTCCTTCAGGAACTATTGGACTTCCCGGTACAATTGCTCCTGGAGTAACCGTAACAGCAGGATCTTGTACTCTGGGGCTAGAATTTTCAGACGACATCAGTTTTGAGGTTTTTCCGAATCCTACTAACTCTGACATTCATTTTTCTATTACAGACGTCAACTATGTTCTTTACGATTATTCTGGAAAATTAATCTCCAAAGGGAAAATTGAAAATTATAGAATTGATTTTAACAACATAGCAGATGGTTTATACACTTTAGTTCTTGAGGACTATGGAACCGCTCGCTTTATCAAGCAAAATAATTGATTTATACAGGAATCATAAGTTATCATGTGAGCCTCTTGCTTGGTGATGTATTCAAAATTCCACTCAAATCAAATTACTCTTTATCACCATCAATTTTTCACGCGTCATCTCGTGCATGGAATATTGAATTCCGCCCATTCCAATTCCTGAAGTATCTCTTCCTCCAAAGGGTCTTGTTGCATGGATAATTCACAGCACAAAGATAGTTAAAATTGATGCGACAATTATCTCAAGAAATAAATTCTGTTCCATTTTGGCATGCCAAGACTGGTCATTTTATTGAGTATTTCAGATTTTATTGTTACTTCTACTTGTTGTGCATTTTCATTTTTTGACTGTATATTTTCTCCAAATATAGTCTTCCATCGGCTGAATGTGTTCTCGACTATTGACCTCTGATGGTAACCTACTTCTCTTTTCCACCTTGATCTACTATGTTCATCTATGAAGTTCACTGCTGTATTTCTTTGGTGAGTTATGTTATCGATAACAGCACGTTTCCTAGGTGGTATAAGTACTTTAATTTGAGGAGAAAAACTGGAATAACTACGTTTAGAATCATATCCCCCATCAGCTAAAATCTTACTGATTTTATCTCCAACTTGTTCTATAGCTTCTGGAAGTATTGATATGTCTGACACCTTTGATGAAGTGGATTTGTTGTATATTATCTCTCTGGTTTTTACATTAATTCCTGTATGGATTTTTATAGAAGTTGTTTAAAGTCCAATGTTGAAAAGAAAGAATATTACTAACATATTG
>CAXBMR010000015.1:0-62949 GCA_963976995.1 uncultured Fluviicola sp.
TCAATATGTTAGTAATATTCTTTCTTTTCAACATTGGACTTTAAACAACTTCAATCTAAAAACAAAGCATTTCATCATAGAAGAATATTATCTTTTCGTTAAAACAATGTCAATTCCCTAATAATTCTTTATTTTTGTTTCTAATTGGAATCAAGCCCTTAATTTATAAAATGACAACAGCTCAATTACTTCATACAGTTCGAGAAATTACTCAGTCAAACATTGACTTTATGATCAAGTACGGTCGTAAAATGACTGATTCTCAACTTTCTTGGGTTCCAAATCCAGGAGTATGGAGTGTTGCTCAAATTCTTGCACATGTTAATGAATATGGCAAATATTATCACCCTACATTTTTAAAGAAAATTGAAAATACTCGATTTACCTCAACAAAAGAAGCATTTATCAGTTCACCATTAGGACGTTCTGCATGGAAATCTATGAAATTAGGACGTTTAAATAATATTAAGCGAAAATTTCGAGCACAAAAAGGAAATAATCCTACGTATGATACTAGCTTAGTAACGGGAAATGAAGTAGAAACGTTTATTCAACAACAGGAAGACTTTCTAAGTATTATCGATAAAGCGGCAACTGTTAATTTAAGACGTGTTAAAATACCAATCTCAATTTCTAAAATTGTTCGCTTGCGTTTGGGTGATGCTTTATTGTTTGTTACTTATCACAATCAACGACACGTCCAGCAATTAACGAACTTGAAAGATAGTCGAAATTTTCCTTCTAAATAATGTTTGCCGCACTTTGTAAAGTGAGTATTGCTCCAGTTAGAGCAGAAGATAAAGACCTAGCTGAAATAGTCACACAATTATTATTTGGGGAGTTAATTACTGTCGAAGAAATCAATGGGCCTTGGGCTAAAATTACCACTCAATCAGATAACTATTCGGGATATATTGATTCCAAACACTTTGAAAAACTGACAGAAGAAGAAAATTATAAGTGGCAGAAAGAGTCATCATATCTAACTGAAAGAGAAACAACTCTAATCGGCACTAAAGGAGTTCAAAGAATCTGTAGAGGTTCTTTTATTCCTCAAAAAGAAAATACTTTCACATCTGCGAATGAAGAATTTTCTTTTCCAGACAAACCATTTTCTTCATTTAACTCGCCAATTGAGTATGCCTTAGATTACATCAACACACCTTATCTATGGGGCGGAAAATCTCCTTTTGGCATTGATTGTTCTGGTTTAACGCAAGTTATTTATCGTTTTTTTGAAATCAATTTACCCCGTGATGCATCTCAACAAGTTTTGTCAGGAATACCCGTTAATTTTGAAAACATTCAAGCAAACGATTTGGCATTCTTCGAAAACAGCAACAACTCAATTAATCATGTCGGAATACTAGATGGTGAAGGAAATATTATCCATGCTTCTGGCCATGTAAGAGAGGATAAAATCACTAAAGAGGGTATTATTCGAACAGAAACTGGCAAAATTTCTCACCGATTGAATTGTGTAAAGAGATTACTTTAAAAGCCTTAACTCTGATTTATCAATTTCACTTCTCCCAATCCATCCTTAAAATGAACATTTCATAGCGCTATTTTGAAATAATTAATGATATTTGTAACAAATCAATAGTATGAAAATTTTAATCACCGGAGGAGCAGGGTTTATAGGGAGTAATTTAACGAAACGACTCGTTGATGATGGTCATCAAGTTGTGGTTTTAGACTCTTTATTGAGAGGAAATAAATTGGAGAAAGACACTTTTTCCAAAATAGATTTTCGCAAAGGTGATGTTAGAGTTTTAGATACTGTTATTGATGCTTCTAGAGGGTGCGACTTAATTTTCCACTTAGCAGCCGTTTTAGGTGTGGATATTGTTGCAGACAATCCTGTTGAAACAATGGATGTTGAAGTAATAGGAACCCGCAATGTAGTGAATGCGGCAGAAGTGAACAACATTAAAAAAATAATGTACGCTTCTACAAGTGGAATTTACGGGCATTCCGCCATCGACAATGCACTAACAGAAGAAGTGTTGGTTGATCCAAGAACTTCTTATGCTATGGCGAAACGCTACAATGAAATTTATTTAGCTTCACATCATGAAGAGAAAGGTGTTGATGTTATTTCATTGCGTTTCTTTAATGTTTACGGATGGAATCAGGACAACAGAATGGTTATTCCCTTGTTTTTTGAGCAAGCATTGGCCAACAACCCGATCACTGTTTTTGGATCAGGAAAACAAACAAGAGATTTCACATATATTGATGATACAGTGGATGCATGTGTCCGCTTAATGGATTTAAAAGGATGTCATACGATCAACATTGCTAATGAAGCAGAATGGTGCATCACTGATGTTGCGGAGCAGATAAAAGAAATTACGAATTCTACTTCTAAAATCAAATACATAGAAGCACCTAAAAAACGATACGATTATGAAGTAGAACGGAGAGTTGGAAGTTCTAAAAAATTAAAATCACTCATTCAATACAAGCCTGAAACTACACTTAGCGAAGGATTAAAATTAATTTACAAACGAAATTATTAATCAGATGACAAGAGACAACGCAATTTTTGATTTAATCGAAGATGAAAAACATCGACAATTAAATGGCATTGAACTTATCGCATCAGAAAATTTTGTAAGCGACGAAGTAATGGAAGCAATGGGAAGTATTGTTACCAATAAATATGCTGAAGGACTTCCTGGCAAACGCTATTATGGAGGTTGTGAAGTTGTTGATAAAATTGAAACAATTGCTATTGAGAGATTGTGTAAACTTTTTGGAGCAGAATGGGCGAATGTTCAACCTCACTCTGGTTCTCAAGCAAATGCAGCTGTTATGCTAGCTTGCCTGAAGCCTGGCGACAAAATTCTAGGATTTGATTTATCTCATGGTGGACATTTAACACATGGTTCTCCAGTTAATTTCTCTGGAAAGTTATACAAAACATCCTTTTATGGTGTTAACAAAGAAACAGGACGTGTTGATTATGATATGATGGAAGAAGTTGCTCTACGCGAAAAACCGCAACTAATTATTTGTGGTGCATCTGCCTATTCACGTGATTGGGACTATAAAAGAGTTCGAGAAATCGCGGATAAAGTTGGTGCATTGATTTTAGCTGACATTTCACATCCAGCAGGGTTAATTGCTGCAGGAATTCTCAATAATCCAATGGAATACTGCCACATTGTTACTACTACGACTCATAAAACACTCAGAGGACCAAGAGGAGGAGTCATTATGATGGGAAAAAATTTCGATAACCCTTTTGGATTGAAATGGAAGAATGGAAATCCAAAATCTATGAAAGCATTGTTAGAAGCAGCTGTATTTCCGGGGTCTCAAGGTGGACCATTAGAACATGTGATTGCTGCTAAAGCAGTAGCATTTAGAGAAGCTCTTTCTGATGACTATAAAACATACATGCAACAAGTTGTGAAAAATGCTCAAGCAATGGCAAAAGCATTTGTTGCCAAAGGTTATGGCGTTGTTTCTGGAGGAACAGACAATCACTCGATGCTTATTGACTTACGATCAAAGGGGGTTACAGGAAAAGATGCTGAAAATGCACTAGTTCTTGCTGATATTACCGTTAACAAAAACATGGTCCCTTTTGATACCGAATCTCCATTTGTAACTTCAGGTATTAGAGTGGGAACTCCTGCCATTACAACGAGAGGTGTCAGAGAAGGCGAAATGGTTAAAGTTGTCGAATTAATGGACAAAGTAATTACGAATATTGGAGATGAAGCTGTTATCGCAGAAGTGAAAAAAGAAGTGAATGCAATGATGGGAGAAAGACCTCTTTTTGTTGACTAATAATAGGTATGACAAAAAAAGATTTTTTTAGATTAACATTGAAATTATTCGGTTTGTATTTATTAATTCAACTGACTTATTCTTTAATTTCTATGGTCTATTATTTGCTTTTTTTAAGTTCTGACATATTTTATACAATTTCTTCTCTAACCCCAATTGTTGTTTACGGCATAATTGCATGGTTCTTAATTTTTAAAACGGACCGAATAATTAAACTACTCAGGCTCACTAAAAATTATGACACATCAGAAATAAAATTAGGTAGTATAGATTCAACGGCATTTATTAAGATTGGTTTGGTACTTATTAGTAGTTATTTACTATTTACAAATATAAGTCCATTCTTAAAAAACACGTTTCTTTCATTCAAATCAAGTATAAAAAAAGTGAATGCTCTGGATGATATACTTACAACTTTTGACTTAATTAAAGTGGATTATACCGAATGGATAACGTCAGGGATAAATATCATTCTTGGATATTTTATTCTCACCAATTTTGATAGAATTTCTAAATGGTTTATGAAAGGGAAAAAAGTTGTTATAGAGAATGAAATTGATCAATTGTAATTAAGCGAAAATTTCTTCTATTGATAATTACTAATTGAAAATTATCAATCATCAAGTAGTCTTCTGTTTCCTAATAACTTTCCAAAATACCTTCGGAAAGAATCGTTTCAAAGTCACAGCCTTAATCTCTCTATTGCCAATTAGAACCTCTTTCTTCTCTTTTTGAACTGCAGAAAGTAACTCTTTAACACATTCTTCTGCCGACATTCCTGTTTCTTGATTGTGATCCATTTTTCCATGCATTTCGCCATTAGAATTAAGCGCATTCATAGAAATATTTGTGTTAATCTTACCTGGGCAAGCAATGGTCACTTTGATATTGTTCTTTTCTTCCTCCAATAAAAGACTCTCGTAGAAGCCATGTAAGGCGTGTTTAGATGCAGAATAAGCACTGCGCAAAAAGAATCCAAATTTTCCAGCGATAGACGAAATAATAACCAAATGCCCAGATTGTTGGGTTTGCATATACGGTAGAACTGCTTTGGTCAATGCAATATTTCCAAAATAATTGATTTCCATAATTCTTCTATCGACCTCTATCGGTGTCTCCGAAGCATTTGAACGTTGAGACAATCCTCCGTTATTCAATAAAAAATCTATGCGATTGTATTTATCAATAACTTGTTTTGCTAGCTCCTTAAAGTTCTCAGAATTTTCTAAATCTAACGGGAGAATTAAATGCTCACTTTTCCTATCTAATAGCACAAGAACATCTTCCAATTGTTCTTTCTTCCGAGAAGAAAGAATAACTTTAGCTCCATTCTTAGCTAATTGAATAGCCATCTCTTTTCCTATTCCAGAAGATGCACCGACAACCCATGCCACTTTGTTCTTGAAAACATTCATTGCTGTAAAAGTAATGATTCTAAACAAAAAATCCTGCTCAACAATTGAACAGGATTTTAAATGATTCTATTTCTCTATAAATCGTCTGGTAATTCTACTACCTTATATGCTTTTTTCTTTGGGCGAAGTTGATCAATGAAAACAATTTTAAACTTCTCCCCATCCTCATTGAAAATCATTTCTGAAATACCGTTCACAATTTTTGGAGGATTCTTTTTCGAGTTAAAAAATTTCTTCTCTAATAATTCATAAGCGTTGTCATCATATTGTAAAAATATGGAAACGATTAAACCGTTCTCCACTCGAGCTTTTCCTGAATAACAAACAGAACCACCATCCGTTTGAAAATACGAAATTATCACATTTCTGTGCATATCATCAGAAACAGTATAAGCTCCACGTGCATCAAATGCTTTTTGTAATCGCAAAAAACACTCTGACTGCTGAGAGAAAGACAGAGTTGTGATGAAGGTAACTATTAGGACTAGTAAACTTTTTTTCATAATTAATTTGTTTTAGAGCGGTTTAGCTCGGGTTCAAATATAGCAAATTGATTTTATTTATCTCAACTGCCATAAATTTATTTATTTTTGATTCTTAATTCAATTACCATGAGTAATAAACAAATAGCAGACCAATTTTCTGAGGCAACAGAAATTTTAGCAAAATTCAACACAACTGAAAATTACTCACTTATCGCTAAAGCAGGTGCAGTAATGGTTTCAAACCTTAATAAAGGTGGGAAAATAATTAGCTGTGGAAATGGAGGGTCCATGTCTGATGCCATGCATTTCGCAGAGGAGCTTACAGGAAGATACCGAGAAGATCGTCCTTCAATTGCGGCAATTTCTATATCTGACCCAAGTCACATTACTTGTGTCGGTAATGATTACGGTTTTGACAAGATATTTTCACGATTTGTAGAAGGAATCGGGGGGGGGAATGATGTTCTTTTAGCAATTTCAACTTCTGGCAATTCTCAAAACATTCTCAACGCAATTCATGTTGCCAAGAAGAAGGGAATGAAAATAATTGGCTTAACGGGAAAAACAGGTGGAGAAATGGCTGATTTGTGTGACATTGAAATAAGAGCGCCATATTCTGAATTTGCCGATAGAGCCCAAGAAATTCATATCAAAGTAATTCATTCGCTCATTGGATATATTGAAAAAAATATTGATTAATTCTATTGCAGAGCTTAGCTAATAGATTATCTTTGCGCCAATTATTTTAGAACAATATGGGAACAATTGCACAACTATTTGAATCAGGGAAACAGTCTGCTGATAAAGGATTATTTAACAACTTAGTGATGCTCGCTAGAGTCGATGGAAAAATCGACGATGCAGAAGTGGAACTTTTAGCAAGAACTGCCAAACGATTATCTTTGACTCAAGAGCAAGTTGCTGAAATAATTAGCAATTCTAATTCCTATCCAATGACACCTCCAATTTCTAGGGAAGAAAGATATGAACGCTTTATCGAGTTTATTCAAATGGTTGTAGTTGACGGATTCGTTGATCCAAAAGAGCAACAACTTGTTGAGAAATATGGAATAGCATTGGGTTTTTCTACTACACAAATTGAAGAATGTGAACCAATTATTATGCAATGTTCGCTAGATGGTTATAGTAAAGGAGATATTTTGGAGAAGGTCCTTTAGTGGGAAGTCCTAAACTGAACCGCTATATCTATTGATTTAAAGTAATAACTTGTTGAAAACTCGGCAAACATTTTTGGGTAAAAGTCACAAAATCGCTTATTAAACTTTAATTTTGTTGCTTACCGAATGAAAGATGATTCACGAAGAGTTACGTACGAAGGTCAAAAATATTTTCTCTGCATACTTGGAGCAGAATCAGCATAGAAAAACACCAGAACGCTTTGCTATACTCGATGAAATATACAATTACGAAGGTCATTTTGACATTGAGGCGCTGTATGTAAAAATGAAGAACCAGAATTATCGAGTATCTAGAGCAACACTCTACAATACTATTGATTTACTTTTAGCATGTAGTTTAGTTCGGAAACATCAATTTGGTAAAAACATTGCTCAATTCGAGAAATCTCATGGTTCTAAGCAGCACGATCATGTTGTCCTTACAGATTCAGGAGAATTATTAGAATTTTGTGACCCAAGAATACAGAACATAAAAGCGACTATCGAAGAAATTTTCGATATAGAAATTCAACATCATTCTCTTTATTTCTACGGCGTAAAGAAAAACTCAAAAAAAGATTGATATGAACTTAACGTATCAAATAGATATAGAAGATCCTGTGATTGTATATCAATTAACAGGGAAAATTACAACAGACGATGATTATCTGGAATTAGAGAAAATCGTTTTTGACTATCTCAATCAAAACTACTATCGTATTGTTTTTGACTTGACAGAATTAACACATACTAATTCTTCTGGCATAAGTTTCTTTATGAGGACATTGACCAAGTCGAGAATAATGGGCGGTGAGTTAATATTAACAGGAGTAACTGGTAACGTTGAGAAAATTTTTGCCATCTCCAAATTAGATGAAATATACACTATTTGCGAAAATAAAGCAGATGCAATCAATCACTTTAAACAAGTTCAATGAAAGTAGATGTACTTTTAGGATTACAATGGGGCGACGAAGGAAAAGGTAAAATCGTCGATGTATTAACTCCAAAATACGACATTATTGCTCGTTTTCAAGGTGGACCGAATGCGGGTCACACTCTAGAATTTGAAGGAACAAAGCACGTATTGCATACCATACCTTCAGGGATTTTTAGAGATGGAGTTATGAATCTGGTTGGAAATGGAGTCGTAATTGATCCTGTTATATTCCAAGCGGAATTAGATAAATTGAAACCATTTAATATTGATATTCCTTCACGGTTAATTATTTCTAAAAAGGCTCATTTGATTTTACCTACACACAGAATTCTTGATGCTGCTTCGGAGGATGCAAAAGGCAAGAATAAAATTGGCTCTACTTTAAAAGGAATAGGACCAACTTATATGGATAAAACAGGTAGAAATGGATTGAGAGTTGGCGACATATATTCTCCTAACTTTGAAAATAAGTACAAAGCATTGGTAAAAAAACATGTTGCAATGTTACAGCGCTTTCCTGATTTTCAATATAACCTGGATGAATTAGAAGGTCCTTGGATGGATGCCATTGAGAAATTAAAAGAGCTTGACGCAATTGACAGTGAACAATATATCAATGATGCATTGAAAGCTGGAAAGAAAATCTTGGCGGAAGGAGCACAAGGAACAATGTTAGACATTGACTTTGGAACCTATCCTTTTGTAACATCTTCAAATACAGTAACTGCTGGAACTTGCACGGGACTTGGTGTTGCGCCTACCCGAATCGGTGATGTAATCGGAATTTTTAAAGCATATTGTACTCGTGTTGGTAGTGGCCCCTTCCCTACTGAACTAGAAGACGAAGTAGGAGAAAAAATACGAAAAGAAGGATTTGAATTTGGAGCTACAACAGGCCGTCCTAGAAGATGTGGTTGGATCGATATTCCACAATTAAAGTATGCTATTATGATAAATGGTGTATCAGAATTATCAATGATGAAAGCAGATGTTTTGGATAATTTTAACACTATTAAAGCGTGCACCCATTATTTAATCGACGGAGAAAGATACGATTACTTCCCTTACGACGTTAATGACGTTGAGGTTGTTCCTGTTTATGAAGAAATTAAAGCATGGAACTGTGACACAACTAAATTAAACTCTTTTGAGGATGCACCGGCAGAATTAAAAGCATACGTGACCTATTTGGAACAAAAATTGGAAGTTCCAATTACTGTAGTTTCGGTTGGTCCGGATAGAACACAAACACTTAGCAATAAAGTATTGGCTTGATAGCAATAAATTATATATTGAAAAGTGCGCTGTTCATTGGCGCACTTTTTTTGGTTTCATTCCACAGTTACGCTCAAAATGAAATAGAGCTTTTGCCTGGTGCAGAAACATTGGAGTATGACGAAAATACTGGTGTACACCGATTAATTGGTAACGTCAATTTCTTATATCAAGGAAACAAAATGTATTGTGATTCGGCTCACTATTTTGAAAGACAAAAAGCAGTAAGGGCGTATGGAAATGTACATATTAATAAGAGAGATACGCTGAATCTTTTCTGCGACTCACTTTTCTATAGTGGTAAAACACGAAAGGCAAAGTTGTGGGGAAATGTACGTGTGCGAGATAACGAGTTTAAATTGACAACGGACACGCTGGACTACGATGCTAAAAATGGGCAAGCGCACTACCATTATGGAGGTCGAGTTGAGAGTATTCTTACACAAGAAGTCCTGACAAGCAACGTAGGCTACTTTCATCCCAATTCTAAGAATTTTTTCTTTAGTAAAAATGTAATTTACGACGGTCCCAACTTGCACATGGTGACTGACACATTACAATATATTTATAGCCAGAAAAAAGTATTCTTTTACGGTCCAACCGATATTAAAACCGGTAATTCGACCATGTACTGCGAGTCTGGCTGGTACAATACAATAACCGGAGAAGGCACACTGCGTCAAAATGCATGGATTTCAAAAGAGAAAGATTATATTTCTGCAGACACCTTAATCTACCACCCTGATGAAGGTTATTCAATTGGTAAAGGAAACGTTTACTACAAAGATTCAACGCAGAAAATGGCATTCAACGGTGAATATGCCTTCTCCTCTGATTCTCTCAATTACTCTTTCTTAACTGGGGATGCATACGCCACAAAGTACATGAAAGATGACACCATGTATGTTTTCGCAGATACACTTTATTTGGAAAAAGTGGACAGTAATGATGTAATGAAAGCATATCACAATGTGAAATTATACTCAACAAAAATTCAGTGTGTCGCTGACAGCATGACTTTTGATACATCACAAGAACTAATTGTTCTCAATAAAGAACCAATTGTTTGGGCAAAAACAGCAGAATTGAAAGGAGAGTTAATAACCATAAGTCTTTCAGATACTCTTATTCATCAAATTAACATTTTGAATAATGCTACTATTCTTATGGAAGTTGAGGCTGAACTTTATTACAACCAAATTGGTGGTAAAACCATTTTGGCAAAATTTAAGGACAATGATTTGTACCAGGCAAATGTAAACGGCAATGCAGTGACCATTTTCTATCCAGAAGAAGAAATTAAAACGGATTCTCTGCATACAAAAAAACGACAAGGGATGAATCGACTTTATGCCAGCGATTTAAGAATTGATTTAGATAGTAATGAGATTACTGGAATCACCTACCTAGAAGAACCCGATGGAGCATTTTATCCCATGGACAAAATCAAAAAAGACGAACAATTTGTAAAAGACTTTGTTTGGAAGGGAGCATTGAGACCTAGGAGAAAGTTGATCAAGAGGCTTGACTAAATTCATTTCGTAATGAATTATTAGTATTAAATCTGTTTTAGTGTATATTCTAAATAATTAATTTTACATTTTAAACATTCAACAGGACAGTTTAATCTACAATCGATACAATTAATCTTTTTTTCAATAAAATAGAGTTGTATAAAACGACTATTAATTAGTTGATATTCAAAAATATATCGAAATATTTACTTCAACTTTGTTACAATCAATACATCTACTCTATGAAAATTCTAACTATCATTATTGTTTTAAATGGACTATTTTCTTACGGTCAATCTAATTCTTTTACAGGCCCTTCATTTATCGAAAACAAAGGTCAGATAATCGATCAGAATGGGGAGAAAAATAAAGGTGTTCTTTATTTATTTTCTGATTCTAGAGGGCTGAATACCCAATTAAAGAAAGATGGCTTTAGTTACGATGTTTATTCTGTGTCTTCCGACTCGGAGAAAAGCTCTATTGAATTCAATAGAATTGATGTTCAGTTTAAAAATTATAATGAAGATGTTGAAATAATCCCGATAGGATTGAATAAATCTATTCTAAACTATTACAATTTAAATTATGAGGGAACTTCACTTTCTAACATAAAGAGTTATAAATCTGTTATTTACAAAGAAATTTACAAGAATATTGATGTTGTTTTTACTTCTTTAAAAGAAACATCCGCTATTAAATATGATATCATTTTACATCCTGGAGCAAACATCAAGGACATTCAGTTCTTATACAAGGGATTCAATAAGATGAAAATTAACGAACAAGAACAGCTGGAATTAGATTTAGATATCCGAATATTAAAGGAAAGTATTCCTCATAGCTTTTACAAAGAAGACAATGAAATAGAATTTGTGCACTTTGTAGCGTTAGAAATGAGTCGCAATCAATCGTTAATTGGCTTTGCGTTAGATAATCAATTGGTAATTTCAAAAACATTAATTATAGACCCAGTGCCTAACTATGTCTGGGGAAAATACATTGGTGATTCTCTTGAAACATCAACTAACGGAGTTATAACTGATCGATTTAATAATGTTTATATTTGTGGTGGAACCCAGTCATTGGCCAATATAGCAACATCAGGATCTTACCAATCTTCCATCAATGATTCTATTGGTGATGCCTATATTTCAAAATACCACAAGAGTGGGACTTTGTTATGGAGTACATATTTTGGTGGAGATGCAATTGATGTTGCGAATGATGTTTATGTTGATACCTCTTTTAATGTTATCATAACTGGAACAACTTATTCTCCAACAGGTGTTTCAGATAGTTTATCTTATCAAGATAGTCTAGGTGGAGACGCAGATGCTTTTCTAGCAAAATTTGACGAAAGTGGTGCTTTAGTTTGGTCAACATACTTTGGTGGAGACAGCACGGACTTTGGCACAAAACTGTCAGTTGACTTCTATGAGAACATTTATATGTGTGGAACTACAAATTCGATCAATAATATTTCATCAACTGGCGCTTTTCAACAAAATTTAAGTGGAGAAGAGGACGGTTTTTTTGCCAAATTTAATTCTGCGGGAGTTTTACAATGGTCTTCCTACATTGGGGGCACTTCTAAAGATGTAGCAACTAGTATTGCTTACGGAGATACTTCTGTTTATATTTCTGGGCAAACTTACTCAACGGATTTCCCTACAAATGGTTCAACTCTTAGTGATTCACTCAACGGTTTGTCAGATGGATTCATCACCAGAATTGATAACAACGGTCAAGGAGTTTGGTCAACTTATTTTGGTGGAGAAAATGCAGATGTCATTCAAAGTGTCAAGGTATTGAATAATAACATTTATTTTATTGGAACTACTGATTCTTATGCTGATATAGCTAATATAATGGGAGTTCAGAACCTAAAAAATGATTCCACAGATGCTTTTATAGGAAAATTGAGTAATGACGATTCTTTAATATGGTGTACTTATTTTGGTGGAGACAGCTTAGACTATGGAGTCGATCTATTTTTTGAATTGGACTCCAGTATCATTGCTGTGGGAACTACCAATTCTGCTAATTTATTCGGAGTTGATTCAAATAGTCATCAAGAATATAATAATGGAGGAACTGACGCTTTTTTAACCAAATTTTCTCCTGATGGACTATTTAGATGGTCGAGTTATTATGGAGGAAGCAATGACGATGTTGCAAATGCCGTTGCTGTTTACGGAAACACTGCTATTTATATTGTTGGTAATACTTTTTCAGATTCTTTGCTTATTGATACAAATCAATTAAACTCTACTAATGTATTCAACAGTATTCAAGAAGGTTTTTTTACCAAGTTTAATCAAAATCGTTCAACAGCAAGTTCAGGAATAAACACTGGCGGAGGACCTGGGACAGGAACAGGGACGGGAACAGGAGTACCTACTGGAACTAATGGAATTAACTATCACCACTGTCCTGGAGAAGAAATTTTGCTAAGTACTCAAGGAGGAGATCTTGGAACAGATGCCAATTGGTTCTGGTATGAAAATTCGTGCGGTAGTTCTTCTTTAATAGGAACAGGTGACTCTATTTATGTATATCCAATGGTGTCAACATCATATTATGTTAGAGCTGAGAGTGTGACAAACTCAACGTCCTGTAGTAGTATATATAAAATTATCGCTCCTATTTCCAATACTACAATAACAAGTAATTCTGTAGCTTGCGCTGGAGAAGACTATTTGCTAGAGGCCAGTGGGAATGGAACCATAGAATGGATTGGACCTAATTCTTTTACCTACAATCAATTTGACACGACACTTTTAAGCATCACAGACACGTCAGCTGGTTGGTATTATATAGAATTAATTGATACTTTCAACTGCGTGTATCAAGATTCTATGGAACTATCTGTTATGCAAGCACCCAATGTCGCAACATCTTTTACGGAACCAAGCTGTTTCCAGTATAACAACGGATCAATTATCGCTGAAAGTAATGCTATTTTAACCTACAATTTTGAATGGATAAACCTTAACTCGCTCGACACATTAATTGCAAGTGATTCTTTGCTAAATCTTACAGCCGGAGAATATTCATTGACTATTCTAGACTCTAATAATTGCACCTATTCAGAAGTTTTCGTGCTAGATGCCCCCCCTTCTATATTAAATGATACAATTATTATACCTTCTTCCTGCAATGATTTAACGGGAGCAATTATTTTTGACATCGACAGTATAGCTGGAGATTATACAATTTCTGTTGATTCTATTCTTTTACAATCTGATTCTGCTTTGTATTTAGGTTATGGATGGCATAGTGTTGATATAGTTCTGGAGAATGGTTGCGAAGAAAGTCACTCAATTTTCATAGGTAATGAGAATAATTTAAGCGTATCAATAAATAGTGTGAGTCCAACATTTTGCGCAGGTAATGGAATAGGCTCTGCAATAGCAACAGGTTATGAAGGCTTACCACCATACACATTCGAATGGCTAGATATTGGAATTACAGATTCAATAGCTACAGGACTGGATACTGGTTTATACATTGTCGCAATTTATGACTCTGCACTTTGTTTTGCATTCGACAGTGTGTACATAAATGCCGTGCACTCTATCGTTGTCACAGACAACGTAATTCCAAGCTTATGCAGTGATTCCACCGGTTCAATTTCGCTAGCTGTAGAGAATCCAAGTTCTACCTACACCATTAATTTCTCTAATGGAGTAAGCAATCAATGGAACATTAGCAATTTAATGGCTGGTAGCTATGAGGTAATCATTGCAGATACTTTTGGTTGCTACTTTCAAATGACATATCTCGTCGATATTATCAATGATTTAGAAGTTCTCATATTTCCGAATGATACAATAATCAACTCCGGTGATTCTATTCAAATAACAACTACAGTTAATTATTTATCTCCATTGAATTATGAATGGAATCCACCAGCTAATTTTGATTGCGCTACTTGTCCAAATCCAATAGTTGAACCGTCAGGTACGGTAACATATCAATTAATTGTTTCTGATACAAATGGATGTATTGACACGGCATTTTTGAATGTCGAAGTCAATAAACCTTTCAATAAATGTATAGAAGTATTTATTCCAACTATGTTCTCTCCAAATAATGATAAAACGAATGATGTATGGAGTGTTATAGGAGGATGTATCGGAGACATTGAAACGAGAGTATATAATAGCTGGGGAGAGCTTATTTTCGAATCATTCGACCAATCAATGGGGTGGGATGGTTTTTACAAAGGAAGTAAAGTGCAGAATGGTCAATACGCCTATATTATTAAAATCCGGTATGCCAATGGAGAAGAAGAACTATTCTCTGGTTTTATGACTGTAATTGATTGAAAAAACTGAGATATGAAAGACTTAATCTTATCACTTATTTGTGCAGTAATAACAAGTGTTAGTTATTCACAAGACTACCACAGTTCTAATATGCAGTATCTTACTTTGCTTCACAATCCTGCTCTTGCAGCTTTAAAGAATGAAGTTGAAGCTTCCGTCTCATATCGGACACAATGGCAAAAAAACAATGCTCCTTTTAAAACAGTTGGCGCGTCAGTTTCTAGTTCTTTGCAACCTAAAAGAAGACCGGGAAAGAGCTATTTGGCAATGGGAGTTAATTTCTATGAAGAGCAAGTAGGCAGGCAATCATCCAACCTTTCTCTTATGCTCTCAACAACTTATCATTTGAAAATGTCGAAACTATCAACTCTCAGTGTTGGCATTAGCATAGGGTATTATCGTACGCAACTTTCTGAAGAAGGAACATGGGAAAAACAGCATAATGGACAGTTTTTTGATCCCTCTTTACCTTCTGGTGAACTATTTATTAATTCACAACGAGGATCATTTGATTCAGGTACTGGTCTTGTTTATTCATTGAAAAGTAAAAAACAACAGGTTAACTTGTTCCAATTCGGAACTGCTTTTTCTCATCTAAATAAAATAAAAAATTCATCGTTGACGAACGGAAAAAGTAGGTTGCCAATCAGATCAACTGTTTTTAGCTCTTTTGCAATACCAATCGGAAAAAAAGGCAGTTATATTGAAGCAAAAGCTATTTTTCAAAATCAAAATAAGTTTAACTACCTGACAATTGGGGCTATCACTAAAATAAAGTTATTAGAGAAAGCAAAATCGACCAGTAGTATTTCAAAGCTTAATGAAATATACGCTGGAATTGGTCTATACATAAGAAATAGAGATGCGCTAATTTTCAATGCACTAATTCAAAAAAGCAATTGGACCATTTCTTTAGCGTATGATGTTACTACTTCTAATTTAAAAAGAGCAAATAACAGTTTTGGAGCATTAGAAATACAACTTCGGTTCACTGTTCCTACATTCAAAATGAAAAGTCACTTTTAGACTATTTAACATCTCACATCGCTATAAACAACTTAGAATACTTATTTTTAACCTCACAAAATAGGTAGATGATTGAAATAAACAACCTCACAAAAGAATTCATTCTTTCCAAGCAACAACGAAAAGAGCTCAACACAACCGACAGCAAAGCCCTTGCTGTTGACGATATAAGTTTTACTTGCAAGCCGGGTCGAGTATTCTCACTATTGGGACCAAATGGTGCAGGGAAAACAACTACGTTGAGAATGATTTCCACCATTTTTAAGCCTACATCTGGCTCAATAAACATTGCTGGAATTGATGCCATATCTCAATCAAGAGAAGCACGAAAGAAAATTGGCTTCCTAACCGGTTCAACTGGATTGTATGCAAGACTTACTCCCAATGAATTGGTTAAATACTTTGCCGATTTGTATGAAGTTCCAAAAGATGAATTTGAAGAACGAAGAGAATCCTTGTACACTCTTTTAGACATGCACTCGTTTCAAAACAAGAGAATAGGCAAACTGTCAACTGGAATGAAACAAAAAGTTTCTATCTGCAGGACTATGATCCATGATCCAGAAGTTGTTGTTTTTGATGAGCCAACTAGCGGTCTAGATGTGATTACGGCAGAAAATATCATTGAATTAATCAGAAGCTGTAAAAAAGAAGGGAAAACAGTCATATTTTCCAGTCACATCATGAGTGAGGTCGATTTACTTTGTGACGACCTTGCCATTATTCATGAAGGAAATATGCTCTTCAATGGAGAAATGTCAGAATTCAAATCGCAAATGAAAAGTGATAATTTGACTGCAGAATTTATCCGAATTGTTAAATCTTCTAATCTCGTTGAAGCATGATTTTCACCATATTTAAAAAAGAATTAAAAGACACGCTTCGTGATAAACGAACATTGATGATGATGTTGGTTATACCTATACTCATCTTCCCGATCATTCTCAGTATTTTCGTTAGTGTTTCAGAATCATTCTCGGAAGAAGCAGCTCAGAAAGAGCTTAAAATTGGATTTATTGGAGAAGAGAGCAATTACTTTGTAAAACAACTAGAAATGCTTCCTGACGCTATTGGGAAAAAAGAAATCATTTTCTACAAAGATTCTATCAGTTTAAAGAAAGACCTGAAAGTTGACTCCATCCAAATCGGAATGTTTACGGCCAGTAACTTCAATTCATCACTCGAGCAGAAACAACCTGCAAAATTGACTGTCTTTTACAATGCAACAGATGTTGGGGTTAAAGAACGAGCAGAAGCTTACGTCAAGACAATTGAAAATATAGCACTTCAGGAAAGATATCTAGACTTAGACCTCAATGTTTCCCAATTAACTCCCATTGAAACAAATTATTCTAACATTGCGAGTGACAAAGAAATGATTGGTGTTCTCGCTGGAGGTATTCTTCCCTATATTTTTATCGCATTTGGCTTTCTTGGTTGTATGTATCCAGCCATTGATTTATTTACAGGAGAAAAAGAAAGAGGAACCATCGAAACTCTTCTTACAACTCCAGTAGCTAGATGGCAGATTCTTTTCGGAAAAATGGGCGTTGTAGTTCTATCTGGATTGTTAGCTGCATCAGCAGCTTTGCTAGGTTTATTCATTTCAATTGAGGTAATGGATATAGTCGAAAATAAAGAACTACTGAATGTTGTTCATGGAATACTCACCATAAAATTCGTACTTATGCTCTTCATGCTTCTTTTTCCGTTAACTGTATTTTTTGCTGGGATTATGATCCCTGTTGCGGTTTACGCAAAAAGTTTTAAGGAGGCGCAAAGCATCATTACTCCCATCAATTTAGTTGTTGTTCTTCCAGCAATGATTGGTTTTTTCCCTGGAATCAAATTGACTGTTCTTACAGCATGTATTCCTGTGGTTAACATTGTACTTTCTACCAAAGAATTAGTTGCCGGAACATTAGATTACAGACTTCTTGGCTTGAGTTTTGCAGTAATGATAATATTAGCCGTAATTGCTGTATTCATATCTTACAAACGATTCGATAAAGAAACCAACGTTGTAATTTAAACCCATGAGAATAATTGCTCTTCTTTTTTTGATTTTGCTTCCTATGGTTGGTATAAGTCAACGATTATCTACAACTTTCAATGATGATTTTTCTCGTTGGAGGTTTGATGGGAAGTCAATAAATACAACATTCTCTGGAGATTATAATAACTGGACGGCAAACGGTATAAAAATTCGAACTATATTTCATGATGATTGGAACCAATGGAAAATAAACAACGCTATTTCTTTAAAAACAATTTTTCATGATGATTTTGGTTCATGGGAAATAACTGGAAATGGGAAAACAATAAAAGTGAGAACAACTTTTAACAATGATTTTGAAAGGTGGCAAATTTCAGGAGATGCTGATGGTTCAATTAGTACCATCTTTATGAAGGATTTCAGTCGGTGGAACATAGATGTAGAATTTGCAGGACTATCTGAAGACATTAAATTAGCGATTGTATTTATAGCGATATTTGCTGGAATTAATCAATGACTATTTTACTCTGTTTAGAACAATCCATTATATTTGCAACAATTACCCGGGTGGCGGAATTGGTAGACGTGCACGCTTGAGGGGCGTGTGTCTTAGGACGTGTGGGTTCGACTCCCATCCCGGGTACAAAAAAGACTTGATAATTATATCAAGTCTTTTTTTTTGTTAAAAACTGCAACAGCCTCACTTAGTACCTAAGAAATATCTTTCCTCCTTTTTAGTTCTTTTGACAGTAAGACTAAAGTTTCTTTTGCCGCTGTAAGATCTTGCGCAATTACAGCACGGGTTTGTTTAAAGTTGGCCTTCATATTACCGAACAAATTATCATAATAAGCAATGCCATCCTCCAAATTTTGAAAGAATTTGGAGAAATGTTTCTCTTGTTTTCGGCTGAGCTCACCTGAAACTTTACTAATCTCAGTTTTCAAAAAATTTAAATACAAACCCAGCTCTTTAATGAACATATTAGGCCTATCTGAGCGTACCAATACATTATTGTTCCCATAAATATGCCCAACCATTTCTTGCAAGGAACTTCTTTTTGAGAAGTAAGCCATATTAGGTCCTGGGCAAACTGAAACGGCATCACCTTCTACTTTCCTATCAACATCATTAACCATCAATACAGATGTTCCTAAGCCAACACAAATACATGTTTTATCAACAATATCACGCATTTTTTGACCATATTGTTCGCTTGACAAATTATTTTTATCCTCTTCTAACTTTTCGATTTTTAGATGTTGATATTGCCTCGATGCTGTGCAAATAGGTTGATCAGTAAATTCACCATTCAATGCTAAAAATTTCTTAGGGCAAGAACTACCGGGTCTTCCTCTATCTGCGAAGGAAATTTTCTCAATATCTTTACTATTTCCTCTAAGATTATTAAAAGGAACGCCCAAAGGAGAAATATTACTTAAAAATAAATCTTCTTCCTTTGCACTACTTAATTGCTTCATTGTTTCATCGTCAACGGAAGTAACTTCAGGAACCAATAAAAAAGGTGAACCCCAACCAACGGAATCAATTTTATAATTATCGACTAAAAACGAATGTTCTTCAGATGTTCCAACCCCTCCTTGTGCAGTTACTCGTATTTCCAAATGTTCTTTTGGTACTTTACGGCCCTTTGCTTCTAATGCAGGGACTAATATTTTGAAGATGTCTTCAATTAATTCATCGCGTTTGTCTCTAAATTGCTCAAGAATTGGTCCCATTAAATGACCTTCAGTAGCAAAAGCATGACCTCCACAATTTAGTCCTGATTCTATTCTATATTCTGAAACCCAAATTCCCTTTTTCGCTAAAAAAACACCTTGTATTAGGGCTGAACGATAGTCACTTACTTTTAATACTACCTTCTTCTTAATGTATCCTTCCTCATCTGGAAAAAAGTCGTCAAAATTCTCAATGTAACTATATAAGCGAGGATTCATTCCTGCAGAAAAAACAATTGACGAACTCAAATCACTATTTGCAAAGCCTCTTAATGCAGCATGCGCATCGTTATGCTCGACTGGAAGTTGTTTCTTTTTTACATAATTTGTCTTGTCTAACTTCGTCATGATATTGACATTAATATCACCTAAAGATAAATTAGTTTTCAGCCAATCTCTTATTTCTGAAGCGTCTGGTAAGTTTTCTATAAATTGCTTAAATTCTTGTTTGATAGTTGAAGCATCTGGCAACATACTGATGTATTTTTTCAATTCACCGCTTTTTTCTGCCGAATAATTTTTCAAGTCCTCAAATTTTTTCTCAGCTTGCTCTTTTATTAAGTTTAAATAAGAAGTGATTCTTTTCGCTCTATAGTCTTCTTCTTTATCATTAATTTCTGAGTAAGAAATATTGAACTTACTACAAAATTTTGCTCGTAATTTCTCTAGAAGAATATCATCTCCAATAAAAATTACTGAATCTATCCCGTACTGTGCTATCCGCATTGGAGTATCTATAGTAAATCCAATTCCCATTACAGGGATATGAAATGAATGTGTTTTTGACATGCTTATTAATTTAATTAGCAAAATTAGACTATGCTGTAAAAATAAAAGCTAATAAGAATCATGATTAAACATGACTCTTATTTTGGATATTAGCTAGTTTATTTCGACTTCACACTTTGATTTCAAGAAATGATCTTCCAATGTTGCAATTCTTTGCTCACGAATCGCTTCATTTTTTTCTCTTGCAACATTGAGGTGATAATGTCTTAGATCATGTTCGATTTGACGATCAGAGCTAAAGTTTGATACTCTCTTAAGATAACCTATAACTCGTGTTCCATGGTCAATGTTAGCAGAATGGCACTTGCTACATTTCTGAAGTGTTTTCTTATCAATATGATCGCATTCATTACAAATGGTAATTTTTATATTGAAACAGAAGTAGTTACAGCCAGCAAGTGCTGTCGCATTGATTAACTTCAAAAAGCCTTCCTTGTTGGGAACTTCTTCTAGGTTGAGATGAAGTGCAGAACCACCATCGAGGTATTGAATCATCTCTTTTCCATGCATCATTACCTTATCCAAAGAATTAATTGATGTATCTTCAACTGGATAGAAATAAGAATTATAACAGTCTCTAGGTACAAATAAACCATCTTCCCTATCCCATTTTGCATTTTTCACTCCTAAATTTTCCGCGGGTACAAATTCGGTATTAAACATAAAACCAAACTCTTTTTTAGCTTCTTTATTCGCATCAAAAATAATTTTCAAATTATCCGTTACAAAATCCTTATACTTTTGGCTATTGTTAGCTGCGATTCCTTGACTTTCTGCCGCTTCAACCATTCCATTTATGCCAATAGTTAAAAATTGTTTATCCAAAGAAATGAAGCCTGCATCATAAACAGGCAGCATACCTGCATCTTTGTATTCTTCTATTAAATTCCTATAAGCCAATTGGTATTTATGAATTTTATCTATTTGAGTTTTCAAATCGTGTCCTTTTTGAACGAGTCTATTCATATTTAGAGTGATAACATTGATAGAACCAGTGGAAACACCACCAGCCCCTAGAGAATAACTGAATGTATTATCACTAATTTCATTTCGCAACCTACAACAAGAAGCCAAACTATCTGCACTTTCTGATTGATAAATGAAAAAAGAATTTCCTTCACTCAACTCAGTCGCACACATATCTGCAAATTCCGCATCCTTTGGTTCACCATCCTTAACCAGCATAGCAGCGGTAACTACTGGAAAAGTTAATACCGCTTTTTCTCGTTCCGAATTGAACCATTTCATAAAAAAACTTTGCAACTTTTTAATTTCTCCCCATGCGGTTTTTTGCATAGAAGGAAAAACAAAATCTTCGAACATACTATTGAAGTAATGCTCGTCGTAAATAGTAATATTCCAAAAAACTGATTGGTAGCCTCTTGCCGCAGCAGGCTGATTCACTGCATAAACAACATGTTGTAAATGATTTTTAATAATTTCGGAATGAGTTTCTAAATAGTTATCTCCGAAATCCTTACGAGCGAAAAAATCGAAATATAGCAAAAACTCTACAGTAGCTAGCGCTCCTGCAAATTGAGAACTAACCGCAAAAACAAGATTTACAAATTCTCCACAAAAACTTTCTAGATGTTGTGGTGCTTTACTCTCTCCTCCCAATTTCGTTAGTCCATCGAAGAGAAAAGGATACATACTTATAGAAACGCAATAAGGCTTTAGAGAAGTTTCATCATGCACATAAATCTCATGACTTTCAATCTGGCGAATATACTCGTTGGACAAATTCTCTCCATATAACTGTTCAATTTTATTCTTAACCAACTGTCTATTTACCTGAATATTGATGTCTTTATTTAACTCTGCCTCCATTGTTGCAATATTCTTAGAAGATACATTAGCATTTGCATCCATTTTAGATCCATCAGCTGCATTGTTTGCATTGATATAACTATCAATAAAACTGATTTTCTTATTCACTTGTTCTTTAGTTAATCTTAGCATAATTGAATTTTATTTGAATAGATGATTTAGTATTTTGTTGTTCTTTATTTCCTTGAATACTTGATTTGTATATTGATTCTCTAACCCTCCTCGACCTATTATCCAAGCGCCCGTTTTTAACCAAGTCAATTGGGAAGAAATTTGGGGATCTACCTCCTCAAGACCTGTATATAAACAGGTAGAATAACCCATTAATACAGCCGTTTTTAAATTTTCAATCAACTCAGATTGATGCCATTCCCCTCCCATAAACAGTACACATGACGCGAATCCTTGGTATTGTTTTAATACTTCTATATACTTCTCTTTAGTCAACTTAATTCCAGAATTTTTCTTCCATAAAAAAGGAGAATGACAACCTTCGCACCTTAGATTACAACCTGTAATCGTAAAACAAATAGCGACTTCACCAGGAACTTCTTGCAAAACAATTTGGATGTCAGAAAAGTGCATAGGCGTTTTTTAATGATTTAATTTAAGTCGAAATTAGCTCAAAATCGAAGCGGTTTAATCTGCTATTTTCAATAGTTATAAACAAAATAATAAACAGCAGATATAGGTATAACAGGGATTATAGAAGATTATGATTTAAATTAAATTCAAACTATTTTAAATCATAAAGAACAATGAGTGATGATACGATGGAGTATTAAATAATTCGAGAATTAAAACAGTTTACACTAATTTTAAGGAAATTTTTAAGGAAACACAAAGATAACGCCTATCGATTTTCACTGCGTAAAAGTGCTTATCGACAGTTTTGCCCTTAAATTAAATCGAGGTTATAAAATCCACCTTTATTTTCTTCTCTTTTTTGAGAATGAGTGACAATTAAGTAAGCAACTGTAATCATATTTCTTAGCTCACACAAGTGAGATGTTACTGATGAACGCTGGTACAATTCTTCTGTTTCTCGATATAATAAATCTAATCTTTTTTTTGCGCGTTTCAACCGATCATTTGAACGTACTATTCCAACGAAATTCCGCATCAATTCCTGTAGTTCTTTTTTGTTGTGAGAAATTAGCACCATTTCTTTAGGATTTATTGTTCCTTCAGAGTCCCAATCCGGAATATTTGCTTGCCAATCAATATCCGACACCATTTTAATTGATTTTTTTGCACAATCTTCTGCAAATACAAAAGCTTCTAGCAAAGAATTTGATGCCAGCCGATTGGCTCCATGTAGTCCAGTTTGGGAGCACTCTCCAATAGCAAAAAGATGTTGAATAGACGTTTGACCCTCTTCGTTTACTGAAATCCCGCCACATGTATAGTGAGCCGCTGGGACAACCGGAATGAAATCAGAATGAACATCAATCCCTAGTGAAAGACATTTCTCTTTAATCTTCGGAAAATGTTTAGTGAGCTTTTTCTTTTCAATCTGAGTGCAGTCTAAATAAACATACTCATCGCCACTTGTTTTCAATTCAGCATCAATTGCTCTAGCAACAATGTCTCGAGATGCCAATTCTTCTCTCACATCATATTTATGCATAAATTTTTGACCATATTTATTAACTAATTTTGCTCCCAACCCTCTCACGGCCTCTGAAATTAAAAACGAAGGCGTTTCTTCCGGATTATACAACGCAGTTGGATGAAATTGAACAAACTCAATTTCTTTTACGATTGCTCCGATTCTATATGCCATTGCCAATCCGTCTCCTGTCGCAACTGAAGGATTGGTTGTATGACCATAAACTTGGCCTGCTCCTCCACTCGCTAAGGTTGTTATTTTGGCTAGAACCTTAATAATTTTGTTCGATTTCTCATTCAAAACATATGCGCCATAGCACTTCGACCCTTGTTTAGGCAAACTCTTTCTTATATGGTGGTCTGAGATTAAATCAACAACAAAATGGTTCTTTAACAATTCGATATTTTTCATCCTTTTTAATCGAAGAATTAGTGCTCGAGATATTTCTTCTCCCGTAAAATCTTTGTGGTGTACAACTCTCTTTTCCGAATGCCCGCCTTCCATCCCTAGATCAAATTCTCCATTGCTTTTTGTGTCAAAATGTACTCCCCATTTCAACATCTTCTTCAAACATACGGGACCTCTACTCACTACATTTCTAACTACTTCTTCGTCACATAATCCATCTCCAGCCAGCAATGTATCTTCGATGTGCTTTTCAAAAGAATCCGTTTCATTCTGAACGATTGCAACTCCTCCTTGTGCATAGTTTGTGTTTGAATCTTTCTCATTCCCTTTCGTAACAACAATTATTTTCTTTCTTGGGAATTTTTCAGCCAATTGGAGAACGTACGTTAATCCTGCAATTCCTGCCCCAATAACTAAGAAGTCTGTTTTCATAATTATTTAATTAGACAATTCTAACATCCTCTCAATTGGCTTCAAGGCTTCCTTTCTAGTGTTCTCAGGAACTATTATTTCCGGTGTTTCATTTTTCAGGCAATTGTATAATTTTTCAAGAGTATTGACTTTCATATAAGCACATTCACTGCATGCGCAGGTGTTGTCCTCTTTTGTCGGCACAGGAATCAATTCAGTACCTGGTGTTTCTTGCTGCATCTTATGTAAAATACCTACCTCAGTTGCTATCAAAAAACTATTCATTGGATATTGCTTGACATAATTTATCATTCCCGCGGTGGATCCTACATATTCTGCTACATCAATTATATGCATTTCTGATTCTGGATGAGCAATTATCTTCGAGTCAGGGTGTTTTGCATGTAGCTTCAATAGTTTTTCAATAGAAAAAGCTTCATGAACAACACAGGCACCATCCCACAACAACATGTTTCTGCCAGTTTGCCGATTAATGTATTTTCCTAAATTTCTATCTGGCGCAAAAATAATTGGAGTTCCTTCTGGAATAGAGCGCACTATTTTTTCGGCATTTGAAGAAGTACAAACAATATCACTCAACGCTTTAATTTCTGCAGAACAATTAATATAGGTTACAACCATATGCTCAGGATGCATTGCTTTAAATGCTTTGAATTTATTTTCTGGGATTGAATCTGCCAATGAACAACCTGCATCCAAGTCAGGAAGTACTACTTTTCTATTAGGATTAAGAATTTTTGCTGTTTCTGCCATAAAATGGACCCCTGCAAAAACGATGATGTCAGCATCTATAGAAGCAGCTATTTGAGATAAACCAAGAGAATCTCCAACATAGTCAGCAATGTCCTGAATCGCTTCATCTTGGTAATAGTGAGCGAGAATAACTGCGTTTTTTTCTTTCTTAATTCTATTTATCTCTTGGGCTAAATCTTTCATTTCAGATTAATTAATAACCGTCAAAATTAATCTCTACAATTAATATATGAAATGATTGAAATCATATCAGATTGTTTGAATAACAGAACTCAAAATTAATTTCAAATGCTGATTCAAATCATACTTAAACCACTTATTAGATTATATTTTTGTAAAAATATTAATCTTGCAGAAAAAAATACACAATAGAATCATACTTGGGGGCTTAATCATACTGTTTATAGGCTATAACATCGTAATTTATACTCAAAACACATCAAATAATAAGGCCGTTATTTTGTCATCTACCGGAAAAAAAGGGCAGCATCTTTGGCAAGAAAACAACTGCACAGCATGTCACCAACTTTACGGTTTAGGAGGATATCTAGGTCCAGATCTAACGAATATTGTATCTAACCCGAACAAAGGAATTAGTTATGCAAAGACATTCTTTAACAGTGGTATTAAATCAATGCCGAAATTCAATTTTTCTGTAGTAGAACAAAATCAGCTAGCAGCCTTTCTAACAGAAGTTGATAAAACAGGTTTCTATCCTGACAAGAACGCTAAATTTGATGCTAGCGGATGGGTAACTGTTAACTATAAGTAATTGTAGTATGAAAAACAACTGGTCTATCCTATTCATTATACTTGGACTTTGTGCTTTACTTCTTGGTGCTTTTATCGGCGTGTTAAGTTCTTTTGTTTACCTCTATCCCGATTTTTTAAAGGAAATAATCCCTTTCAATCAATTGAGACCTATGCACACAACAACGGTGGTTTCATGGATTATTCTCACGGCAACTGGTGGTATCTATTTCTACCTCAGTAAGATTGAAAAAATTCCGCTCTATTCTCCCAATTTAGGTAGAATACACCTGCTTTTATTTATTCTCATCTCTTTTGGCATCTATTATTCTCTACTGTCTGGTAATATGGGAGGAAGAGAATATTTGGAATATTTCCCATTGTTAACCGTTCCAGTTTTACTTGGTTGGATACTATTTGGAGTCAACTATTTTAAAACAATGTCCGGGAAAATTAAGAACTGGCCTGTTTATTTTTGGATGTGGGGAACAGGAATTATCTTCATGATCTATCATTTGTCAGAATCGCATTTCTGGATATTTTCGGCAATTCGAGATGACTATATTAAGGATTTAACCATTCAATGGAAGTCCTACGGCTCATTCGTAGGAAGCTGGAACCTACTCGTTTATGGAACAGCTATTTATCTAATGGCCAAAATCAAAGGTGACGACTCAATTGGTCGAGGCAAAGTTTCTTTCTTTTTTTACTTTCTGGGTCTGACAAATCTTATGTTTGGATGGGCGCATCACACTTATATCGTACCTACTGCTCCTTGGATTAGGTATGTTGCTTACGTCGTTAGCATGACAGAGTGGGTCATTTTTATACACATCATTTATTCCTGGGGGAGGTCATTGAGCAAAGAGAAAAAGAATTCCAATTTATTGGTTTATCGATTTTTAATGATTAGTGAACTATGGGTTTTCTTAAATTTAGTATTGGCGCTGTTTATGTCTATTCCTGTGTTCAATTATTTCGCTCATGGAACACACATAACAGTCGCGCATTCCATGGGTACTACCATTGGGATTAACACGACTATTTTACTCTCATCTGTTGCTTTTATAGTTAGTAGAATAGTTCAATCAACTAGTTTGGAGAAAAACAAAATAGTGACTTATGGGTTCTATACCTTTAATATTTCACTTTTACTTTTTTGGTTTGTACTTATCACAGGAGGCGTTTTCAAAGCGATATGGATAAGTGACGAATCAAACACTTACTTCGGCGACCTCCAGAATGCATCCGCTTCTATTTTCTTAGGCTTTGTTATTACTGGATGCATCTTATTTATAGGGATGTTAATGATGATTATTCCTATGATTAAAAAATTGCTTTCTTTTTACTTTAAAAAAGAAGAAAAGACTAGCAAATAATTCTATGATGTAAAACATAGAACTCTGAAATAAATCTAAAAAAGTGTTTCATTTTATTCAATTATATGAGCTACATCATATTATAATCAATCCATTACTCTCAAATTTGTAGTGTTACAATTTATCAAATGAGAATATTAAATCCAAATAGAATGAATCGTAGAAAAACAATGAAACAAGTTTGCTCTCTTTTTGTTGCAACAATTTTTTGTTCTGCCTCACTTGTTGCACAAGATATAGAGGAGTCAAAAACAACAGAGTTAACAGTCGATGTACAGAAAGGCATGGACCTTTTTCAAGGAAATAAAAAGTTCCTTAACGGTGGTCCTGCGTGTATCGCATGTCACAATGTTAATAATGAAAACGTCTATCCAGGAGGTCTTTTTGCTAAAGATTTAACAGAAATATCCTCAACCTTCCCTGGAGTTGGAGGCTGGTTAATGAATCCTGATAGGCCTGCAATGAAAGCATCTTATGGAGATAGGCAAATTCAACTAGAAGAAGGACAGAGTATCGAAGCATTTCTTAATTATACGAATGTAAATAAGAATAGTAAATCATCAATGTCTGGTGGAGCTTACTTATTAATGGGTGGAGCTGGTGGCCTATTTGGCATTCTAATTCTCATAACATTAATTTGGAGAAAGAAGAAAACGAAAATGGTCAAACGCGAAATTTTCGATAGACAAGGTAGAGCGGTTGACGCAAAATTTTAAATAATTAGAAACAGTTAAATTATAAACACAACAATTATGAGTTGGATCGAAGATATAATATCTCCCAAAACAAGAAAGTGGGAGGAGTTTTACAGAAACAGATGGCAATACGATAAAATTGTTAGAAGTACGCACGGTGTTAACTGTACAGGTGGCTGTTCATGGGCAATTCATGTTAAAGATGGTATCGTTGTTTGGGAAATGCAACAATTGGATTATCCCCAGTTTAACAAAGAAGTTCCTCCTTATGAACCAAGAGGTTGCCAAAGAGGTATTTCTTATTCTTGGTATTTATATAGTCCTATTCGAGTGAAATATCCAATTGTTCGTGGTGCATTAATAGATATGTTCCGTGAGGAGAAAGAAAAAGCTGGAGGAGATCCAGTAAAAGCTTGGGCCAACTTACAGGCAGATGCTACAAAAAGAAAAAGATACCAAAGAGCAAGGGGTAAAGGTGGATTTAGGAGAGTCCGTTGGGATGAAATTACTGAATTAATTGCAGCATCTAACATCTCTACTGTTCAAAATTATGGTTCTGATAGAATTATTGGTTTCGCACCAATTCCAGCAAAAAGTATGTTAAGTTACGCTTCTGGTGCAAGATACTTGCAGTTGATGGGAGGTGTTAACCTTTCATTCTATGATTGGTATTGTGATTTGCCAAACGCATTCCCTGAAATTTGGGGAGAACAAACAGATGTTTGTGAATCTGCTGATTGGTTCAAGTCTAAGTTCATTGTTTCTATGGGGGCAAACCTTGGTATGACGAGAACGCCAGATATTCACTTCTTCTCAGAAGCAAGACACAACGGTACAAAAACGGTTGTAATGTCTCCTGATTTTAGCATGGTTGCAAAACACGCTGATCAATGGATTCCTGTTCATGCAGGTTCTGATGGTGCATTCTGGATGGCTGTTACCCATGTTATTTTACAAGAATTCCATGTCGATAAGAAGACACCTTACTTTATGGATTATGTGAAACGATTTACAGATACTCCTTTCTTAGTGAAACTAGAAAATAGAGATGGTAAATTACAACCAGGTAGAATGATGAGAGCCAACGAAATTGCAGAACATAAAAATGCAGAAAATGGTGATTGGAAATTCTTGAATTTTGATGCTAAAACGGGAGGATTGATTGTGCCAATGGGTTCAACAGGTTTTAGATGGCAAGATGAAAAAGGAAAATGGAACTTGAATTTTAACGATGGTGAAACAGGTAAAGAATATGATCCTGAGTTATCATTGTTAGAAAAAAATGACGATGTTCTTCAAGTGGAGTTTACAGAATTTGGATTGGATAAAAAAGCAATGAGAGGAGTTCCTGTTCGTTACATCACTGATGTTGACGGTAAAAAAGTTCCTGTTGCAACTATCTATGATATAACAATGGCTCAATATGGTGTTGGAAGAGGTCTTGCAGGAGATTACCCTACATCTTATGATGACAAAGATGCTGCATACACTCCTGCTTGGCAAGAAATATTTACAGGAATTAGTCGTAAAGAAGTTATCCAATTAGCCAGAGAATGGGCAAATACCGCAGAAACAACTGAAGGTGCATGTATGGTTATTGTTGGTGCTGGTATTAATCACTGGTTCCACGAAAATTTAATGTACCGCTCGGCTATTATGGCACAAATGTTAACGGGCTGTAATGGTAAAAATGGTGGTGGTATGAATCACTATGTTGGTCAAGAAAAACTGGCCCCAATGGATTCATGGTCAACAATTATGAGTTCAAAGGATTGGGGAACTGCTCCAAGACTACAACAAGGTCCTATTTGGCATTATATTAATTCTTGTCAATGGAGATATGATGGTAACCAAAAGAAATACAATTCTGCTCCAGACAACGAGTTAGCAAACATGCACTCTGCGGATTGGGCTGTGAAAGCTGTTAAAAATGGTTGGATGCCTTATTATCCTCAATACAGCAAAAGTAATTTTGATATTGTCAAAGATGCACAAGCTGCAGGTCACTCAACAGATGATGAGATCAGAAACCACATGGTTGCTCAATTAAAATCTGGAGATTTAAAACACGCAATTACAGAACCAGACAGAGAAATCAATTTTCCAAGAATTTGGTTCATCTGGAAAGGAAATGCAATTGGGACATCCGCAAAAGGTCATGAGTATTTCTTAGATCATTACCTAGGGACACATACCAATAAAATCGCAGATGAAGTTGCGGAGGATGTAACGCATGATATTGAATTTTTAGAGAAAGCGCCGCAAGGAAAAATGGATTTGGTAATTGATATCAACTTTCGAATGGACACCTCGGCTCTTTACTCTGACATCGTTCTTCCTACTGCTTCATGGTATGAAAAAGCAGATATCAACTCAACAGATATGCATTCATTTATTCACCCACTATCGGAAGCAATTCCACCAGTTTGGGAATCTAAAACAGATTGGCATATTTTCAGAGATCTAGCGAAAAAAGTGCAAGAAATGTCTGCACAACATCTACCTGAAGTAATGAAAGATGTCGTTAATATTCCACTTTCTCATGATTCTAAAGATGAAATGAGTCAAACTCGATTGAAAGATTGGAGCAAAGGAGAATGTGAGCCAATTCCTGGTGAAACGATGCATAAAATTGTTTTTAAGGATAGAGATTATACCAAGATTTATGATAAATTTATTTCACTTGGAAAAGGAATTCGTGAAAATGGATTAGGTGCGCATGGTAATCATTATATGTGTGAAGACGTGTATGATGATATGTTAGATCACAGGCAGCATATTCAAAAATGGGATGATGGAACAGAATATCCTTCATTGCATGATGATGTGGAAGCAATTAATGCAATTCTTTCCCTATCAACTCTTACAAATGGTAAGTTGTCTGACAGAGCATACAAGAACATGGCAGAAAAAATTGGTGTTCCAGAGATTGCCGAATTAGGTGAACCTTATAAAGACATTAAAATTGAATACCGCGATTTACAGGCACAACCTAAACGCTACAATTCTTCTCCACTTTGGTCAGGATTGATGCATGAAGGAAGAACTTACGCAGCTTATACCTACAATGTAGATATGTATGTTCCATGGAGAACATTGACAGGTCGTCAACATTTCTACTTGGATCATGATGCATACATCGCATTTGGAGAGCATATTGCCACCTACAAACCATCGCCAACACCTGAAGCTTATGGTGATTTACGCCAGACAGTTAATGATGGTAAAGCAAAAATGTTGAATTGCCTTACCCCTCATGGAAAATGGCACATCCACTCTACTTATGGCGATACACTAAGAATGTTGACACTTTCTAGAGGTAATGAACCTTGTTGGATCAGTGAAGAAGATGCTGCAGAATTGGGAATCAATGACAATGACCATGTTGAAGTGTATAATGATCATGGTGTATATGTTGCAAGAGCTTGTGTAAGTTCTAGAATTCCAAAAGGAGTATGTATCGTTTATCACGCAGTCGAAAGAACATACAACATTCCTAAATCACAGATAAGAAGAGGTGAAAATGGTGAACCACGACGAGGTGGAATGAATAATTCATTTACTCGGGTACATTTAAAACCAAATTTAATGTGTGGAGGTTATGGACAGTTTACTTACCATTTCAACTACTGGGGACCTGTAGGGGTTAACCGTGATACGCACGTGTTAGTTAGAAAGATGGAAAAAGTAGAATATTAATAGCAGTATAACAAACTAAATAAAAATATCAATTATGGATATTAGAGCACAAATTTCAATGGTTTTTCATCTCGATAAATGTATCGGTTGTCATACTTGTTCAGTCGCTTGTAAAAACGTTTGGACGGATCGTAGAGGAGCGGAATACATGTGGTGGAACAATGTTGAAACAAAACCGGGAACTGGTTACCCAACAAAATGGGAGGACCAAGAAATCTACAAAGGTGGGTGGGAAAAAAACGGAGATAAACTTCAATTAAAAGGAGCAGGTAAACTGAAAGGATTAAAAAATATCTTTCACAATCCTCACATGCCAGAATTGGAAGATTATTACCATCCTTGGGCTTATAAATACAGTGACTTATTCACTGCGCCCGAAGGAAATGACCAACCAATTGGTAGAGCTGTATCATTAATCACTGGTGAGCCAATCGATATTAAATCAGGGCCAAACTGGGATGATGATTTAGGTGGAACACCAGATTATGCAAGAAATGATGTCAACTTTAAGAACATGAGCAAAGCAGAACAAGATGCCATGTTTCAGCTTGAGCAGATGACCATGCAATATTTACCTAGAATCTGTAATCATTGTTTAAACCCAGCTTGTGTAGCATCATGTCCTTCTGGAGCTCTTTACAAAAGAGGTGAAGATGGAGTTGTGCTTATTAACCAAGAAAGATGTAGAGCTTGGAGAATGTGTGTAACAGCATGTCCTTATAAAAAATCATATTACAATTGGCATACTGGAAAATCAGAAAAATGTATCCTCTGTTATCCTCGTTTAGAGTCTGGGCAAGCACCTGCTTGCATGCATTCTTGTGTTGGACGTATTAGATACCTAGGTGTTATGCTTTATGATGCGGATAAAATTGAGAAATATGCAAATTCTGAAGAGAAAGATTTAGTATATAACCATTTGGATATTTACTTAGACCCAAACGATCCAAAAGTAATTGCAGAAGCGAGAAAAAATGGAGTGCATGATTCTACTATTGAAGCAGCACAAAAATCTCCAGTTTACAAATTTGTAAAAGAATGGGAAATTGCATTGCCATTGCACCCAGAATACAGAACATTACCAAACTTGTTCTATGTTCCGCCAATGTTACCTGCAATGGCACAAATGGATGAAAATGGAAATTACCAAACTGTATCAACAGATTTATTTCCGAAAGTGGATCAAAATCGTGTACCAGTGAAATATTTAGCGTCTTTATTCTCAAATGGAGATACGGAAGCCATAACCAAGGTTTATGAAAAGTTGCTGAGCGTTAAATACCACAGACGTAACGAAACAGTTGGTGACATGTCAGATCAAGAAGTGAAGGATTTAATGATGAATGCAAAGGTCGACAAAGACACTGCAAACGCCATCTTTAGATTAACTTCTTTAGCAACTTTTGAAGAGCGTTTTGTAATTCCACCAGCTCATAGAGAAGAATCTATAGAGATGCTGGAAGCAACTGCAGATGCAAAAGGAGAAACAGGTTTTGGATTTAAAGAGAAACCAGCTAGAGGTTTGTAAACGGAAAAAGAACACACAATGGAAAATAACATTCAATACAATGCATTAGCCAATTTGTTTAGATATCCGACAGAGGATTATTTCAAGCATGTTAAGGAATGTGGTGAAATCCTGAAGGACTATTACCCAAAGGCGTATGAAAATTTTAAAAAGTTTCAAGAAATCATTGATACTAAAAATAGTGTTGAACTCGAAGAACTTTTTAGCATGACATTTCATATACAGGCTATTTGCTATCTCGATTTAGGTTATGTTTTATACGCTGAAGACTATAAAAGAGGAGAATTCTTAGTTCAAATGAAGAAAGAACAAGCCAAAGTTGGGAATGATTGTGGTGTTGAACTTGCAGACAATCTTCCAAATGCTTTGACATTACTTCCATTAATCGAAGATTCTTCTTTTAGGGAGGAATTGTCTGTTAGAATGTATATTCCTGCTCTAGAAGCAATGGAAAAAGAGTTCGAAGCTTCTCGTATTGCATTAAAAACTAAAGTGAGAAGAAAGAAACAAAAGGTTTTGATACAGGAAGATATGAAAAATAAAAATGCCTACCTTTTTGCTATTTCTGCAACGCTCGATGTAATAAGAGAAGAGTTTAACATTGAAAAATATGTTGATAATTCTGTCAAAGCAGATCCATTAAGCTCGCTGATACCCTCATGTGAAAGTTCGTGTGTAACACCTGCAAAAACAGATAAAGCAGTAATTACTGATTAAAAAATAAAAAAATAAGCGTTATGTCTAAGAACAGAAAATACTTAAACAATTTAAGAAAGAAAATAACATTATCATTAGTGATGATTGTGGCTTTGCTTGTCACCAAGGAAGTATCAGCACAAGGTGAAGATTTATTTAAAAAGAACTGTGCTGTTTGTCACAGAGCTAGTACTAAAGACGCAACAGGTCCTGGCTTAGCGGGCGTTTCAGAGAATCGATCTGCAGATTGGATTTATAAATGGGTTACTGCATCACAGGATTTGATAGCTAGTGGTGATGCAGATGCATTAGCCGTATTTGAAAAGTTCAACAAGATACCAATGCCTCCTTACCCAAATTTAACTGAAGAAGAGGTTGCTAGTATTTTTACTTTTGTAGATGAAACTGTTGCAGCAACTGCAGAATCAGGTGCAGGAACTGGTGACATAGAAACGGCAACTACCGATGCTGTAGTCGTAAAGCCAATGAGTTCAAGCCAAAAGTATTTCGTTTATGGAGCTTGTATCTTTCTCATTTTACTTGTATTGTATGTTCGTAAGTTTTTAAAACGAATTGAACAAATGAAAATAGAAAATGGCGTACATGATGCTCCGTTTGCCATTAAAAACTATCCTCTCTTGTTTTTAGTCTATGTTGCTATAGCTGGACTAATTATTTACATACTGAATACGCTGATAACAGGTAATGTTGGTTCTACCACTACCCTATTGTTTGGAGCATTTCCGTATGTTGCTTTCGCTATCTTTATTATTGGTAGTATTTACCGTTACAAAAAAAGAGGATACAAAGTTTCTTCATTATCTACTCAGTTTTTAGAAGGTAAAAAGTTGTTTTATGGTTCTCAGCCATTTCATTGGGGTTTATTGGTTCTTTTCTTTGGACATTTAATTGCTTTCCTATTTCCAAGTGCAGTCTTGGCATGGAATGGACAGCCTGTTAGATTATTGATTTTAGAAATATCATCTTTTGCTTTTGCTCTATCAGCTCTTCTAGGTCTAGTTTTATTGATTTATAGAAGATTAACGACCAAAACCTTGCTATTAGTTACTAATAAAATGGACATGGTGGTTTATACCATTCTACTGACACAAATAGTCTCAGGATTGGCTGTTGCTTACTTTGTAAGATGGGGTTCAACTTGGTTTGCTACCGCTCTTACTCCGTATTTGAAATCAATCTTCCATTTCAATCCTGATCTAGATGTAATAAGCATTGCTCCATTTTGGATACAAATTCACGTTATATCTGCATTCTTGTTGATAGCTATTATTCCTTTCACTCGATTCATGCACTTCTTAGTGGCACCAATCGATTACGCTTGGAGAAACTACCAACAAGTCACCTGGAATTGGAACAGAAAATCTATTCGTAATTCAACCAAACATTTCTACGGTAAAAAACCAAGAAACCATTGATTAATAGTTCGATTGAAAAAAGCCACTTTGAGAAATCAAAGTGGCTTTTTTTTGTGGAAAATGCGATAGAATACCCTAAAAGTACCTAGTAAATAAGTCAAAAAAATAAGTTTTAATGTTAAATACAAGTATGATTGTTAATTGCACATGTCATGATGAGAATCATTTCCTAATCACGAGTAACTATCTATTTTTGAAGCATTGAAGAAACGACAATAAGAAATACGCCTATTATTTACTTCAATGAAAGAAAGATATCACTCATATAATTTAAAATATAATCCATGAAAAAAGTAACAGTCTTCTTGAATTTAACTCAGTTCCGATCCATTGCAATTTATACTTTCTCTTTTGGACTGATTCTTTACAGTTGCTCTTCAGATATTGAAGAAAATTCCATTTCTGGAAGTGACAATAAAAAAAACGAAACGGTAAATAATAAAATTGAAGCAAATTATTCAACTGAAACAGATAATGAAACAGATGCAACAATTAATGTAGAAAGCGAACCTAGTAAATCACTTACAGAAGCAAGTACAGTGATAAATACTAATACGGTGAATAACTCGGATCCTCTCATAGAATCAGCGACAGATAATCAAACGAACAATACTGCTGTTGAAACAGTTGAAGTTACATCCCAAGAGCAAATAAATACGGTTAACAATACTACTTCTAGCACTAGTTCTAATCCTAGTACTTCTACACAAGCAACTGAAGAAATGACCAATGTTGATGACACTTATACTCAGCCAAATTCAAACTCATGGATAGCACCTAGAAGTGCTGATAAACTTGTAAATCCAATGAAAGGAAATTCTTCCGCATCTACTGCTGGGAAAAAGTTGTTTAAGCAAATGTGTTCTATCTGCCATGGATATACGGGTAAAGGAAATGGTGTAGGTGGAACATCATTAACTCCACGTCCAACAAATTTTACAACAAATACTTTTCAAAAGCAATCTGATGGTGCTATATTTTGGAAGATGTCGGAAGGTAAATCACCAATGGCAGCCTATAAAGATATTTTATCGGAAAAACAAAGATGGCAAATAGTCAATTTTCTTCGATCTCTAGATAATTAAATAGCTACTCAATTGACATTTTAGCTCAACAATTCATCAAATGAAAACTTGTTTATCTGATATTATTGACCCTTGTACTTGGGTCTAGCGATAGATCTCAACCCATCCAAATTCAAAATATGTAAAGATTTTCCGTCTATTTTCACAATACCGGCCTTATTTAATTCTGCGATATTTCTAACAACGGTTTCATAGGTTGTGCCTGCTTTATTAGCAATATCCTTTCTAGACAAAGTATAGCTGAGTTTGGTAGAGTTAGGATTTTCAAACCCGAAAGCCCTATAATTATCAAGTATAGCTCTAGCAACCAGCACCCTAACAGGATAATGTTTAATTTTTGCTTCGGACTTTCGTAGTTCCTCTGCAAAAAACATCATTAATTGATAGCTAAATTTAGCGTTGGACTTAGCAATGGTGTTAAAGATTTTCACAGGGATAAAACTAACTTGTATGTCCTCTAAGGCAATTGCAGAAATCGGATACTTCCATGACCCGCCGAAACCTCTGTGCCCCAAAATGTCACCCCCTTTAGCCAAACGAATGAGGCGATCACTCCCATCAAACTGCTTATATGTGACTTTGACTTTACCTGAATCTATAATATACAAGCCCTTTGTTTTTTCACCAGCTTTAAAAATAGCATCCTGTTTCTTAAATTCAATTTCACTTTTATGGAAATTGATGAATTCTTGCCATTCTCTCTCACAGTATTTTTCAATAAAATTTTTCATCTTTGTATGTAATAAGTATTGGTTAATTAGCCTCCAATAGTTGTCATTGATCTATTTTTCACCGTTTCAATAAATCCATCATTAAAGCTTGGAGCTCCACCTCGTTCCTTTTTCTTAGTGGTAATCGATTCGATTATCAATGATTCTATATCCTTCTCTTTTCTATAAGCGCTTAGTAAATCTGTTTCATCCTGCGAGAATAGGCAGTTTTTAATTTTACCATCCGCTGTCAATCGAATTCTATTGCATGTATCGCAGAAGGGATTCGTAACAGAACTGATTATACCAAAAGTTCCTTTCCCTTCTACTAATCTGTAATTTCTAGCGGTATCATTTTTTGCATCTTCAATTTTGAAAATTGCTTTTTTACTGAAAAAATCATTCGCAATTTGAATGATTTCTTTAGAAGACACCTTCTTTTCCCAGCTCCATTTATTCCCATCAAAAGGCATGAATTCTATAAATCGAACATGCACATTTTCCTTCTTTGTCCAATTGATAAAGCCAGGTATCTCATGTTCATTTAAATCCCGAATAACAACCACATTAATTTTAACATGGAAATTATTTTTAATCAATAAATCAATGTTCGTTTTGATTCTTTCAAAATAGTTGCGACGAGAAATAGCATTAAACTTTTTTTCTTCTAAAGAATCTAAGCTTACATTGACAGATTGGATACCTGCCTTTTTAAAAGTGTCAATGTATTTATCTACAAGTATAGCATTTGTGGTAATAGCCAATTCAACTGGAAGTTTACCCAATTCCAGTAATAAATTTTCTACATCTTTTTTTATAAGTGGTTCACCACCTGTTAACCTAATTTTTTTGACTCCCAATCGAACGAATGTCTTAGCAATTGCAAGCACCTCCTCACTCGTCATGAAATTTGCTTTGTCCCTTAGCTGGATACCCTCTTCAGGCATGCAATAGAAACAGCGTAAATTGCATCTCTCCGTCAAAGAAATTCGTAAATAATCATGCTCTCGGCCAAACTTATCCACGATATTTGAAGAGCCCTTAATCATAAAATTCACTCAACTCTTCTTTTGTGAGAAGTTCTTGTGCTAGTGGGAAAATCGTGTGATCCTCTCTGTAGATGTGTAATCTTAATAATTCTACCAACTCTTTGCCATTGTTGTAGGCAATATCAAAGGTCATGGCGATATCTTCATTATCTTTTAATCGCATTGCCAATCCTAAAAAATTAAAAGAAAGTGTTGCCAACTGAAGCATTTTTACGTGATCATCTTCCATTAAATCGACAGGTGTATGTGGGTTGTCTCCTGTACTATGTTCGCCAGACTCCAATAGTTTTTTCTGTAGAATTCTAAACAAGCCTTTTTCCTCTTTTTTGTTATGTGGAATAACAGCCTCATCAAATGCCACAAAAAAGGAATTGAAAGAATCGTTAATTTCTTTGGTGATGTAAAACCCACCTTCTTTAAAGTCCATGAGTGCTTTTTCAAACATATCACATTTCTCAATTGCTCCTTTGTGCTCATCGTACAGCTCTTGCAATTGTTCATGTAATTCTTCATATTCAACACCGATTGATCGTTTTTCATCGTATGCGTCTGGTGGATCCATTGGAGAAAGCTCCTCATCATCATCTTTCTCTGCATTACGAATAATTGGGTCCTCTTCTTTGAGTTGCTTTTTTATTGCTTTATCAGATTGATTTCCATCAATTCTTTTACCTGTTTTATTGATTATTTTCATAGTTCTTTTATATGTGTCATTCTTAACTTCTAGAGTAAAGGTCAACAATAAAATCAGTTAATTAAATGATATAAATCATATAAACACAAATATCCTTCAAAAGAAGGATAGCTGTGTTTTAAATGAATGGATTTACTTTATCTTTTGTTTCTTTTTTTCAGAACTATCAAATAAAACTGGTTTCATGATAATCATGACATAACCCCAGTTAGAAGTTGCAGCTGTGCTACCACCTCGAATAGCGACCATAGTGTCAGTACCAATCATGTGAGAATAACCTAATTTAACTGTTGCGCCAGGCACCAATTTAAACGCACCAAATACATCTATTTCTGTTCCAAGATATGCATCCATTGCTTCAATGTTTCCTGTAGTCGCTAGTTCATTTTGATTCAACACATCATTATTCGCTATGAAAGCATGAGTTGTGACACCAGTAGAGAATTTTTTTAATTTAAAATCCAGTTTTAAGTAAATGTCATTTAATCCAACACTTCCAATGTGATTTCCAACATAGAAGTAATCCATGAAACCATTGAATTTATGATTCGTTCCAAAATACGGATTGAACGCACGATTTGTATTCAAGGCTGATGCTGTTGTGTCTGTTTGACTATTTCCGGATAACATTTCGTAGCCAAGTGTTGCTTTAAAAACTTTAGACACTTGATAGAAAACATCCACACCGATATCATACCCTGAAACATCCTTTACGGGCATTACATTGGCCGAACCGAATTGATAATACGCATTCAAACTAGCTCCAAATTTATTCTTTTTATAAACCATTCTAGTACCAGCAGTCAATGTGTAATTGTCATAGTAATCTGCATCACCAAGTGTATTCGTGAAATTAACTTGTTGTCCTACTGACAATGCCAATAAACTCAAATTAAACTCTTTGGAAGCTTTGTAATTCCCCCAGAAATACTGCATTGTTTTATAACTATTAAGAACAGTATAATTGGTCCCTGTTAATTGAGCTTTGGCTTGGTTATATGCTCCACCAAAATCAAATTTTATCTTATCTTTTTGATATTTAAAAACAACTGCATCATGACTTCTAGCTTGTTGTGCCCATCCTACATTACCAAAAATTCGGTGATCATCATATATTAACTCTTGACGTCCAAATCTTACAGAAAAGTTTTTATTTAAAAATGCTTGACCCCATGCTTCGTGGATAGAAACGCCATAATCTTCGTTTCCATTCAACTGAGATTGATTACCCCAAACACGAACATCTTGCAAGACTACTTTAAATTGAATTCTATCCTTTTTATAGTCAAAATTCAATCGAGTTCTCTGATCAACGAAAGCTGCATTTTTCGACGTAGTGGTCGGTAACTTTTTATACCCATTTCTATATTCCATTCTGGGCCTAATTTCACCCGAAATTTTAAACTGAGCGTACATTGTTCCTGTTGCTAATGACATCACTGCAAAAGCAAATCCTTTTCCTAATATTCTTTTCATATTCATATGGTTTAGTTACTCTTTTATACTGCAAAGGTTGTTGATTTTTCAAGTTTATACTATGATACAGAACATAAATCGAAAAAAATTTAATTAAAAAATGGCTCTTTTATAATTACACAAAAAAGGAGGACACATTTTGGTCCTCCTTTAACAACAGCACTTTTATATAATCTATGGATTATCAAATTCCCTTTTTGGACCTTGATAATACCACCAATTAAGAATGAGACAAATCAAGTAATAAATTGCGAAGCCATATAATGCATATTCTGCATGTCCTGCTTTTACTTGTTGACCAAACACTTTTGGAATAATAAATGCACCATAAGCAGCAATCGCAGCTGTCCAACCTAAAACTGGTCCTGCCTTCTCTTTAGAGAAAATATAAGGTATACTTCTAAAAGTAGATCCATTCCCTATTCCTGTTGTTAAAAACAGTACCATAAAAGAAGTAAAGAAAGGCCACCAGTATTGTTCGGGGCTTTCAGATCCTCTTGCTTGAACTACAAAATAAGCAACAGATAAGGCTGCAATGATTTGAAAAATCGTACTCCACATAGTCACCTTAGCACCACTATTTACTTTATCAGCAAGAATTCCACCAACAGGTCTAATTAATGCACCAAAAGCAGGTCCTAGGAATGCCCAAATCATAATATTCGGAGCATTAGGATTCACCCATTCAGGGTCTAAAGGATTAGAATAAACAAAAATATCTTGTGCCAGCTTTGGAAACACCATAGAGTAACCAATGAAAGAACCAAAAGTCATAGTATAGATAACTGTCATTATCCAATTGTGCTTATCACCAAGAATAGAAAATTGTTTTTTTAAATTTCCTTTTATATCAGAAGGGGTAGCATGCTTCATCAACAGCACCGCAACAATTATAACGACTGGTAATACGATCCACATCGATGCATTTTTCATTCCCCAATCACCCCAAGGGAGACCAATTAACATGAATGCTCCAAAAGCGGCTGCAACTAATCCGAGAACTATCATGTAGAGTGTTTTTGAAACTCCTTTTGCTGTATTAGGGAGACTTGGTGTCCCAGTAGAGACATTATTCATTCTAAAGAAAGCCAATATTGTGGTTAGAGCAATCAATGGCACCCATACCCAAGCGGCATTTTGAAGACCTTCGAATGGTGCTCCTTTCGCTGTAGCAACTGAACCAACAGTACCTCCAAATAAAGAGAATCCTACAACAAACGGAATTAATTTCTGCATAACTGCAACACCTAAATTACCTAGTCCAGCATTCATTCCCAAAGCATAACCTTGCACTTTCTTAGGAAAGAAGAATGAAATATTACTCATCGAAGATGAGAAGTTACCTCCACCAAATCCAGAAAGCAGTGCCATTATAGCAAAAAACATATAAGGAGTATTGATATCACTCAGTGCCATTCCTGTTCCTATAGCAGGAATTAACAACAGCGCCGTTGTAACAAAAATAACATTACGTCCACCACCCAATGAAATGAGGAATGAGTTAGGCAAACGCAAAGTCGCACCTGCTAGACCTGCAATTGCTGGCAGTGTATAATAGAGGTTATTCACTTCTTTCAACGTATTCACGTACTCGTCTGTTCCTGGCACCATTCCTTCAGTCATTCCGAAATTGAAACCAAATTCTTTCATATACTTCACCAATACTCCCCACATTATCCAGACGGAGAACGCAAGTAACAATGCGGGTATAGAAGCCCATAAATTCTTATTGGCTATTTTTTTTCCTGTGGAAGTCCAAAACCCTTCATCTTCAACATCCCATTTTTCAATATTAACGCTCATATAATTATAGATTTAGATCATATTCATTATTAATAATTTAAGACTCTACTAACTCTTCTTCAATTCCAAATGACCCTTTAGGTTCCTTCAATAAAAAGAAACATGTCAACACACTAATGGCTGCACCAATGGAGAGAATAAAAAAGAAGGTTTTAGAATCAACTTGGGCTAGAATGAACAAGTAGGTTACCGCTCCTACGTTACCATAGGCTCCAGCCATACCTGCAATTCTACCTGTCAGTTCTTTTTTGATAGAGGGTATCATTGCAAATGTTGCTCCTTCCGCTCCTTGAACAAACATAGATGCGAACATTGTTATCATAATTGATACAACAATCCACCAACCACCATCAAACATTGGGGCTAATAATTGTGTACCATTTCCGCTTACTCCATCCCATTTACTAATCAAACCCATTAAAAAGAACCCAAGAGTAATTCCAATCATGTACATCAACATTGTTTTCTTACGAGATCCCATTCTATCAGATAAATAACCACCAAGAGGACGTGCAAACAAATTGACAAAGGCAAATGACATTGCTACAAGACCAGCCATTTGAGGTGTAAAATTAAATATCCCTTCAAAAAACATCGGTAACATTGATACCACAGCTAACTCAGCACCAAAATTTGCAAAATAAGTTGTGTTTAAGGCAACAATACTACTAAATGGAAACTTTTCTTCTTCAGGTATCCCGGCTTTTAAGCGAGGAACATTGAAACTAAGTATTGTGAAAGCTTTATAGATATAAAACAATGCTAATATTACCCATATAATATACATGGTATTCATGGTAAACATATTATTGTATGTTCGAACAACATTGCCGTCGTTGTAAAATCCTGCCAATGATTCTGATTTGTATTTCGCAGCTATTTCATCCTTTTTATATTCTTTCGTAACGGCAAGCCCATCAAATTTTTTAAGAATAGCACCCTTTTTATGTTTTAATTTTAATTTGCCATTTTTATATACTTCAACTTTGTCTGCCTTTTCAAATATTGCACGAACACCAGTTACTTGTTCTCCCTTTTTGAAATTCGCAACTAAATTATCATTAGAATATACTTTTATTTCGTCTCCATTATCATAAAAATTACCTACTTCACCTTTAGTTAATACCTTTACGGCGTCAGCTTCATTGAATTTTTCATCTAAGTTTTCATACGATTGCTGTACAACATATTCGTCAGCTATAATTTCTTGCTTTTGAAGATTTCTTGCTAACAACCCCAATGCAGCATACAAGGGAATAGTCCAAAAGAGTGAAGATGCCAATCCTAAATAAGAAGACACAGGCATTACACTACTTCCTTTTTGTTTCTTCTTTTTAACTGGTTCCTTTCCTGTTGGATAATCACGCACAGCGAAGTAATAAAACACACCATAAGCAGCAGTTATTATGCTACTAATCGCCATAGACCATCTCCATCCAGTAGCACCGCCTATTAAAGTCAACCCAATCACTGGAATAAGACCAGCAGCAGCAGCAGAACCGAAATTACCCCATCCCGCGTAAAAACCTTCTGCTCGACCTATATGCTTTGGAGGAAACCAATTATCTGTCATTTTAATACCAATTACGAATCCTGCACCAATAGAACTCAATAGTAAACGAGAAATAACAAGTTGTGTAAATGAATTACCGAACGCAAACATTAAACCTGGAATTACGGTTAATACCATTAACCCTGAAAAAACGACCCTCGGACCATGTTTATCAACTAAGGCACCTACAACAATTCTTGCAGGTATTGTCAGCGCAACATTACATAATAGTAATGCTTTAAAATTTTTCATATCCAAAAACGAAAACGACTCAACCATCGCCGTTTTTAGAGGTGCCATGTTGAACCAAACAAAGAAGGTTAAAAAGAAAGCAATCCATGTGTAATGAAGCACTCTCACTTTTTCCTGTGACCAATCAAATAACTTAAACTTTTCTGACTCCATAGTTAACTGTCTTTTTGTTTATGGTGTAAAATTATAGTCAATTAATAAGTTTATAAATGAGATTGAATAGCATATATTATGATTATAATCATAATAAACTCTCTAACACTTGTTCATTCCTAATAGACTAGGCGTTTTTTAATGAAATAAAACAATGAATTTTATGTCTCTTTTAAAAAGCATGACTCAAATCATGGTTCAAGGGAACAATTATTAATAATTTTACAAAAAAAAGATTATGGATACTGTTATACTAATATTACAAATTGGATTAACATGCGTGTTTTTGTATTTTGGAATGTTGAAAATGTTTATGCCTATTGAAAAAATTGAAAAAAGGGTCAGTTGGGCAAGAGATTACTCTGCATCTCGTTTAAAGCTATTCGGTTTCTTAGAAGCACTTGGAGCTTTAGGATTGATTTTACCATACAACCTAGGCTTTTACCCTATACTAACCCCAATAGCAGCAACAGCACTCGCTATGATTATGGCTGGAGCAGCCATGGTTCACTTAAGAAGGGATGAAATAAAAATGATCTTACTCAATATATTTATCATTTTCCTTCTAGCAGGAGTTGGATTTAATACATTATTAATAATCTATGGAGTGGATATGGGCTATTAGGAATGAAGCAAGTTAATTTCAACCTGTTGCTTTCTGAGTGACAAGTTTTTTTATTTTCAATAAGTGATTTATATCATATAAAGAACTAACTCTACTCTTTAACTTTGTACAAAAACAAGGTTATGGATAGCAATACAATAGATTCGATGACAGTTGCAGAAATTGTCACAGAAAACATAAAAACAGCAGATGTATTTAAAAAAAATGGAATTGATTTTTGCTGTGGTGGCAATGTCTCTTTTCAAGAAGTTTGCAAAAAGAAGAGTCTTAATTATAATGATTTGAAACAAGCTATTATAGATATTGAAACTCCGTCATCCAATAATCATGATTTTGATTCTTGGAATCTCAATTTTTTAACTGACTTTATCATAAACACACATCACAGTTATGTTATTGAAGCAAATAAATTGATTATTCAATACTCTGATAAAGTGGCAAAAGTTCACGGGCACCATTATACTGAAGTTGTAAAAATAAACGAATTATTCCATGCACTTGCAACAGAACTCACACAGCATATGAAAAAAGAAGAGATGATACTCTTTCCATATATTAAAGAACTTGACGAAGCTAAAACAAAAGGTACTACAATTTCTCGCCCCACATTTGGAACGATTCAAAACCCCATCAACATGATGGAAAGTGAGCATGAAGGATCTGGGGACATTTTAAAAGAAATTGCCAAGCTTAGCAATAATTACACACCTCCAGAATCGGCCTGCAACACTTTTAGAGCATTATACGCTAAGTTGGAAGAATATCAAAATGACCTATTTCAACATATTCATTTAGAAAATAACATTCTTTTCCCGAAAGCGATAAAATTTGAAAACGAATTACTTTAAAACAAAATAACATGAACGAATTAAAGCAACACTCCGTAGAAAGCAGTGAATTAGTTGATCAGACTTTTAAGTTTTGGTTCAACGACAATGAACATATTCGTTCTCCTTTCCCTAAATACATTCATTCTCAATTGCGATTTGAAGCAACAGACTTATTCTTCAATTGGGCTAAAAACATTGACCCAAAAGCTAAAGAAGAACTAAATGATGAGATAATAGGAGAGAAATTTGAAGAATTCATTTTTGAAACCGCTACAAAGTTGATTAAAACGGAGGATGAAAGAATTACAATATTATATCCATTCCTTCCAAGATTAGGTGACAAGCTTCAAAAAGAAGAGAAGATGGATAGTGAAATTGTTGATAGATCTATTACAAAAGAAGGAGATACTAGTTATTTAAAACTTAAATTAGAAAACATTGAAACAAAAGATGAATGGGAGACTCAAGTTGAACTGCCATTATGAAATGTTGCACCTCAAATTAAAAAGCTTCGTTAAAATCAACGAAGCTTTTTTTTAGTTATCATGTCTTGCCCCTTTAAATATTCTAAAAATATGCAATATTGAAGGAAATAGAGCATCCATGGATTCTGCTGCTCCTTTTGTTGAGCCAGGCAGTGCTAACACCAATGTATTTTCCTTAACTCCTGCAACACTTCTAGAGAGCATTGAGTATGGAGTCCTATCTTGTCCATATTTTCGGGCAGCTTCTGCAATTCCAGGTATTTCTCGGTCAATTAACGGTTTTAATGCTTCTGGGGTTACATCCCGTTTTGACAAACCTGTGCCACCTGTAAATATGACCATATCAGTATCATCTGCTACATGCTTTAAAAATGATTCTTGTATAATATCCACCTCATCGGGAATGATTGTGTATTCTTTTATGGCAACGGATGCACTTTCTAATTTTGAAATAATTGCTTTACCTGCTTTATCTTCCTTCTGCCCAGCGGAAATAGAATCCGAACAAACAATCACTGCTGCTGTCAAATCCTTTCTGTATTTGTCTTTAAAATCAGATTTCCCACCTTTCTTCATTAGCAACTTAATGTTGTTTATTTCAACACCTTTATCAATGGGTTTCAACATATCATACATGTTTAAAGCAACAATACTCGCTCCATGCATTGCCTCTACTTCAACACCTGTCTTGTAGATGGTCTTAACCGTAATTTCAACGGTAATTTCTAACCCATCGATGGCATAGTCAATACTGGTAAATTCAATCGGCATTGGATGACAATCAGGCAACAAATCAGGTGTTTTTTTGACACCGAGCAGACCTGCGGCTTTACTCATAGCAAACACATCCCCTTTCGGAACTGTTCCGTTATTAATAGCATCAATTGTTTCTTGTTTACTCACAGAAACAACAGCCTGAGCCGTTGCTATTCTGAGCGTATTTGCCTTAAATGTAACATCTACCATAATTTTACTATTTATCCTCCTGCGAAAGGAGGTAACAAAGCTACTTCATTTTTTTCACTCGACGGATTTATACAATCCATTATCTCTTGATTAACCGCAATTTTGAAATTAACTTTACTTATTTCTGGGTATTTTTTTTCGAAAAAAGAACGAAGATCAAATTCTTCTTTGACATCAATCTTGATAGTTTCTTCAGAATAGCCAATCAATTCAGCTATAGAACCAAAATATTTAATCTCTATTTTCATTACTTGCATTTTTAAATTCGATTGGTGTGTTAATGTTATAAAACACGGATGAGTCAACCTCTGATTTATCAAGATCAATTATTTTTGTATCCAATCTATCTAACACTTTTATCAATTTCAATTTATCTTGATCAATACAATTCTTAAAAACATCCATCCCATTCTTACTATACAGACCAATTAGGGGTTCTAATTTATCATTGTGTTTAGAAATGACCACATCATTACCATTATCAGCATCAATGATTAGCTGTACCAATTCTTGCGTTATAAAAGGTGTATCGCAGCTTACAACAAATACTTTTTCTGTATTGGAATGAAACAGTCCTGAATAAATTCCACCTACTGGTCCTTTCATCATCATTTTATCAGGAAAAACTCTCAAACCAAACGCTTCATACTTCACACTATTTGCAACAATAATTATTTCTTCTACTATTGGTTTTAATAGTTTTATGAGGTATGAAATCATCGGTTTCTCATTGAGCAACATGAGTCCTTTGTCGGTTCCCATTCGAGAACTTTGACCTCCTGCTAATATAACACCTGTTATTTTATTCATTAACTCTTGATTAAGGCAACATGAATATTGTTACTCTTTCTCCCTTTTTTATCACTCCTTCTTCAGCATCAATAAGGAGTAAGCAATTGGCATCAACAAAAGAACTTAACATTGCTGAACTTTGCCCAGAGTGAACCTGTACACTACCATTGTTCACCTTTGCCTTTAACAAATAAGAACGTGCGCCTCTTTTCACATAATCATGATTTAAATCAACCACTCTTTTTTCAAGTAGAGCATCTAAATGACCCGCCATTTTTCGAATTGCTGGCAGTACATACATATAGAAACAGGTTAAAACTGCAGCTGGATTTCCAGGAAGACCAAATATTTTTACATCGTTTTTAATTCCATAAAAAACGGGTTTCCCTGGCTTTTGATTTACTTTATAAAATTCTTCCTTCACACCAATTGAATGAAGTGCTTTTCCCACAAAGTCATAATCGCCAACGGAAATACCTCCTGTTAGAATAACGACATCATTTTTATCAATAGCATCGCAAATAACTTTTTTAGTAGCGTCAAAATCGTCTTTCACTCTTTTTACTTCAGCATCGTAACCCATGCTTTTCAAGACTGATTTTAATGTGTACGAATTGGATTCATAAATTTTACCCTTCTCCAATTTCTGACCCAAAGAGGTCAATTCATCGCCGGTCACGATGACCGTAACCTTAGGTTTACCAATTACTTTGACATTCTGAATACCCAGACCGCTCAGTAATCCAATAGCGGCAGGTGTTAATAACGTGTTTCTTTTTACGACCAGAGACCCTTTCCTTAGTTCCTCTCCCATTATACGAATACTCGTGCCGATTTTTACTTCTTCTAAAATTCTAATTTCATTGCCAGACCGTTCTACAATTTCTTGCTTGGCAATGGCAGTTGTCCCATCAGGAATCATTGCACCTGTGAATATTCTAAATGCTTCTCCTGTGTTAATTTTATATGATATTGAGCTTCCTGCTTGCACTTCTCCGATCACGTCATACGATTCACATACCCCACAAATTGCATAACCATCCATAGCTGATTGATCAAATGGAGGTAGAGACATCGGTGAAATAAGGTTATCTGCAAGACAATAATTTAAAGCATCCAGAATCTTTACTTCCTTCTCTTGTATAAGGATAGAATTTCTAGTAATAATGCTAAGAGCCTCTTCTATTTCGATCATTTAACTTTTATAATAATCCGTACCAAATTTCACAAATACAACAACCAAAAATCATGACTTCTATCACTTTTTAACATGATTTGTATCTTTAAAAATACGATTAAAATAATATAACTTTGTTATAAATCATATAATTAACAGCTGTTTTATGAGTAAATCTATGACAAAAATACCTGCTTGTTCAGAATGCAACATTGAAGATAGTATTTTTTGCACTCTAACTCCTGAACAAACAGAATTTATTAGTGAAAACAAAGGGAGTAATTTTTACAAAAAAGGACAAGCTGTTTTTTACGAAGGGAATCAATCCCATGGATTATTTTGCATCTTTAAAGGTAAGGTGAAATTATCTAAACTTGGAGAAAATGGGAAGGAACAAGTTATACGATTTGCCAAAACAGGAAATATCCTAGGATACCGCTCTTTATTCAGTAATGAGCCGTATCAGGCCACTGCAACTGTTTTAGAAGATTCATACATCTGTCATCTATCCAAAGAAAAATACACGTCACTAATGCGAGACAATCCGAAACTGTCTTGGAAAACTATGCAACTTCTTGCAAAGGACTTGAAAAGTGCGGAACAACACTTAATTAATATTGCCCAAAAAACAGTAAAAGAACGAATCGCAGAAGCACTTTTGTTGTTACAATCTACTTTTGGTTATACAGAAGATGGCGAATCTCTCAGTGTAACACTCACTAGATCCGAAATAGCAGACATAGCAGGAACAACAACAGAAACCACTATCCGAACTTTAGCAATTCTGGGCAAGGAAAATGCTATTAAACTAGAAGGAAAACGAATCATTATTCCTGATTTAGAAGCTCTAATTAAAATAGCAGGTCTATATGACTAATAATGAACTATATATGACATGTGTCATTTATTTTAAATAAAATCTAGCCTACCTTTGTTGAAATGCAATTAACAATGAGTTTAAATTCTTTCCATCAAATAACCGAAAAACAATTCATTCACTTGAACCTCGATGTGATTAAAATTAAAGAAAACACAGTCTTATTTTCTGAGAATAGTAAACTAGATTATATCTTTTTTCTATTAAATGGAGAATTAATTATTAAGATTAACAAACATAAGTTATGGAGTGTTAATGACAAAGAATTCATTGGAATTTCATCCTATTTTACTGACGAGTCAAACTACACCTACACTGTTGAGGCTTCAAAAAATTCAACCATAGTAAAAATTCAAGTCAATGACTTTAAAAAGGCTATTGAAAATTCTACTGAGTTAAGTAATTTTATTATGAACTCTCTATGTGAACGAATTAAACTAACACTTAAAGATTAGTTGTTCAACTCTATTCGACAATTACTTGATTTATCAGTTTTGCCAAATTCTCTGTTAATTGCTTCCTATGAAACTGTTGAATGTTAGAAGATTCATTTTGCAAATTATTATTATCATACAACTCATACAAATTCTCCAATTTAGAAACCATTGAATTTGTATCATTAAATTCTATAACAGCTCCTGAATTCGTTGAATCTAAAATTTTTGCCAAGTCACCATCCGTTGGACCGATAGCAATAATTGGTCGCTTTGCCATTAAATACTCAAAAATTTTACCAGTAATAATTCCTTTAGAACTTGGAACATTATTAATCGACAAAAGTAATATTTGAGATTTTTGTTGATGTTTTATTACCTCCTTATGTGGTAAGTAGTCAATTAACTCTAGCTTATCGAGTAAACCATATGTTTTAATATCTTCCACTACCTTTTCCGAAACCTTACCGATTAGCCTAATTTTTAAATTATTATGTAAAGATGTATTCTCTTTGCATAATTTCGCTAATGCTTGCCAAAGAATTTTTGGATTTCTATCTTCATTCATTAGACCAATATGCGTTATCGAAAACTCCTCGTCCATCGTCACTTTCTCCTCTACCTCATCTTGATCAAAACCATTTGTAATTACAGTAATGTTCTTACAATCATTCAAGTAAGACTGCCGCATAGTTTCACCTACAACGATTACTCCATCTGAATTTTGAAGCACTTTTTTTTCTAATTGCTCGTGCTTTTGTATAGACCTTTTTGTTAGAGGTAGCTGATGTAAATAATCTATATCAGTCCATGGATCTCTAAAATCAGAAATCCATTTTATTCCTAATTCTTTTTTTAATTTTAATGCAATAAGATGCATACTGTGTGGTGGCCCGGAAGATATAATTGCTTCTATTTTATTCTCTTTTAAATATTTTCTTAAAAATTTCACTGAGGGTTTTATCCAGAACATACGGGCATCAGGGATAAAATAATTCGCTCTAATATAACTGATTACTTTACTAGAGAAAGATTTCTTTTTTGTCAAAAAACCAACGCTCTCTTGATTGTTTTTCTTCTTTGAAAAGATGGATGCCAATTTATAGGGTTCCCAAATAGGTTTTCTCAGAATTTCAATGCCTTCAGGAATTTCACTTCCCAGTGAATCATCAATGAGCGCATAATTTGGATTCTCAACTGTATAAATGACTGGTTCGATACCAAAGTCACGCAGATATTTTACAAATTTCAACCAACGCTGCACTCCAGAGCCCCCGCTAGGAGACCAATAATATGTTATGATGAGAACCTTTTTCATTCTGAATGGTAAAGATAGAATCTTTGAAACATTATTTGGACGATTATTGCTATAAGTTCACTAAGCTCTATTATCCAATTGAGAATTCCGCTTGAAGCTGTTGATACTAAAAGTTCTTTTTTGATAATTGCATCCTTTTTTGTATTTTTGCAGTTAGAAACGCCTGATTATTAAGAAAATGAAATTAAGAATGCTTTCTTTATTGTCCGTTATTATTGCTCTTGGCATAAAGAGTATGGGGATTTCTGCGAAAGATTATCATGAATTTAGGGTTATGGTTAATGCCATTCCAGAAAGTCCTTATGTGCCAACTTTGATACCTATTGCCTTAGAAAATCGTTTGGATAGTATCGTTTTTGATCTTTCTCAGGCAACTGCTGTCAAGCAAATGTTTATAGATATCAATGACACAATTACTCCAGAACATCATGTTTTTCAAGAACTTCAAACCATTGCATCGGAGAATGAATTGAATGAATTAATGATTCACTCATCACCTGTTGTTAAGATATATGCCTATCGTGCCTTGATTGCGAACGACATGAATGTGAATTCTGATTATGAATTGGCACTGCTTGAAGACACTACTTGTGTTGATTTTTATGCTGGCAGTGAGGTTTTGAATTCTACTGTTAAGGATATGGTCCAAATGGGAGTTTCTTCAACTATTCAATAAATTTCTAAATTCATTTTTTAATCTTTCCTTGGATTAGCAAACATTCTAACTTCATCTGCTGTAATTATATCTCCACCAAGAATAATTAATCGCTCAACAATATTACGTAACTCACGAATATTCCCTGTCCAATCTGTTTTTTGTAAAGCCTCCAAAGCTTTGTCTTCGAATATTTTTCTTGCGACTCCGTGTTCATTGCAAACCATGGTTAAAAAATGGTTGGCTAAGATTGGAACATCATCACGTCGTTCATTCAAGGAAGGAACATGTATTAAAATAACCGCTAAACGGTGGTACAGATCTTCTCTAAAATTCCCTTCTTCTATTTCTGTTCGCAAGTCTTTATTTGTTGCTGCAACTATTCGAGCATTCACTTTAATGTCTTTCTCTCCACCCACTCGTTGGATTACGTTTTCTTGCAAGGCGCGTAAGACTTTTGCTTGAGCACTTGAGGACATGTCTCCAATTTCGTCCAGAAATAGGGTTCCGCCATTTGCCAATTCAAATTTTCCTTTCTTTTGTTTCACAGCAGAAGTAAATGCACCTTTTTCGTGACCGAACAATTCACTTTCAATCAATTCTGCTGGAATCGCAGCACAATTAACTTCTATAAATGGATTTCCTTTTCGTTCACTTAAATCATGTAAAGAACGTGCAACTAGTTCCTTTCCAGTTCCGTTTTCCCCAGTAACTAGTACGCGAGCGTCTGAAGGTGCTACCTTTTCAATCATTTCTTTTATTTGATTGATTTCATGTGTATCACCAATAATGGATGAGCTTTTAAATTTTTTAACTGTCTTTTTTAAAACCTTCCGCTCTTCAATTAGTGTTGTCTTATCTTTCGCGTTACGAATAGTGACCAAAATACGATTCAAATCCAATGGCTTTTCGATGAAGTCGAAAGCACCTTTTTTAATTGCCTGTACAGCTGTATCAATATTTCCATGTCCTGAAATCATAATCACTGGCGTATCAACTTTGGCTTTTAAAAGACCATCCAAAACTTCCATTCCATCTAATTCTGGCATTTTAATATCACAAAATATGATGTCATAAACTTCCGCCTTTGCCTTATCTAGACCTTGTTTACCATTCTCGGCCTCCTCCACTTCAAATTCTTCAAATTCAAGAATTTCTCGCAACGCTCTTCTGATTGCTCTTTCGTCATCAATGATTAATATTTTTGCCATAGAATTGATTATTTGTGCTAAGATAATTGTTAATTAAGAATTAGCAATTATCTTAGTCCAAAACTTAATCACAAAGTAGGAACCCATCGTTAAAACATGGCATATATATATTTAGCACTGATTTTAACCACTTGGTCACTAACAAGCACGGCACAGAATTACATAGACCTTATAAAATTTGATTATGTCGTTACTCCTCCAAACACTTTTGATTCGACATCTACTTCTACAACATTGCAAGAAACAAATGGAGATGCGACCATTCCCATTGCCATTAATGATAATTTAGCCTTTCTCACAGGAATTGCCTTTGAAAATAGCTCAGCATCTTTTGGTATTGGAAGATCTAGAGAATCAATGACGGGTTTAACGTTAAAATTGGGAGTCAACATTAAACACAATTCAAAATGGAGTGGAACTTATGTACTCTTACCTAAAATTTCATCTGACCTGAAGAAGATTGATCGTCGTGATTTTCAATTTGGCGCTGCTGTATTAATGAAATATACCAAAACAAGTCGTTTCAACTATAGGATTGGATTGTATGGGAATACTGAATTATCCGGGCCCTTTATCGTTCCTCTTTTTGGTCTATATTATTTAAGTCCCTCGGAGAAATTTGAAGCAAAAGTACTTCTACCCGTCACAGTCGATCTCAATTATTTAATAGGTAAAGGTATTCGATTCGGACTCAACTTTAAAGGACAACAAAGAAGCTACAATATGAACAGTCCTTTTGGGTCAGAAGCAAATCGTTACATGGAAAGGTCAACGAATGAGCTATATGCTTACTTCCAATACGGAACAAAAAGCGGATTGAATTTTCAACTAAAATTTGGACGATCAGTGTGGAGATCCTATCGTATTTACGATGAGAATGTTGCATTTGGAATACCACTCATCTTTTTTGGAGATAACAGAACACAGCTCAACACTGATTTCTCTGACAGTTGGCTCTTTAAAATAGCGGTTTTTTATCGATTGAAGTTAGATACTGCATCAGAAAGTAACAACTAGTTTTTCCGCAACCATTTAAAAATGTGTTTCAATCGCACGCGATGACCAAATTGCAATATTCCGTTCTTATATAGGCGGCCGGCAACAACAAGCATAAGAATAGAGGACATCAATAATACAATCAAAGAAAAGTATATTTGATACCCTTCACCAGGACCATAACCTTGCGACAATTTTACCATGACAACTACAGGTGATGTAAAGGGTAAATAGTGAAAAACTGTTGACAATGAACTTTCTGGGTAATTAAGTGTGTAATAACCAGCGTACATGGCGAAACAAAGCAAGAAAATTAACGGAAGAACAAATTGTTGTCCATCACTTTCAGAACCTGTTGTTGCACCGATTGCTGCAAACAAAGCACCATAGAATAAATATCCCAGAACAAAGAATATCAAAAAGAACACGATCATATTGACAAATTGGATCCTTTCAAACACGAGTTCAATAAACTGGTTGTACTCTCTTGCCGCAAAATGACTCTCTTGATAGGTTTGTTCGGCAGAATCAATTACCAGTTGTTGCACATTCATATTGCTAGCATCTAGCATGTCAGGGAAAATATTTTCTCGCATAAAGTAAAGACCTGCCCCAATGATAGCAATCCAGAATAGGAATTGCAAGAAAGCAGAGAATCCAATGCCTGCTATTTTGCCCAACATCAACTGTCGTGGAGAGACCGATGCCAATAAAACTTCAACAATGCGATTACTCTTTTCCTTTGCTACGCTTCGTAAAATGGTCATTCCGAATAAGAAAATGAACGCAAAAATTAATACGCCAAAAAACAAACCTGCCCATCCTGCCAAATCCGAAGACTGCTCATTGGGATCATAAACGTTTGCATAGCGCAATGTCAAAGGTTGCTTTATTTTCCTATAATCGTTAAGAGAAATGGTTTTAAATCGTTCGACTAAAATTTCTTCCAATCGTCGCTCTAAGTGGTACTGAACCCTTGTTTGCATCTTAAGGTCTGGTTCTTCTCGGTAAAATACGAAGCCAATCTTGTTGGTTAAGACTTTTTCGTTTACCTCCAATAATGCATCAAACTGTTGATATTTTTCTCCATCTGCAAAATCAGCCTCCGAAATAACACCATTGTAGAATGAATAAGTCACTGCATTACTAGTTCCAGGCATTATTTTACTCTCCAGTAAATTCCCATGATCAGCAATTAGAACATTCCAATGCTGCTTGGAGTTGCCACCATAAGTGAACATTAAGTATATCATTCCAAGAACGAATAATGGGCCTAGTATAGACAAACTTATAAATGAGCGCGCACCAATACGTTCTTTAAATTCTCGGAAAGATATGAGTAAACTATTTTTCATCAGCCTCCTCTTTTGGTTGCACTAGATCAATAAAAACATCTTGCATGGATGGCATCATTTCCCAAGCCGCTTCAATTTCAATCTGACCAATCAATACCTTTAATAAATCTTGAAAAGAATTTTCTCCTCTCATTTTCACTCGAACAATGAAACGATCATCACCTAAAATATCTTTGTCAATAACTTCAAAACCCGTCCACAAGGCATTAACAAATGCAATCATGCTTCCTTTAAATCGAACTGCATACATTCCAATTTTCTTGGCTGATTGCAAATCGGAAATAGAACCTTCTGCAATTTTTTTTGATTCATGAATGAGTACAGCTCGATCACAAATTTCCTCCACACTTTTCATATTGTGCGTAGAAAGAATGATTGTTTTGCCGGCCGCACGCATCTCAATTAATTCTTGTTTGATCAATTCAACATTGATCGGATCAAATCCGCTGAAGGGTTCATCAAGAATTAGCAACTTTGGTTCATGCAATACCGCACAAACAAATTGCACTTTTTGCGCCATACCCTTTGATAATTCTTCAATTCGTTTTTTTCTCCAATTATTGACATTGAACTTATCAAACCAGAAATCCATTTTTGCTAGAGTGTCTTTTTTAGAAAAGCCCCTAAGTCTGCCTAAAAATAAAGCTTGATTGTGAACAGTCATGCTTTTATAAAGTCCTCGTTCTTCCGGAAGATAACCTATATCTGAAAGATTTTGTGATGTCATCAAATTTCCTTCAAATCGAACAGAGCCTTTATCTGGCTCAACGATACGATTGATAATTCGGATTAATGTAGTTTTTCCTGCACCGTTCGGACCGAGCAAACCAAAAATTTCACCTTTTTTAATAGAGATAGAAACATCATCTAAAGCAATATTTCGATAGAATGATTTCGATATGTTCTTAATTTCAAGCATTAAGTCGTGAAGATAATTATTAATTGAGAATCAAGAATGAAGAATGGAATATATTTATATTTGCAGTATGAAAACAGCATTAATTACAGGAGCATCAAGCGGAATAGGGAAAGAACTAACTTACCAATTCGCTCAAAACGAATACAATTTAATTTTAGTAGCTAGAAGTGAGGGAATTTTGAATAAACTCGCAGAAGAATGCTCCGAAAAGTATTCAATAAAAGCAACAGTTGTCTCACACGACCTTTCGACACCAAATAGTGGTATTTCACTAGCAAAAAAAATCCGTGACTTGACGATTCAAGTCGATATTCTTGTCAATAATGCAGGTTATGGTGATCATTCCAATTTTGTAGATTCTGATATGGAGAAAAGCATTAAAATGCTGAATTTAAACATGGTTAACTTAACAGAATTGACGTTAATTTATGCGAAAGAAATGGTAAATCGCAATGAGGGGAAGATTCTCAATGTAGCATCAACTGCTGCGTTTCAACCTATTCCGAAATTCGGTATTTACGCTGCAACCAAAGCCTATGTATTGAGTTTGACCGAAGCTATTCACTTTGAATTAAAGAATACCAATGTCTCTGTCACTGCTCTTTGTCCTGGTGCTACCAAAACGGGTTTTGAAGCCGCCGCAGACATGAAAGATTCAAAACTATTCGATAAATTTGTGATGGATGCAAAAACCGTTGCAAAAGTTGGTTATAAAGCATTAGAGAAAAACAAAATGTATGCAATTCCCGGAACAAGAAATAAAATTTTGGCATTTATTGCAAACGCAACTCCATTTAGAGGATTGAAAGTTTGGGTCGCTAGTAAAGTGACCTAACAACAACCCCCACCATCGTAGAAATAAGTTGATTCTGAAATGTAGATGTCATCTCTATTCAATGCCTTGAATTGTCCTGCTGTTTTATCACATATTGCTAAAGGTGAATTTTGCATGAGCGTATGTCCTGCCCCATCGTCATAAAATTCTTCATCACCATAATAAATAGCTGTTTTACCAGTAAAAACGCATGGACCATCAGCAAGAACAGGGTCTTTTATTGCACAAACCTCTACACTTTCTAAAAAGATAAGTTCTTCGGTGTCATAATGAGCAGGATCGAGAACTCTATATGGGCGTTTTGCTCTAATTTCAATCGTACCAAATCCCGCATCCGTAAGCATTTTAATGTATTCGTTCAATGGCAATGAACCGCTTAAACACAAAGCTCGAAGTGTTTCATCATTTTTCAATGATTCTGGCATTGGGTCTTCGGTTACTGGATCAGAAAGAACTAAACGACCATTAGGTTTTAAAACTCGGTACATTTCATCAATCGCCTTCTTCAAATCTTCTTTGTCAAAAATGTTGAACAAACAATTTTGCGCGGCAACGTCAATTGAACTGCCTTCAACAGGAATGTTTAATGCGTCTCCCTTTCTGATGTCAACAAACTCTGACTTAAACCAGGGGTTTGTTTTTTCTGCCTCTTTTAAATTAGTGCGACAAGCATCTAACATTTCATCAACGACGTCAATGCCGATAACTCCATTCTTTTTTCTAGAAAAATAGGAAAACTGAAACACTTCCATTCCGCCACCTACACCAACATATAAAACGTTAGGCTCATCTACTAAGTCACGCGGGTTAACTGTACTTCCACAACCGTAATTCATTTCCAACATGATATCTGGCATGTCTAATTCCGGCAACACCCAAACTGGGGTTGTTGTACAACACAATCCGACATCTGGTTTTAATGCTGCTTCTTTGTAAACGTCTACTGTAGTATCTAAATATGATTTCATATATTACTATTTTAATGTTCTAATAAATAAATTATTGATTTAATGTTCAAGTGTTTTATTAATAAAAATACTCCTGCGTTTTGTTCAACTGCACAGATTTGTTCATTAAGTTGTTATCCCACCACAGCTAGAACCTGCACCTGCAGTACATCCATAGCAATGATTGTTTACTATTATATTTCTATTTTCTAGTTCTTCGTTGTTAAAATCTGATAAATGCTGTCCTTTAGCAGCTACTTTTAGTTCCAAAATTTGGTTAAAGTCACAGTCGTATAAGAATCCATCCCAACTGATAGATATAGTGTTTCTACACATTACGTTCTTAGCTGCATCCGTATTATAAGAATCTGCTAAAAGGCTCATATATTCTTCATAACGCTCACTAGCAACTAAAAATTCTAAAAAACGGCTGATAGGTAGATTGGTAATCGCGAAAAGGGAATCAAATTCAATGTTGAAGTCTTTTTTTAATTCTTTCTTATAATCTTGCTCCAAAGAATTTTGCTCAGGTGGCAATGATGCCCCCCCAGGATTAAAAACAAGGTTAAGTGTTAATCCTTCATTTTTCCCATACCCCACTTCATTCAGCATTTGTAAAGCTCTTATGCTCTGAGAAAAAACACCATCACCTCGTTGTGAATCTGTATTCGACTCCGTATAGCAAGGTAAAGATGATACTACTTCAACATTGTGTTTTTTGAAAAAAATTGGAAGGTCATTGTATTTTTTATTCGCAACAATAATTGTTAAGTTGCAACGCACAATGATTTTCTTCCCTTTGCTGGATAATTCTTCTACAAACCATCTAAAATTAGGGTTCATCTCTGGAGCACCACCTGTTAAATCAACTGTCGAACAATTTGTTTTATCCATTGCGTCCAAACAAAGTAACATTGTTTCTTTGGTCATGATTTCCTTTCTGTCAGGACCTGCATCAACATGGCAATGATTGCAAACTTGGTTGCACATTTTCCCCAGATTGATTTGAAAAACATCAACACCTATAGGCTTCAAGGGAAATAGATCATTCTCGGATAAAGCTTTTGAAAAAGGTTTAACATCGGCATTACTAAGAACATCAATTTGCTTATTACTTTTCGCTAACACATGATTCTGTGCAGACAATGATTTATGTTTTAAAATGGGCATATTCTTGTTTAGTAGTTCTAAAACGAACTAATTGATTAATCCTTACAAGTTATTACAATAATTTATTTTTCCAATTCTTCCACCTATACACTTTTGAAAATGTAAAGAGAAGTAAGGGCTGAAGAATAAATAGAGTTAGGTATAATTCGGGGCCGAAATTGGGCTCAGAATAGTCAATGAACAAAGCGTCCGTTTGGAATGCTTGCCAGTTGTTGGTTAGAATAATGGATGCGAAAATATTATTAACTGCATGATATCCCATTCCTAACTCTAGTCCATCATCCATTTGTGTTAGAATACCCAAGAATATTCCTGTTGTAATATAAAATACTAAAAGAATATCTCCGATCTTTGCAACCTCGGGATTTGACCAATGTAAAAGACCGAAGAGGGTGCCAGTGAGGATAATTGCAATCCATCCTTTCTTAAACAGCTTGCCAAAAGCTTGAAAAAGATATCCTCTAAAAAAAACTTCTTCTGCTGTGGTTTGAATAGGTAATAAAAGAATTGAAACTAAGAATAAAGAAATAAAAGAAGATACATTAAACTGGAATTGTATGGGTTGTCCATTCAAAATAGCTGCAATGAGTGCAATTCCCATGATAGCTCCCCAAAGCAAGAATGCAAAAACAAAACGTTTCCAATCGAAGGTTTTTCGTGTTGTAAAAAGTGACAAAACTGGTCTTTTGTGTAAATACCGTATGCACACCATTAATGCCAGAAGAACAAACGAAAAAGGCATTAACAATAAAACAAGGTACATGTTTAAATCTGCATCTTTTGGCATGTGACGCAAAGAATAACCTAGAAACTCAACAGCGATAACTTCCATTAAGAATTGTCCAACTGTTAAGGACAACAAAACTATAACTATGGTTAGTAAATACGTACCTGCATTGCTTCCATTATCTTTATTTGCCTGTTCAAGAAAGGTCATTTATTGAAACATGTCTTTCATTCTTTTGAAAAAGCCCTTGTCTGTATGATCAGGGCTTGGAATGAAATTTTCGCTTTCTCGTAATTTCATTAAAATTTCTTTTTCTTCTTTCGATACTTTCTTGGGAGTCCACACATTGATATGTACAAACAAATCTCCTTTCCCGTACCCTTGAAGAACGGGCAATCCTTTTCCTTTCAATCGAAGAACTTTGCCACTTTGTGTTCCAGGTTCTACTTTTATTTTTGCTTTTCCAGAAACGGTAGGTATTTCGATGGAATCACCAATAACAGCATCTACAAAATTCACATATGCATCATAATGCAAATGTTCACCATCCCTGCGGAGATCATCATCTGCTTTTTCTTCGACGACAACGATTAAATCACCTGAAATACCGTTAAAAGGCCCAGCATTTCCTTTTCCAGAAACACTCAGTTGCATTCCATCCTCCACTCCAGCAGGAATATCAATTTCGATAACCTCTTCTTTTCGAATTAAACCATGAGCATCTGATCCTGAAGGTTTTTTATCAATCATTTTACCGGCACCTTGGCAAACATTGCAAGTTGATTGTGTTTGCATGGCTCCTAAGAACGTTTGTGCCACACGTGTCATTCTTCCAGTACCATTACAAGTCTGGCAATCCTTGTATGTAACTCCGTCGGCATTAACCAGCTTGTTTACTTTTATTTTCTTGTGGACACCATCTGCAATTTCTTGCAAAGTTAGTTTCATTTTTACACGAAGATTTGTTCCTCTTACTACACGAGATCTAGCTTGACCGCCACCGAAGCTACCGCCGCCAAAGCCACCTCCGCCTCCACCACCGAAGATGTCACCGAATTGAGAGAAAATATCATCCATGTTCATACCGCCACCGAAGCCACCAGCACCACCACCCATTCCTGCGTGACCATATTGATCGTATCGTTGTTTCTTTTCAGCATTGCTTAATATCTCATAAGCCTCTGCAGCTTCTTTGAACTTATCTTCTGCTGCCGTATCACCTTCATTTTTATCAGGATGATATTTCAATGCCAGCTTCCGATATGCTTTTTTGATTTCTGCAGCCGTTGCACCTTTGGAAACACCTAATACTTCGTAATAATCTCTTTTCTCACTCATACTTTGGGTATGTTCTTAATTAACTAATAATCCAACTATTATTGTCCTACAATCACTTTAGCAAAGCGAATGATTTTGTCATTTAAAGTATATCCTTTTTCAATGGCGTCAATTACTTTCCCCTTCTGCTTTTTCTTGGGAGCAGGAACATTTGCAATCGCCTCATGAATATCCGCATCAAAATCTTGTCCAACTGAATCCATTGGCTTTAAGCCTTTTGCGGTCAATGTGTTCATGAATTTATTGAAAATTAAATTAAATCCCTCCTTCAAAGCGTCTGTATCTTCAACATTTTCGTTATTTAGAATTGCTCTTTCAAAATCATCAATTATCGGAATTAAATCCTTCAATAAAGAAGCGTTTGCATTCCCAATAATGTCAATTTTTTCTTTGTTTGTGCGCTTTCTGTAATTGTCGAATTCTGCATGAATACGTAAGTATTTGTTATTCAACTCTGTGTATTTTTCTTCAGCTGTAGGTTCAGTTGTCACTTCTTCCGTTGCCTCAATATTAGCACTCTCATTGTTTATATCTTCCGAAGAATTTACAGTTTCTTCGTTTTGCGTTGTATCGTCGCTCATTTCACTTCAATTTTGTTGATTTTAACAAGACAAAGATACTGCCAATAGAGGAAATACGACATGATGGCAGAGAAATTCTGACAGGAAGGTAAAGATGGCAGGAATGCACGGGGGTTAAAAATGGATTCTTTGTAAAAATTTAGTTTTTTTTGTTTTTCACAATAAATTCGTTAATTGAATCACCCACATACTTCCCTAGACCGTAAATAGTTTACGTTGTCGAGCAATA
>CAXBMR010000016.1:0-52791 GCA_963976995.1 uncultured Fluviicola sp.
CAATATGTTAGTAATATTCTTTCTTTTCAACATTGGACTTTAAACAACTTCAATATTAATACTAATAATTATACAATCAGTTAAGAAATAATTAAGTGTAGCAAATCAAAAAAGAGTATAGTTATTTTTAGACTCTAAATTTAAATATCGAGGTTATGAAATCCATTTAAAATTGCATACGTCAATAATCCAACACTATTTCTAGCTCCTGTTTTTTTCATCAAATGCTTCCTATGATTGTCAACTGTTCGCTGGCTGATGATTAGTCTATCTGCAATTTCAGAGCTTGTCTTTTCTAAACAAATTAATTGGAGTACCTCTATTTCTCTTTTTGATAAAGACTCATATTTAAAAAATTTTGGCGTAATAAACTTAGAAAGGATGATTTTTTGGATTGTTTTTGGTGAGATTTTGTCATCAAAATGAAAATCGTTGTAATAAACGTTATTAATTGCATCTAGGAATGTTTCAAAGTCACAATCTTTGGATAAATATCCATTTGCTCCTAATGCCATATACGTTTGAATATGATAATCTGTATAATGCATACTCAAAATGAGCACTTTTATTTGAGGATGATTTTGTTTTATTATTGACAATGCTTTTCGTCCATTCATTATAGGTAAATCAAGATCAAGTATCACAACATCTACTTGATTCTCTTTAACTCCATCTATTAAATCTCTTCCATTGGCCACATCAAATACGACAGAAATATCTTCCTCTCCATCTAGCATATTAACTAATGTATTTCTAAAGATGTGGTGATCTTCGGCTATGGCTATTTTTATTTTTTTCATAATAAATAGATTTATGCTATTCTGAATATAACGCTTATGATTGATTAAGTCATTAATAAAGCCTGTTTTCTCGAATAATCGAGTAAAAATACGTATAGATTAATCTCGTTTTTCTGAAGCGAATCATATGTTTTGTGGAGATTATTAAAAAACTAGAAAAAGAGAGAACTAAATGAGTAAAAGTCTGCACCTATGCGATTTGGTTTCTCCGGTAGCCTCAAATTTACGCTACCTTTTGTTTGCTTTTATTTCGTTAAAAGAAGCTATAGATATCACTTACTCTCAACCTTTCTGCTCTCAAGACTGAGGATTATTACGTCGGATAGGGAAAGAACTCGTAAAGCCTATTCAACGATAATTTCATGATTTTATCTCTAAATAATTAAACTTTAGTCTTTACATATATGCTTATTTGTTTAAATTGCTGCATCAGGAGAATTATATTGAACGATAGGAAATTAGAACTTGGTTCCCATTATTTTTTTTTACACCTTTACATCAGAATATTGATTTAGTCGTTGAAAATGAACGCTTTAAACCTAAGAGAGAATTTAAAAAATCGTAAGCTATGGTACAAATATTAATCGTTGAAGATGAGCAAGCTATTCGAGAAGCGTTGAAAGAAATTTTGGAGATGTCAGGTTACAAAGTAATTACAGCAAACAATGGTAAAGAAGGCTATGAGAGGGTGTTGGACAACAAGCCAGATCTGATTTTAAGTGACATCAACATGCCTGAATGGAATGGTTATGAGCTACTGGCAGCTATTAACAAGCTTTTCAAAGATACGGTTTCGCCAATATTTATTTTCCTTACGGCTCGGTTAGAAAAATACGACGCTCGTCAAGCTATGGAGATGGGAGCCAATGCATACATTAACAAACCTTATCACCATACTGAATTACTCAGTATAATTGCTTCTCAACTCAATGAAAGAATTTAGATTAAATATCATAAAACAAGGCAGTTCATAACGATATTTCGAAAGCACTATTATCCTTTTGAAGAATAATTGGGCGGGAATTAAAATTACGAACGCTGAATTAAGTCACAATCATTTTTTCTGTTACCATATCTAATTCAAATTTTTCTTTTACTATTTATCGACTATTTTTACTCTCCCATATCCTAGAAAAGATGTTTAATAAAACTCCGATTGTGGTTGTAGTCAAGACCTTGGATGTGATATAAAAAATTGGACACTGATACCCTGAAGACCATCTCTGAACATAAAGGTGAGAAATGCAAGTAAGATCGTCACGAAATCGTTCCATCAAATTGAATACATATTGACGATTTAAATAATTAATTCTATAATCTTACTTTATTTAACATCCAATTTTAATCGTTAGATTCCTACTATATCGCACAGGTTTCGATATTGCTTCATAATGGAATCAACTCTATTTTTAGTCTTAGTATTATGTAAAATTCAGAAATTAAATCAAAAAAGTAACTAAATAGTTACAAAAATAAGCTAAAATACACTTTATGTAATCAAATGATTACATTATAACAACAATATATGTAACTAAATAGTGTCAGTTATAGTAAATAGTTATATATTTGATAATAAACAGTTACAATATGTTCTTTTTTGCAAAGTTAGATGGAGAAGTTTTAGAAGAAGTTGGAACGAGAATTAAAGTCCTTCGTAAAAATAAAGGATACAATCAGCAACAATTGGCTGATAAGATTGGGGTGAGTAGAAAACACATTAGTGATATAGAGGCAGGAAGAGGAACAAGCCTTTTGATATTTATAAAGCTGTTAAAGGAATTTAACAAAGCAGAGAAGTTACTTGAAATATTAACCAGTTCATCTATCTCACCAAAAGAACGATATCAAAAAGAGAATAAATGAGTTCTGCAAAAATATCAATATGGGACACTACTGTCGGTTACATCTCGTGGGACAACCGAAACAACACCGCAATATTTGAATCAGAGAAGGGATATGTTGACTCCCCAATAAATATAGCTCCTCTATTGCATCCAGACAAGAAGGAGTTATTATTTGGAAACAACCATCATGAGAAGTTCTTAGGAATGATACCAACGTTCAATGACTCACTTCCAGACTCTTTTGGTAATGTGGTTTTCAAAGAATGGTTAGAACAAATTGACATAGATCAATCTGAAATGAATCCAATAGAGAGGTTGCTGTATGTTGGTAAAAGAGGAATTGGGGCGTTAGAATACCATAAGGGCAAAGACATCCCTAACATAACGCACAATTTAGACTTATCCGAGCTATCCCAAATTTCGGATAAAATCATCAAAAGAAAGTACCTCCAAGAAGACTTCATACACAACCCAGATGCTTTAAGAAACATTCTTACAATAGGTTCTTCTGTAGGAGGTGCTCAAGCAAAAATATTAGTTGCAATAACAAGGGAGCAGAAAAAGGAAAATGAAAAAATACTAGCAGGAGATATTATTCATCCTATTCCTGTAGATTACTATATCGTCAAATTAGAGCATGATTCACAAGATACTTGGTATCGAGAAAAGAACTATGTTGAGTTTGTTTACAATCAAATAGCCAAGGACATTGGGATAAATGTGACTGACTCAAGACTTATTCTTGAAGGAGGACGTGCTCACTTTGCCAGCAAAAGATTTGATAGAGTTAATAATCGAAAGATTCACAAACAAACTGTAAATGCTCTAACTGGTTTTTTTGGAAAGAATACCGAATTTTCTTACGAACATATATTCAGGGTAATGGAATACCTAAAGCTTCCCAGTGATCAGAAGAATCAATTGTTTATGCAAATGGTTTTTAACGTAGTGGCATCTAATAGAGATGATCACACGAAGAATTTTTCATTTTTAATGGATGAAAAAGGTCAATGGTCATTCTCCCCAGCTTACGATTTAACCTTTCCATTTGACCCTTATCAAAGTTTTGGAATTCCGCATAAAATATCCATCAACAACAAGGTAAAAGGTATTAATCGCGAAGATTTAGTGGTCACAGCTAAAAAAGTGGGAATCCTCAACTATAATGAGATAATAGACAATATTGTGGATTGCGTTTCTACTTTCAGTAAAAGAATAAAAGAATATGATTTGAACCAGAAAACCGTTCAACTCGTTATGGCGGATATTGAGAAAAATATTAATCGAGTTAAATCCAGTTCGGATAACTCATATGAGATTTATTGATAGCAGATTCAGCTAGCTAATACAAGCTTAAGCGTTAAACAAAATCTACTCCTATAATTTCAACCAAAGGAAAAAATAACTTACTTTAGACCGTGCAAAAAAACTTCATACTTCTTTTTACCGTCCTGCTTTTATCTGGATGTTCAGAAATCAGTGACATTGTTCCTGAAAACATAGAACCTTCTTTTAAGAACCAAAAAATAAATGGTGCTAATTTTGAAATGCCATCCGTTCCGGTGAACAAAGAATTAATTGGTGGAGTGAAACGTGTTAACGCTGAATGGGTTGCAATTATTCCCTATGGACATACTTTAAGAGGAAAAGCAGAGGTGATATATACTGATAATAAAGGGTGGTGGGGAGAAAGCACTAAAGGCGTTATAGAATGTATAAAGATGGCCCAAGAGCAAGGACTTAAAACGATGATGAAACCTCATGTTTGGGTTGTAGGACAAGGTTGGCCAGGAGATTTTGACCTGTCAGATGAAGAAAATTGGAAAATTTGGGAAACTTCATACGAAAAATACATTTTGACTTTCGCTAAACTATCAGATTCGATGAAGGTCGATCTTTTTTGTATTGGTACGGAATACAGAAAAGCAGTAGTAAAGCGTCCAAATTTTTGGAAGAATTTAATCAAGAAAGTAAGAGGGGTTTACAAAGGAAAAATTACGTACGCAGCCAACTGGGACAATTACAACAAGGTAGATTTTTGGGATGAAGTTGATTTCATAGGCATTGATGCGTATTTCCCTCTTTCAATGGAGGCGAAGCCGAAGCTTGAAGACCTAAAAGCGGCTTGGAAAATTATCGAAAAAAAACTAAAGAAATTAAGCGACGAACATGACGCTAAAATTTTGTTCACAGAATATGGTTACAAAAGCATAGAATATAGCAATTCAGGATTTTGGAAATATGACGAAGACACCGTTTTAACGAATCAAAACAATCAGAATGTTGCTTACGAAGCATTGTTTGAATCAATTTGGCAAAACGAATGGATGGCTGGAGGTTTCTTTTGGAAATGGCATCTGCATTCAATGGACAATGTGGAAATTGGAGGTCCAGAAAACAGAAGATACACTCCTCAGGGTAAAATCACCGAGGAAGTTATTCAAAAATGGTACGGAAAAAAATAGAAAACCTCTTCTAATTTCTTTCATAATTCTAAAATTTAACCACGAAATCATTCAAAATTGATTTAATTCATCGAACAATATCGATACTATGTCGAATAGTTGTTGTTTTTTTTGAAAAAACAACAACTATTCGATTCAAAATTAAATTCTACTAATTGAATTATTTTATCTACTAATAATCTTTTTTTAGACATTAAAGAAAGATTATCCATTTTGGACATGTCTAAATCACTTGTACCTTCTTCAATTCAAGCCTTTTAACATTTTAAAAATCGGAGAAGAGTTCGTATCTTTGTTGTGTAAAGATAAAGTAAGTTTTACTTACTATTAAATATCTTTTTCAGTGAATAGTGGTTAGGTTAGGTTATGAAAGGGCAGCTCTCCCGAGTTTGCTCTTTCTTTTTTCACATTGCGTAATTAAATAATTATTGAGCCTAACCAACGTTCCATCACTTCAAACTCCTCCCCTTTTCGTTCTGCTATATCTCTCACTTGGTCTTTTCCAATTTTCCCTAGACCGAAATATTTTGCATTTTCATTGGCAAAATACCATCCAGAAACACTTGCCGCAGGGAGCATAGCCAAAGAGTCCGTGAGACTAACACCGGTAAGCCTTGTCGCGTCTAACAATTCAAAAAGACCTAGTTTCTCGGTATGGTCAGGGCATGCCGGATATCCCGGAGCCGGTCTAATTCCTTTGTATTCTTCCTTAATAAGAGAATCATTAGATAACTCTTCAGATGTAGAATATCCCCACAATTCTTTTCTCACTTTTTCATGTAAAAACTCCGCAAATGCTTCGGCAAAGCGATCGGCGAGTGCTTTTAACATGATTGCGTTGTAATCATCATGGTCTTTCTCAAAATCTGCTATTCTACTTTCTAAACCAAGCCCAGAAGTAACTGCAAAACCGCCAATAAAATCTTCAACTCCGCTTTCTTTTGGAGCAATAAAATCCGCCAGTGCTCTATTCGCTACTCCAGATGCTTTTTTACCTTGCTGACGCAACGAACGTTGAGTGAGAATAAGTTCACCTTCCTCATTGTATAACTCAATGTCGTCTCCAATAGAATTTGCAGCAAATAAACCCACGACTCCTTTGTTTGTTATCCATTTTTCGGCAACTATTTGTTTGAGCATTTCTTGTGCATCAGAGAATAAATTCGTCGCTTCTTGACCAACAATTTTATCTTCTAAAATAGCAGGGTATTTACCGTGTAATTCCCATGTTCTAAAGAACGGTGTCCAATCAATATAAGGGATTAATTCTTTTGTTGTGACTGACACTTCAGTAATTCCCAGTCGATTCGGTTTACTTATCTTTTGAGTCCGCCAATCTATTTGAAATTTATTTTTTCGTGCAGCCTCTATCGATAGCAATTCTTTTTTCTTTCTACTTTTTTGATGGTGCTCTCTAACTTTTGCGTATTCTGCTTGTAAATTCTTAACAAACTCAGTCTTTTTATCACCTAATAAGCTTTCCACCACGGTAACTGAGCGAGAAGCATCTAGCACATGTACTGTTTGGTTTAAATTAAAATGTTCGTCAATCTTAACCGCTGTATGCACCCGAGAAGTGGTTGCACCACCAATTAATAAGGGAATCTCTAATTGAGCACGTTCCATTTCTTTAGCAACGGTCACCATTTCATCAAGAGAAGGGGTGATTAATCCGCTTAAACCAATTACATCAACATCTAGCTTAATCGCCTTAGCAATAATTTCCTCAAAAGGAACCATTACTCCTAGATCGATTATCTCATAGTTATTACAACTCAAAACTACTCCAACAATGTTTTTACCGATATCATGCACATCGCCCTTCACAGTTGCCATCAATACTCTTCCAGAAAATTCTTGTTTACCACCCTTCTCAGCTTCGATAAAAGGCAATAAATAAGCAACCGCTTTTTTCATAACCCTAGCTGACTTTACAACTTGAGGCAAGAACATTTTACCGCTCCCAAACAAATCTCCAACGACATTCATACCGTCCATTAGAGGTCCTTCAATGACTTCAATAGGCCGTGCAAAAGATTGTCTGCACTCTTCGGTATCTTCTTCTATAAAATCTGTGATTCCTTTTACAAGCGCATAAGAGAGTCTTTCATTAATTCCCTTTTCTCTCCAAGAAAGGTCCACCACTCGTTGCTTCCCTTTCTCACCTTTCAAACTTTCCGCCATTTCCAATAAACGGTCAGTAGCATCTTCTCTCCTATTTAACAGAACATCTTCCACTCGCTCTAGTAAATTCTTTTCTACGTCATCATAAATTTCTAATAATGACGGATTTACGATTCCCATGTCCATTCCATGTTGGATAGCATGGTACAAAAAAGCTGAGTGCATAGCTTCTCGCACGACATTATTACCGCGAAAAGAAAACGAAACATTGGAAACACCTCCAGAAACATGTGCTCCTGGTAAATTTTCACGAATCCATTTTGTCGCATTGAAAAAATCTAAGGCATTGTTATTGTGTTCTTCCATTCCAGTCGCAACAGGAAAAATATTAGGGTCAAAAATGATGTCCTCACATGGAAAACCTACCTCATCTACCAAGACACAATAAGACCGTTCACAAATTTCTATTCGTCTTTCATAACTGTCTGCTTGTCCGTCTTCATCAAAAGCCATCACAATGACGGCTGCTCCATACCTTTTAATTTTATTGGCTTGATTTTTAAAATTCTCAACACCCTCTTTAAGCGATATAGAATTGACTACACCCTTCCCTTGAATACACTGCAATCCCGCTTCAATAATATCCCACTTAGAACTATCAATCATTACGGGCACTCTCGCAATATCTGGTTCCGCGGCGATAAGATTCAGAAAACGAACCATCGCTTCTTTGCCGTCAATCATGCCTTCATCCATGTTGATGTCGATGATTTGTGCTCCCCCTTCCACTTGTTCTCTAGCGACACTTAATGCCTCGTCGTATAATTCTTCTTTAATCAAGCGTAAGAATTTACGAGATCCTGTTACATTGGTTCTTTCGCCAATATTCACAAAGTTACTTTCTGGAGAAACAATCAATGGTTCTAACCCAGACAATTTAAGTAGATTCTTATTCTCCGACATTCTTTCCAAATTTTCTAGGTGAATACTTTTTTGCTAACTCTGCGATAGCTGAAATATGGTCAGGAGTTGTTCCACAGCATCCTCCGATAATATTAACCAAACCTTCATCTAGGTACTCTTTGATTTGCTCAGCCATCATTTTTGCCGTTTCATCATATTCTCCAAATTCGTTGGGAAGACCAGCGTTCGGGTGTGCACTGACTCCAAAAGAAGCATTTTTGTCCAACACTTGCAAATAGGGACGCATCATTGAAGCTCCTAGAGCGCAATTCAGTCCTACAGTAAGTAAATCCATGTGTGCTACAGAAATCAAGAACGCATCTGTTGTTTGTCCTGTCAATGTTCTGCCAGATTGGTCAGTAATTGTACCTGAAACCATAATTGGGAGCTTCGTTTTTCTTGCTTCAAACAATTCATCGATTGCAAACAGTGCCGCCTTTGCATTTAACGTATCAAAAACTGTTTCTACTAACAGTAAATCAACTCCACCATCCATTAGTGCACCAGCCTGTTGTTTGTACGCTATTTTCAACTCTTCAAAAGTGACTCCTCTATAACCAGGGTCATTTACATCTGGAGAAATAGAAGATGTTCTGTTGGTTGGTCCCATTGAACCTGCAACGAAACGAGGTTTATGTGGTTCATTCTTTGTGAATTCATCCGCCACTTCTCGTGCAATTTTGGCGCTCTGATAGTTAATATCATAGACAGCATGCTCTAAATTGTAATCAGCTTGTGCTATTGTTGTGCCCGAGAAAGTATTGGTTTCAGCAATATCTGCACCTGCGTCAAAATATTCGCGGTGAATTTCTTTAATAATCTCTGGTCGCGTCAATGAAAGAAGGTCATTATTTCCCTTTAGCGATTGCTGATGATCCTCAAACCAACCTTTGCGAAAATCTTCTTCCTCCAACTTATGCCGTTGAATCATTGTTCCCATTGCTCCATCAAGAACGAGAATTCTATCTTCCAATATGGATTTTAGTTCCTTCATTTAATAAAAATTTAGACCTTGAAGCGTGGGGAATTCGCTTTACAACTTATCTTGATTCTAAAAGTAGAATCGGAATTGGCACCTTTTTCTAAGACTGAATAGGTTGCCAAGGTTTCAAAGGGCCTGTCCCTCCACCTTTCTTCATAAGTCTAATGTTCGGTAAAAGTAAAGTGAATTATTCTGTATTCAAAGAAAGTTGAAACAAAATTCATAAAACTGTTGTATTTTCGTACTCCATGGAAAAATTTTTACTCGTTTTGCTCCTGGCTTCGTTTCAGATTCATTCTCAAACATTGACCGATTCTAACTTGCCTATTGTCGTCATCACGACTCCCTCTGGACAATCGATTCAAGATGACCCTAGAATTGTCTGCAATATGGGGGTCATTGATAACGGTTTCAATGTTAGAAATTATATCACCGACCCTTTTACGAATTATGACGGGAGAATAGACATTGAAATTAGAGGCTCAACTTCACAACAATATCCAAAAAAAGGCTACGGTTTTGAAACACAAGATTCACTTGGTGCAAATTTACAAGTTGCTATATTAGGTATGCCTCCTGAAAACGATTGGATTTTGAATGGGCCTTATCCAGATAAAACAATGATCAGAAATGCACTTACTTTTGATTTAGCGAGAAAAATGGGTCATTATGCTTCTGATTATCGTTTCTGTGAACTCGTTATTGACGGCGATTACCGTGGCGTTTACATCATGATGGAGCGCATCAAACAAGATTTGAATCGAGTAAACATTGCTGAACTCGACACCCCAAATCAATGGGGGGATACGCTGACAGGAGGTTATATAGTTAAGGTTGACAAATTAACAGGAGAAGTTGGTTATTCATGGATTTCAAATTATGACAACGAGGTTGTTTTTCAATTTCACGACCCGGAATTTGACGAATTGAATGCACTTCAAGCAAGTTATATGGAGAATGCCATCGTTGAATTTGAAGATGCCATTGACGGACCTGATTTTGCCGATCCTAATCTTGGATATCCGAAGTACATTGAAACAGAATCCTTCTATGACTTTTTTATTCTGCAAGAATTAGGAAGAACAGTTGATGGTTATCGTTCGAGTTCGTTCTTGCACAAGGACAAAGATGGTTTTGCATGGAATGCCAAGTTAGTTGCAGGACCGATGTGGGACTTTAACTTATCTTATGGTAATGCAGATTATTGCGATGCGGATTTGACAACAGGTTGGCAATACAACTTCAACAATGTGTGTGATTTCTCAACCTCCATTCCTTTTTGGTGGGGAAAATTGTTGCAATCTCCAACTTATGCAAACGGCTTAAAGTGCCGATGGCAGGAGCTTAGATCGGGGCCATTGAGTACGGCTAATATGCAAAACTTCATTGATTCTGTCGCGAACTATATACAAGAAGGTAGAATTCGTAACTTCCAAAGGTGGCCCATTATTGGTCAATATGTGAACTGGAATGGCTTCGTTGGACAGACTTATCAAGAAGATTTAGACTATCTTAAAACGTATGTTGCCGATCGCGCAAATTGGATAGATAATAATCTGTCAGGTACTTGTGACTTATCTTATTCTGAACAAAATTTCGATGCAGAATACCATAAGATTTGGCCAAATCCATCATCAAATAATTTGAATCTCGGCATTTCGCTTTTCCAACAAGGAGAAGTTGATTTTATCGTGTATGATATGACTGGAAGTGTTGTTTTTGAAAAAAACTTAGGGAAGTACAATGTGGGAACTCATGCTTTTAATTTAGGTAATCTGAATGTGCAATTTGGCAGTTATCTGTATTGGGTAAAGGTAAATGGAGAATTGTTGTATAGAGGTAAGTTAGTGCGGTTGTAGTTCTCGGAAGGGTTTTAATGCATGGATAATTCACTTCAATAAAACTCCTGAATGGAGGGGATTTGGAATACGTGGAATATGCAAGCGCAGGATTACAAATCCAGCGCGACGGGGTTTCAACACTCTCATCGTTTTTTAAGACCATGAAAGGGAGAAAAGATTACTTAAACTTTAATTGTGGTGCTTTAATGTTGGAACGCGCTGGCTCTAACGTTTGGCTTTTCAGAAGAGCCTTCTTCATGTTGTGGAATGGTTGGGATGTGTAATGCATATAAACAATCCTTAACGGGATGATTCGTCAAATTCAGATACATAAATATAATCTTTGTCCAATTCTTTTAGTTTATTAAAATATTCTCGGCATTCGTCTGTAATTACGGCTTCACACTGTAGCTTTACGAGGTAATACAATGTCACCAAATTTGGTCCATATTTGGATAAATTATTTTCACATATTTCTTTAATTTTTCCTACATCAACATCACTCTCAATCAATGATTTATACAGCTTGTCATAAACCCATTCCTCTCTATATCCATTTCTTAAAGCTAAATTGAAGTTGTAAATTGCTTTAGCTAACTGTTGATTTTCTCTATACGAATGGCCAATATTAAAATACAAATTTCCGTTTTTTGATTGCAGTTCGATTGCTTTATTGTAATTACTAATCGCGTTATCAAATTTTTTCATTAAGAAATAGGAAAGCCCAATTCGTGAATATAAAAAAGAAGAATCAGAGTAAGCATATAGCAAGGCATTCTTGAAATATTTTATTTCTTTAACATGTAGACTTCTATTATTATAAATTTCTGCTATATAATATGATAACTCTCCTCTGTAATTTAAGGCTAAACTGTCATTCAACATTCCCGACAGCCCTGACAGTATGGCATCAGAGTAGATTGGAGGTTGTTTCATAGCCGATTCATAGTAACCTCGTCTAAGTTCATCCATTGAGCTCTGAGCAAAAATGACAGTCTGAATAAATATACAGAATGATATTAAAAACCACTTTTTCATACTTATTTTAAATTTTTTCATATTCACAAGACCGTATTATAATGGGAAGTTTTTGCAGGTGTAGGTTTTTAGTTTCAATATTCTAATTCTTTAAAACCTCCTTCACCCCCATTTTAAACCTTTCATGTAATTTTCGCAACACTTCCACAGTTATTCATTATCTTGTCGCAAATTAAAAATTCACCAATGAAAAAATTATTATTGTCTGCTGTTTTGTTCATCGGAGTCTCATCCGTACAAGCACAGTCTAGTTCAATTGAATTTGAACAATACAAACTCAAAAATGGTATGAATGTCATTTTGCATGAGGATCACTCTACACCTATTGTTGCGATAACTGTATTGTACCATGTAGGTTCTAAAAATGAAGTGAAAGATAGAACGGGTTTCGCTCACTTTTTTGAGCACCTTATGTTTGAAGGTTCAGAGAACATTGGACGCGGAGAATACATGAAAACCGTTTCTTCAAATGGAGGTCTTCTTAATGCTAACACATCATTTGATAGAACATTTTACTACGAAATTCTTCCTTCTAACCAAGCTGAATTAGGTTTATGGATGGAATCGGAGCGCTTACTTCATTTGAGAGTGGATTCTATCGGTGTTGCAACACAAAGAGAGGTAGTAAAAGAAGAATTTAGACAAACTGATAACCAACCTTATGGCTCTTTTATTAGTGAGATGTTCAGAAGAGCATTTGAAAAACATTCTTACAACTGGGTGCCGATTGGTTCTTTAGAGCATATCAACAACGCAACCATTGAGGAATTTACAGAGTTCTACAAAACGTATTACGTTCCCAACAATGCCACTCTTTCTATTGCTGGTGATTTTAATAAGAAAGAAGTAAAAGCATGGATTGAAAAGTATTTCGGAAGTATTCCTAAAGGAACAAAACCGATGCACAGACCAACAGTGGTGGAGCCCATAAAGCACAAAGAAATTAGAGATACAGTCTATGACAATATCCAACTTCCTGCTGTCATGATGGGATACCATACACCTGCACAAGGTACGCATGATGCGTATGCTGTTGAGATGATGGCACAAGTTTTATCTCAAGGTAAAAGTTCTCGTTTGCAAAAAAGAATTGTTGATGAACAACAAAAAGCATTATTTGTTGGTGCTTTTCCTTTTCCTACGGAAGATCCAGGGTTGTCCTTGATGTTTGGAATACCAAATATGGAAGTAGATTTGGAAGATTTAGAAACTGCAATGGACAAAGAAGTGGAAGAATTACAGAATGAGTTGATTTCTGAAAAAGAATTTCAAAAATTGCAAAATCAAATTGAGAATGACATGATTTCCAGAAACTCTACCGTGGAGGGAATCGCAGAAAGTCTCGCTGATTATTCTGTTTATTACGGAGATGCCAATTTAATCAACAACGAAATTGATCGATACATGAAAGTTACTCGTGAAGACATTCAGCGAGTTGCCAAGAAATATTTCAGAAAAGACAATAGAGTTGTACTTTATTACCTTCCAAAACCTGAAAAAGAAGACGGAGAATAAGGGATTATAAACTGGCTTCTCGACTTCGCTCGATTCGCAGTCAACGAACAAATATAATTAGTAAAAAACAATATTTTGATAAATTCAATACAAGCATGAAAAAATTAATAGCAATAGTATGTGTACTTGCACTTTCCTCGGGAATGTATGCACAGAAACTAGATAGAAGCATAAAACCTGCAGCTGGTCCGGCACCAGAAATTAAATTAGGAAACATCGAATCCTTTACCCTAGACAATGGATTGAAGGTCTTTGTAGTGGAAAATCATAAGCTTCCTAAAGTTGCTTACTCACTTACTTTAGATGTTGATCCTATTATTGAAGGGAACATGGCAGGTTATATTAGTGCAACAGGTGACTTAATTGGTCGAGGTACGAGTAATATGAGCAAGGATGAAATCAATCAAGAAATCGATTTTATCGGAGCCACTTTAAGCACATTTTCAACGGGTGTTTATGGAGCTTCTTTGAAAAAGCATCAGGATAAATTGCTTGCAATTATGTCTGATGTTTTGATGAATGCTGATTTTCAGCAGAAAGAACTAGACAAAATCAAAAAGCAAACAATTTCTGGATTAGAAAGTGAAAAATCAAATCCTGATGCAATCGCAGGAAATGTAAAATCTGTTTTGTTGTATGGGAAGAATCATCCTTATGGAGAATTAACAACAGCAGAGACTGTTGAAAATATCACCTTGGAGAAGTGTAAAGAATATTACACAACTTATTTTCGACCAAATGTTGCTTACATGGCCGTTGTTGGTGATATCACTTTGGAAGAAGTAAAGAAAAATGTTGAAAAATATTTCAGTAATTGGAAAAAAGGGAATGTTCCTTCGCATGTATATGATGCACCAGCAGAAAGAACAAAAACAACGGTTGCGTTTGTTCATAAAGAAGGTGCTACACAATCATTGATCAATATCACAAACCCTATTGATTTAACCAACAATAACCCGGATGTTATCAAAATGAAAATTCTGAATTCAATTCTTGGAGGTAGTTCTACTGCGCGATTATTTATGAATCTTAGAGAGGGACACGGTTATACGTATGGAGCTTACTCAAGAGTTCGAGCAGATGAGTTGATTGGTAACTTTAATGCATCGGCAAAAGTGAGAAATGAAGTAACTGATAGCTCTCTTGTTGAGTTTTTTGTTGAGTTAAACAGAATCATTAATGAAGATGTATCCGAAGAAGATTTGCAGAATGTAAAAAACTACATGACGGGGACGTTTGCTTATTCACTTCAGAATCCTCAAACAATCGCACGTTTTGCCATTAATACTCAGAAATATGATTTGCCTGCTGATTATTACGCAACTTATTTAAAGCAAATTGAGGCGGTTACTATCAAGGACATTAGAACTGTGGCTGAAAAGTATATCCATCCAGAAAAAGCTTTGATTTTAATTGTTGGAGATAAGGAAGTCGCTGCTAAAACGGCATCTTTCTCTGCAGAAAACAAAGTTCGCTATTATGACAATCAAGGTGAACCAGCAAAAGATAAAATTAAAGCTGCTGCAGAAGGCGTAACAGCAGAATCTGTTCTTGAAAAATTTGTAACTGCCACTTATTTAATGGCTCCCGGTAAAAAATTGAATAAGAAATTGGGCAAAATTAAAGATATGACCACTAAACTTGATGCATCTATTCAAGGGCAAAGTTTAAGTATGGTTCGTTATCAAAAATCTCCTAATTCATTTGCGTCCGTTATGTCAATGGGAGCAATGACTATTCAGAAAGAGACATTTAATGGAACTGTAGGCAAGAAAAGTGGAATGCAAGGAGAAAGTGATATCACTGGAACCGATTTGGAAGAATTGAAAGCTAGTTCTACATTATTTGCTGATACTAAGTTAAAAGAGTTAGGATATACTTTCGAATTGAAAGGTGTTGAGCCTATAGAAGGAAAAGATGCACACAAAATTCTAGTAACGAAACCTGGTGGAGCAAAAGAAACAGAATGGTATGATGTTGATTCAGGATTGAAAGTAAAAACTCTTTCAATTGAATCACAAGGAGAAGAATCTTTCTCAGTAGTCACACTTATTTCTGATTACAAAGAGGTGAATGGAATCCTTTTTCCTCATAGCATTAAGATTAGTTTTGGCCCACAATCGTTGGACATGAAAGTGACGTCTATCGAAATGAATCAAAAATTGAGTGACGATTTATTCGAGTAGAATTTTAAGTATTACGAAAAAAAACCAGTGAACGTCTCACTGGTTTTTTTTGCTTTCTATTCTACTATTTCAGTAAAGAAACATGTCCAACAAATATTTTTGAATCAGAAGAATCTTTCAGTCCTGCAATAATTTTCCACGTGTAAACACCGTCTTGCGTTTGGTCTTTCTGATTGGCAAATTTTCCATCCCAACCAACTTCCATATTGTGAGATTCAAAGATCAACTCTCCCCATCTATTAAAAATGTATAAAGTATAGTCATACGGGTCAAATCCATCCATTTCTGGTTTAAAAACTTCATTCACTCCATTGTAGTCTGGGGTAAAAGCGTTGGGTACATAAATAGTATAGTCCTGAAATACGTGTATATACTTAATTTTTTCACCTATACAACCAAAAGGAGAATATGCAGTTAAAGTGATTGTATAAGACCCACTATTATCAGTAGGGAAAGTATGTGTAGGTTCAAAATCAAAACTGTTTGGAGAATAATCACCAAACTCCCACATGTATGTATTCGCTCCAGTTGATAAATTATCAAAACCTGTTGTAGGATCTAATGTAGTCAATGACAACTGCAGTATATTGAAATCTGCAACTGGCAAAGCATGAACAATAACTTGAACTGTTGCATTGGCCGAACAACCATACACATTGTAACCTGTAACAGTGTAGCTTGAAGATGCTGTTGGATAAAATCCAACATTGTCAATCACACCGCCAGTCCATGTGTAATTTAGTGCACCTTGACCGCTTAAGATTACTTCTTCACCTTCACAGATTTCTGCTCCGACTGCCGAAATAACAGGGTTATTGTGAACAATAACAACTACTGTGTCAGTCGAAGTACAACCTGTGGATAAAGAATCGGTTACAACATAAGTAATAGAACCAACATTCTGAATAAAGGGTACATTATTGATTACACTGTTGTTCCAATAAAGATTTGAAGTTCCTGTAGCACTAAGCGTAACCATATTCCCATCACAGCCTTGTTGATCCACACCTGCATTAACTACTGGATTTGGATTGACATGAACAATAACCGTATCAGAATTTGAACAAGAATTGGCATCTGTTCCGGTTACAATGTATTGCAGTTGACCAACATTTTGTACAAAAGGAACTGCATTTGTTATTCCACCTGTCCAATTATAGGATGTTGCTCCAGAACCTGACAAGGTTACCATTGTTCCTTCACAAACAGTTACATCTGGACCTCCAGCAACCGTTGGTAAAGCATAAATTGTGATATCAACGTCATCTGTATTTAAACAGCCTTTCGCATCAGCTCCCGTTACCGTATAAGTTGTTGTCCCAACTGGGGGATAAAAAGCCACATTATTAATCACACCATTTGTCCATATATAACTAGATGCCCCATAACCCGAAAGAATAACACTATTTAAGTCACACAATTGGTTATCCGCACCTGCAGAGACATTCGGTAAGGGATTTACTGTTACGTCAACATTATCTGAATTTGTACAACCATTCGCATCTGTACCAATTACCGTATAGGTTGTAGTTCCCAGAGAAGGATAAAAGGCAACTGCATTGGTTACTCCATTGTCCCAGACATAACTGACGGCTCCATTACCAACGAGTGTTACCGTAGCACCATCACACACTTCTTGGTTTATCCCAGCAACGACACTAGGTAAATCATAAACAGTAATATTTATTTGGTCTGTATTGGAACATGAATTAGCATCTATTCCCGTAACTGTATAGGTAACGGCTCCAACAGCGGGAGTGAATGCTACATTATCTATAACACCGTTATCCCATGTGTAAGAAATTCCTCCAGAACCAAAAAGAGTTACTGATTGCCCTAAACAAACACTCGTACTATTTGCATTTGCTTGAATTATAGGGTTAGCATTTACCGTTACATCAACATTGTCCGTATTCTGACACCCATTTACATCTGTCCCTGTGACCGTATAGGTTGAGATTCCAATGGATGGGTAGAAAGCAACAGCATTGCTGACACCATTATTCCATGTATATGTCAAAGCACCAGAACCAAACAAAGTTACATTTGATCCATCACAAACAGTAACATCTGGACCTGCAGCAACAACTGGCAAGGCATTCACTGTAATATCGATGTTGTCAGTGTTTTGACAGCCATTTGCATCAGTTCCTGTAACGATGTAATTAGTTACTCCAACTGGTGGTGTAAATCCAATTCCGTCTATGACACCATTGTTCCAAGCGTAGGTTGTGCCTCCTGATCCCGTCAACGTGATTCCAAAACCTTCACAAACAACTGTGCTGGTTGCGTTTGCTAGAATTATGGGTGATGCATTCACAGTAACAACTAAACTATCTGTATTTGAACAGCCGTTGGCATTTGTTCCCACAACTGTATAACTAGTTGCACTAACAGTCGGAAGAAAAGGAACGTTGTTCGTTATTCCGTTATTCCAGCTATAAGTGCTCGCACCACTTCCTGAAAGGGTAACCATTGTTCCTTCACAAACGGTAACATCTGGTCCTGCCACGACAATAGGCGAAGCAAGAACTTGTACATTGATAGTCATTGAATCTGTACAACCATCTGCTGTCTCTACATAAAGCTGTGTAACATAGTTGCCTGGAGTTGTATATAAGTGGGCAGGAGAAAGGTAAGTACCTGTTGTATTTAAAACACCGGTAATAGCTCCTGAAGAAATAGGGGAAATCACTCCATCACCGAAATCCCATCGATAACGTGTGATTATACCAGGCGCAAGAATTGTAGATAAGTCATTAAAATATACAGAATCATTCTGACAAACAACGAATGTACTTGTGTTATAATTAGCGATTGGGCTTGGGTATTCAGTAATAGTTGTATTTAAAGTTATTGAACAACCTCCTCCAGCGAAAGGAGTCAGTACTACAGAATAGTTTCCACCTGTATAAACAGTTGTACTCTGTGTTGTGGCACCATTACTCCAAAGATAGGAAGCAGCACCTGAAGGAGCTGTTAATATGGAAGAATCTCCTTGGCAGATTATGTCAGTAGATGTTATTATTTGGCTATTTCCACAAGTTGCATCTATATATGCATAACCGAAGTGACCAGTTAAAGAACAATCGCCTGAAGTAAATTCGACAGTCACATTCTGCCCAATATAAGCACTCAAATTTGCAAAAACCGTTGTCCAGTCTTTGTATAAAACAATTGAACCTCCCCAGTTGGTTGTTTGGTAATCGGGGGCATTTGCCGCATCTGCTATCACTGTATATTCCCCACAAGGAACACTAACTCCTAATGAGTCAAAAACACGAACGGTGAAATATGGTAATTGATTCAAGGTATGCCATGCAGGTGATTGAAAAATAACCGCATAACTATAGGTGTACATATAATTAGTTGCATCCACCATAAAAGTTTGTTTCATTCTAGCTGCTCGAGCCCCTACTCCCGTTCCATTACCCAGTCGAGCGGAAAAAGCCCCGTTTAGTGGGTTAACACGTGAGATTCCTGTAACAGGATCTAAACCACCACCAAAAATCGTATGATAAGGACCTGGTCCAACTGGAAATTCTCCGACAAAAGAGAACGGCACAGAACCATCAACATCTCCACGAGTTAGTGTCCATCCAGATAAATCTCCTTGCTCAAAGTCCATATTTACACATGGACCATTAATTGCTTTGGGAGGGAATGAAGAATTTGGTCCGGCTGGTATTTGACTAACTGAGTCGAGAGAAACAATCGTTCTTACCAAAAGAGCATCATATTCATTCTGAAATTGTTGATCAGAAATATCTTCATGATTATTTATTCTACTTTCTATCGAAGAATGAAAAGATTGATACTCTGCATCTATAAAATTAATTACTTGCTGATTTAAGTAATCATTTTCCTCCAAATTTAGGTCAATTTCGAATTGAGCTATTGATTTTGTTTCAAAGAAGTTCTCTGTTCCTTCATGCGTATGTTGAGAGAATATACCGAATGTGAAAAAACAAAAAAATACGACTAATGTAGTAGAAGTTTTCATAATTGAGAATTTTGGAATTCACTTACTAAACGTTTTAGTGGGGGTTTGGTTGCTAATTGATAATTGACCAATTATAATGCGTGCATAGTATTGTTGAGCGAAGAAAATGTTCCGTTTAGCACTTAATTTTAGCTATTTAGGAGTCATTTCACCTTGTATATTACATGTTTAATAATCAGAACCATTGAACGATTATAGGTTATCATTTATCATTTCAACTCTATGAATGAATATTTACGAGGTAAATAATGGTTAAAAGGACTAAAAAACGATCCCTTTACTACTTTTTTATGCCAAAATGAATCAAAAAGAGTAAAAATGAGCCTGAAATGGTTCTTTTTAGTAATTTCAATAATTGACTACGATGTATTTCAAAAAGAGTTTAATTGCAAAGAAAATTCATAGTTTTGCAGAAAAGTAAAAAATGAGTGAACAACGCACAGAATTAGAGAATTTAGGAGAGTTTGGTTTAATTGATCATTTGACGAAAAAATTCAAACCTTCACAAGCCTCAACAATCACTGGCATCGGTGATGATGCTGCCGTTCTTTCATTTTCAGATGAAGAAGTTCAACTCATATCGACCGATATGTTGATAGAGGGTGTTCATTTTAACTTAATGTACACGCCATTGAAACACTTAGGCTATAAAGCGGTCGCTGTAAATGTATCTGATATTTGCGCTATGAACGGAATTGCTGAACAAATTACTGTTTCTATTGCAGTCTCCAATCGTTTTCCTGTTGAGGCTTTAGAAGAGCTCTATGACGGAATTAACGTGGCGTGTAAATTCTATAATATTGATCTCATTGGTGGGGATACTTCATCTTCGCTATCTGGTTTAACGATAAGTATTTCTGTTATCGGAAAAGCAAAAAAAAATGCTGTAACCTATCGTTCCGGAGCAAAAGAGCATGATTTATTAGTGGTGACAGGTGATTTAGGGGCCGCCTATGTTGGCTTACAAGTTTTAGAACGTGAGAAAGAAGTCTATAACGCAAACCCGAACATTCAGCCTGATCTCGACGGTCATGACTATATTATTGAACGTCAATTAAAACCTGAAGCACGAATCGACGTCGTCAAATTTTTGAAAGAATTGGAAGTACAGCCTACATCTATGATTGATATTTCTGATGGATTAGCCTCAGAAGTATTACATATTTGTAAATCAAGCAAAGTTGGTTGTCATATTTACGACGAAAAATTACCTATTGACGGTCAAACATCTATGACCGCAATTGAATTTAATCTTGATCCAAATACATGTGCACTCAATGGTGGAGAGGACTATGAGCTTTTATTTACTATTGCACAATCCGATTATGATAAAATTAAAGGAAATCCTCACATGACAGTCATTGGACATATTACTGATGAAAAAAGTGGTCGTTATTATGTGGATAAGAATGGCTCTGCTATCGAGCTAACAGCTCAAGGTTGGGGTCATTTTAAAGATTAAGAAGCCTTACGAATAGTTTCGTAATACTTCTCTTTTACTATGCTGTGAAAAGGTCTATTTTTCAGTTTTGATTCTGCCCATGATTTGAAGTCAAAATATTCTAGTGCGATGCTCTCATACGAGTCGTCAGACAACGCAGCTAGTTCACCATTCAATTGCTCCCAAATATTTTCGATTTCAAATCTATCGTCGCACTTAATTATGTTTTGAATAAACTGCAAGAATGTTGTTTCAAAACCATGCATTTTGTTCCTTGTTTTAAAGAATCGGGTCGTACTCTTCAGAGAATAAGGCAATAAATCTTCATTTTTCAATTCAATATGTACGAGCAAGTCTAATAATTGTGCATAACCAACGATATCTTCTGTTTTGTCTAGTCTAGAGTCATTCAGAATGGTATTAATCCAAATTAACGCTTTGCTAAAATCATTCATTCCCATGTGAATAACGGCCATTTTAAAGGCTAAAAATGCTTTGCGAATAGGTACTATTTTGTCATCAAACTGGACTAGTTTAGTTTCTACGATTTTGGAAACTTCCAATGCTTTCTCAAAATCCCCTTTCCTTAAGTATAAGTCAAGCTCTATACTAGAAACACTAGAAAAGAGCTTAATAGCAGAATCTTCATTTCCATCCATGCGAACAGCGAAACGTTTTAATTGTTCCAAATACCCCAAAGAATCTTTGTTTAAGCCGAGTTTGTCGGCAACATAAATGGCATTGGAATAAACAGAAATTTGTTTGTTCAATGAAACAGCATTTGAAGTGTCAGTAACAAACAACTCAATATTGCTCTTTAAGTTTTGCAGGGTGCCTTTCAAATCACCTATAGCGTAATAGTAAGCACTTCTGATATGAAGTAACAAATACTTTATTTCGAGGGAATTGCTACAATCTAGGTCTAAGTTTATGGCGTCAAAGCAAATTTCTTCAAACAATTTCGATTCTTCCTTGGATCGTGCTATTCCTTTCTGAGACAGTCGAACAAAAAGCTTTCCTTTGATTGTCCATAACTGATTTTTAAGGTGCAAATCGTTTTGAAGTTGAATACCGTTTATGCAAATTTCATCAATAACATCATCTGACATACTCAAATAGCCTCGAGTTTCTAATAATTTTCTATTTCTATCCGCAACAAGAAGCAAAATCTCCGTTTTTTCATGCTTTATTGCTAATTTCTCAGCACTTCTAAGAATTCTTTTACTTTGGTCATATAGTGATTTATCGTATAAAATATCTGCCGAATGGAGTAGTTTAAATAACTGAGCATCAATCGAATTAGAACTATGAAACGAATCCAATGAAGAAAGAATATGGTCGTAAAGACGTTTTTTCGTTATTGAAAAACGATTGAGAAACGCTTCTTCCTTAAAAAGTTGAAATAATTTCTCCTCATCATACTTTTTCTGCTTAGAGACTGCATCAAAGAGGCGCATGTAATTATTTTCACCACCGATAGAATGTCGAGTAGAAATCACTTTAAAGTAACGTTTCTCCGATTTATTCATCGACTGAATCAATTCAAATAATGCTTCGTTTACCTTGTTAGACATGTATAAGTGCTAAAATTCATAAGTTCAATGAAACCAATATACGAAGAGAATTAACACCTTTAATAATAATAACCTGAAGTGTATATTTTATTTATTTAACGGGCATAAAAAAAGCTCATTGTTACGAGCTTTATATATATGATGTTTTAAATTCTAATTTTGTGATTTCCCATCAGGGTCATTGTTTGGATCTGTAATGTCTCTATCACGAGAATGATCATCACTAGAAGGTTCAATTGAACCTTCTAAATCATCTACATTCTCACCAAAGTCTAGAAGAGATTTCTCAGTTCCCCAAATTGGAGCTTCCTGAGAAGAGCTGTTCACAGGTACAATTTCTTCTTTAGTACATGACACGAATGCCAGTCCTAAGATAATTGCAGATATGTAGATTAATTTGTTCATTATAAAACTCTTGTATTAACAAATATATGAATTAAGTACTAATCTACCAAATTATCACATGGTATTTTGATTAAAACCCGCGTTCCATTGATTAAACGGTTATTATCAACCATTTCCTCTGGACCAACCAATGAAATATCATTATCAGAAATTTTATGTATTAATTCTATTCTCTTAGATGTAATCTCCATTCCCTGAGATTTATGATCTCCTTCCATACGTGTCTTTTGCGAAAGACTTTTATTGATCCCTATTCCATTATCTTCTATTAGAATTTCGATGTAATCATCTATTATTTCTATGTTGATTCTTATATGTCCTTTCTTGTTTTCATTGGGTAAAATACCATGAATGATACTGTTTTCAATAAAAGGTTGCATAATCATTGCAGGTATAAACTCTGACTCAGTATCTACATTTTTTACGTTAATTTCATAGTCAAAACGATCTTTAAATCGCATTGACTCCAAGGAAAGATAGAGTTGAATCCTCTCTAATTCGTCCTCTAGTGAGATCACATTTTCTGAACTGGTAGCGGAATCAAGATTTTTCCGAATAAGCTTGGCAAAGCTCGTTAAATATTTGTTTGCTGAAAATCGGTCTTGTGTATTGATAAAATATTGAATAGAGTTAAGCGAATTAAAAATGAAGTGACGATTCATACTCGCATTCATTGATTGCTGCTCAAGTGTCAATAGCCGAGATTTATACCTTAATTTATCCTTTTCGTTTGATTCTGCGACTCTTTTTAATCTGAAAAGTAAAAAAGCGTATGTCAATCCAGCAGCAACCAAAATAACCAAGAGGAAAAACCACCACGTATTATAAAAAGCAGCGTTGATGGTAAATGGAAAGGTTATTTCATTTGACATTCTGCCTTCGATATCGACTGAGCGAAGATGTAATGTGTAATCTCCAGCTGGCAAGCTTGAAAATGAAATAGTGGAGTTTCTTGAAATACTTGACCATGAATCTCGCAGGCCTTCCATCCAAAATTGGAAGGAAATTCCTTTATGATAAACTAGAGAAATCCCATCCATTTCGAAGGTTAAATTATTTTTTGAGTACGGTAATTTTAATTCTTCTGGTAAACCTATTTCATTGATGCCACTTGAATATGTTTCATAATTAAACGTTTCATAATTAAGAAGAATAGAAATTAAACTGATTTTAGGTTTTGGTTTTTTCTTGACAAAATCGGAAATATGATAACATACAAGGCCAGATGCTGTTCCAAACCAAAACGAATTGTTGTTATCAAAAAAACCAGAATTCAGATTGGTTTCAAGATCCAAAACTCCATCACTTATTCCATATCGTGTAATGTCAACCTCTTCTAAACTTAGATTCGATAGGATAAATAGTCCATTATTTGTCCCAACAAATAGCTTCCCGTTTTTATAATTCATAAAATCGATAAAGTTGGAAGCAGGATCGCTTAACAGTTTCACTTGTTTGATCATACCTTTTTTTAATTGAAATAGACCTTCTTCAGTACCATACCATAAAGTTCCGTTTTCATCTTTCTCTAAATTATAAACTACCTGGTCAATGTCTAGAACGCGTTGAAAACGATCTTTTATAAGTATCATTAGACCTAAATTAGTCACACAGTATAACTGATTGTCAACTAGTTCAAAATCTCTTACTGTTCCTATTTCTTCTCCTTTTTTTCCAATGCGCTTAAATTCTCCGTTTTTATATTCCGCTACACCTCTATTTCCTCCTATATACATTCTCGTGTCCGAGATTTTATACAATGCTGTAATTTTGCTTCCAGGAATTTCTGGATTTTCTCCCATAAAATGTTCAACAACTTTGCCAGATTTATGTATTTCTATTAGCGAACGCTCGGTGCCAAACCAATTTCGGCCATCTACGTTATACAGGGAGGTCCAAATAGTGGACTCTGAAGTTTCTATTGTTTCTATTCTACCAGAAGATGACTTTTTAACAATTCCTTTATCCATTGTCCCAAAATAAAAGTCACCTTGTTTATCTTGAAAACCGGTCAAAAATAAATCCGAAGGAAAGCCTGTAGATTGATCAAAATACCTAAAATCAATTCCCGGATAACGAAAAAGACCTTTACCCTGTGAACCTATCCAAAAATTACCTTCACTGTCATGAAAAAAAGTGCTAATCATATTAAAGGGAAGCCCATTTGCTTCATCAATAAAAGACAAGCTATCTGATTGATGAATTTGAGCAATGCCATTTAAGGTATTTAACCAAATTATTTCATCATTATCGATATAGCAACCATAAATACTGTGAATTAGACTTGACGAAGCAATATGTCTCGTTTTTCCCGATTTAAGATTCTTAATAAATACACCTTCTCTATAGGTAGTAAAAACCATTCTGTCATTTTTAAAACAGACTCCCGAAAAACTATTATTACCAAATTCACTTAGGCGATTAAAGTCTTGTCCATTACTTGAAACTAACATCCCACCTCGTGTTGCGAGATACAATTGATTTTTATAAATTACTGCATCCCGTATTCGCTCAAAATCCGAATTGTCTAGTTGCACTTTTAAAAGCTTATCTTTCTTTTTTATAAATAAACCTCCACCATTTGAGCAAACAAACAATTGATTTTTAAATCGAATAATTTTAGAAACCTCTCTAGATTTATCATTCCCATCACCAGAAAATTCGATAATTTTAACACTGTCATTTTTAAGAATGGAAATACCGCCGTCATGGCCTATCCAGAGAGTGTCATCAATTATAGATAAAGCCTTTATTCTATTGTTTAAAAGCCCTTCATTTGATGAAAATGTAGTAAAGCTACTGCCGTTAAATTTTGCTAACCCACCTAATGTTCCTATCCATAAGTAACCCTTGTCATCCTGTCCAATTGCGGTAACTTGTGATTGAGGAAGACCTTCCTCTGTACTATATGTGACAAAGGAATATTTTTGAGTAAATGCAAATAAACTGACAAAAAGAAAGTAGCTAATTAATAGCGTTCTAATCATTTTACACCTTTTAGCATTTTCACAAACTCTGAAACCCTGTTTCTAGCGATTGGAATTTTTAAATCACCCTCCAAAATAGCGAAATGACCGTCTTCATTTATATATTCTTTTAATATGTCTAAGTTGATAATATGTGATTTATGAACTCGACAAAATTTATTAGGATTTAAGATGTTCTCATATATTTTTAAGGTTCGCGTATCTAAATACCTCGATCCATCTTTGAAATAAATTGTTGTGCAATTACCACTTGCCTCTAGATGCGTAATAGTGTCATCTTCTACTATTTTTAATCCCTTAGTATGACTAATGGCAATTCTTGAACTTTGTTTATTGTTCAACAAATTAGAAGAGAGATCTTTCAAAGACTCAAAATAAGTAGTGTAATTTTCTGGTTCAGAATTGTAATACTCTTTTGTTTCAACTAATCGTTTAACAGAAAGCTGTAACTCTTCAACATCGATTGGCTTCAATATATAATACACAGCACTTGCATTGAACGCTCGAATGGCATAATCCTTAAATGCTGTAACGAACACTACAAAAAAGTCTTTTTTCTCGATTTCATCTAAAAGTTCAAATCCCTCTGCTCCAGACGGCATTCTTATGTCCAAAAATACAACATCTGGACTTTCCGATTCAATGATTTCCTTTGCTTGATTTTTACTGGATGCTTCACCAATGACCTCAATTTCGGGGCAATGATCCTGCAACATCATAGATAAATTTTTTCTTGCAAATTCTTCATCATCTACTACTAGTGCTCTTAATTTCATATTGTGATGTGTTTTCTTAATCGTTAATCAATATACAACTTAAATTAACAACCCAACTTCCATGACATTCTTTTTTTGCCCAAAAACAACAATTCACTTACAAAAAAGAACAGTTAACTAAATCTTAGTTACTGTTTAGGTTTTTTTTAAAATAAATTCGCAAATGCTTTGTAACTTGGTTCTAGATATTAACGTTAAAACTGCGCTTTATGAAAACACGTTTACATTCTACCGTTCAGCATGTCTGGATATTTATCGATAACGGGAATTAATAGTTCCCGTTTTTTTATGCCTATTTTAGGACCTCTGGCATCTTTCTCTTAAACTCATTCAATCGAGGAATAGAAACCGCTTGGATATATCCTTGATTTGGATGTTTTTTCTCATAATCTTGATGGTATTGTTCAGCTTTATAGAATACTTCAAAAGATTTTACCTCTGTGGTTATTTTTGAAAAAACTTTCGCTTCTTTTAATGCTTTTATTTTGTCATTGATAATGGATTTTTCTTCGTCCGTATTGTAAAAAGCAATCGAGCGATACTGCGGTCCACTATCTGGACCTTGACGATTCAATGTTGAGGGGTCATGAGAATTAAAAAATACATCTACCAATGTTGAAAAACTTACCTTCTCAGGATCGTAAATCACCTTTACTGATTCAGCATGCTTTAGTGTACCCGTACAAATTTGCTTATAAGTTGGATTTTTTACAATACCTCCTGAATAACCTGATTCTACTTCAACAACACCTCTTACTGATTCATAAATCGCTTCTACGCACCAAAAACAGCCCGAGGCAAAATAGGCAACCTCAACATTCGTTTTTCGATTTTCATCAAATTGATTTTTATAGTCTGTTTGTGGAAGATTTATTTTGTCGTTTTTGCTCGAATTGATCTCAGAAGCACAAGATTGCAGAGTAAGAAGAGAAAGAAATAGAACTATTACATTTTTCATATTTAGTGTATTTAACTATAGTATAGAACGAGAAGAACACTTATTTCTTACTACAGGGTTGTTAAGGAATCACAATTCTTCTTTCAAATCTGTCGTTTTTCGAATGGCTTGGTAGCGCTTCCTAGCTTCAACCGAATAAAGACTCCCTTTATGGTCAAATAAAATTTTTCTGTAAAATTCAGAAGCTTTATCATTATCCAACAGATTATTCTGATAAATGTCTCCCAATTGAAATAGCGCGTCATCTGCAAGAATATCTTCACCCCAATATTTAACGATTTCCTCAAGGTTTGTTATTGCATCAAGCCACTTACCTTGTAACTGCATTGCATGTGCTTTTTTTAGAAGAATTTCATCCCCTAAACTATGTGCTGGGAATTCATTGAGAATACTGTCAAATAAAACATACGCTTCTTTGTAACGATGTTGTTCAATGAGTAAATCTGCACTTGCAAACCAGTTCATTACTGTATAGTTACTGTCTAGTCCAAAGTTGTCTGTTATTAGCAATGATAACTGAATAGCATCATTCGCGATTAGCTTTGTCGTTGATCGCTTAAGAATGTTCAATTGAGATTGTGCAAAATCAAATTCTCCATCGTAATAGAAAATACGGGCATTTTTAAATTTCGCTTCATGACCTATTGGCTCAAACTTGAATCCTTTGTCAACTTGCATGTAAAATAAAGAAGCTTCCCAAATATCCCCATGCAACACATGAATATCGGCTAATTTCATCTTAATTTCTGCTTTTTCGATGTCCGAAAGCCTTGGAATTAATAAAGCCCTGTTCAATAATTTAATAGCATCCTTTCCTTTGTTCGCATAGAATGCTTGTATGTGTGCCAATTCAATAATCACTGGCAACGACATTCTATTAGAACCATATCGATCAATAACAACTTGATAATCAGCTATTACAACATTTAATTCTTCTTCCGTAAAATCTCTTCGTGTTGTAACCTCTAAAAAACTCACATTGAGTAAAGAATTTTGCGCCCTCATAAAGTAAAGGCTTTCTTCTCCCATTTCAGCAACATATTTGAACGCTTTTCTGGCAGTAGAAAAATCCTTATTTTCGATGCAAATATTACCAAAATCATAGACCATTCTTCCTTCTGATCTCGTTCTTTTATCAATCGCTTTTACATGAATTAGGGCTGCAGGGAAATTTTGCCGTTGAATAAATAGCCATGTTAGCATTTGAGCATACTGGACATTATCAGGCTTCTTTTGCGTTCGAGAAATCAATGCTGTCCTTAATAAATCATACTCTTTAGAATCTTTTTTAGAAAAATCTATTTGTGCAGAAAGCACACGTTGAATACTTTGTTGATAAGAAGAATGATAATCAATCATGTCTAAGTATTCATTGATCATTTTATCTGTTTCTCCCTGTGATCCGTAATATTCAGCAAACTGGAAATTGAGCGGGTAGGACTTTTTTAACAGTTTCCTCCCTTTTATCAAAGTCCGATAGGACATCTCTGGTTTTCCTTGTGCTTTGAATAAATTATACAACGCAATTACGTTTCGAGAGCTTGGTTGTAAACTTTCAATCAGATTATCATAAATTTTATCCGCTTTTTGAACTTGACTTCGTTCTTCGTAGAATTTAGCCAACATGATAGAATATTCGTTGTCATAACGATTCCGAGACGCTACTTTTTTCAGTACTTTCTCTGCTGTTTTGTCATCACCTATTTCCGTCAGACATTCGTAATATCTTTTAAGATTAAATTTGGAGTTATCTCCCTCGTATAAACGTTCATAATAAACTAAAGCTTTATCAAACTCACCATTTTGGTAGTAATGTTGCGCCAATTGTTGATCCGTCCCTTGAGAGAAACCAAAGACCGGTAAGATTAAAAGCGCTATGATTATTAGTTGTTTCATTAATTAATAGGTCAATGATTGAATGTTTCAATTAATTCTATCTACTGCAAATTCTATTCCTTGTTTTTTAATTCTAGTTCAAATGAAAATTTCTCTATTTCCGGATGCAAGGTATTAAATGTTTTGAAAGATGTCTTTGTTACCGAATCACAATAGTTAACACTTCTTTTTAATTCTCCGATTTCTGTTTTCTCCTGTTCGATGTACTCGCCATATTCCGATCGTTTTCCAGCGCTGTTTTCGATGTCGTTTTTCAATCCTTCCAGACTACTAACTCTTAGATCAATAGCCCCTTCCATTAATTCACAAAGTTTAGAAACTATTGACAAATTTGGATGTATTCTCTTATAAGCATCCAGTTTTTCTACTAAAAGTAAATTCAAAGTGTCGTCTTGGTAGTTTTTCTTTATCCTCGATTCTACGTTTTCTATTTGATTGATTAGTAAATGTATAGAATCAACATCTATGTTTTCACTAATTTCAGTGATTGCCTCTACTTCGCTACCTAGCTGTTTTATTTTTTCTAGATACTCTGGTTTCTGAATATCAGAACAAGCAACTAAAAATAGAATTCCCAAAAAAATAATGCATGCTTTCACATGATGAAGATAGTGAAAAATGTTTGGAGGTTGATGACTACAACGAATTATTCTCAATCTCAATTAACCAATTTTCTCAAAATTCAAATACTTATGTAAACAACTTGGAAGTTCTACTCCATTTTCTGTTTGGTGATTCTCTAATAATGCAGCGACAATTCTTGGTAATGCCAATGCAGAGCCATTTAAAGTGTGGCACAATTGAGATTTCTTATCCGCATTTTTGAATCTTAATTTCAAACGAGTCGATTGAAAAGTATCAAAACGAGAAACCGAGCTTACTTCTAGCCATTTTTCTTGTGCTGCAGAATAAACTTCAAAATCGTAAGTCATTGCTGCGGCAAAACCTGTGTCTCCACCACAAAGACGCAGAACGCGATATTGCAATCCTAATTGCTCCAACAAACCTTTTACATGCTCCATCATCTCGTTTAATGCAGTATCAGAATTATCAGGATGCTCTACACGAACGATTTCTACCTTGTCAAATTGATGCAAGCGATTCAAGCCACGAACATCTTTACCATACGAACCTGCTTCTCTTCTAAAACAAGGAGTATAACCTGTGATTTTAATCGAAAAATTTTCATTTGGGAGGATAACATTGCGGTAAATATTAGTCAAAGGAACCTCACCTGTTGGAATTAAGTACAAATCATCTACTGGCATGTAATACATCTGACCTTCCTTATCTGGAAGTTGTCCTGTACCTAGCGCTGAATCCTCATTGACAACCAATGGTGCTTGATGCTCTACATACCCTGCTTTATTTGCTTCATCCAAAAAGAATGAAATCAAAGCACGTTGCAATTTTGCTCCCTTTCCGATATACATTGGAAAACCAGCTCCCGTAATTTTTACACCTAATTCAAAATCAATCAGGTTAAATTTGCTAGCAATATCCCAATGTGGCATTGGTTTGAAATCAAACTTAGGTTCTTCTCCGGTTTCAAAAACTGTTTCGTTTTCCAATTCGCTTTTCCCTGCTTTCACTAATTCATTTGGAACATTTGGCAACTGATACATCAATTCTGTGATCTCACTTTGCAAGGCCTCAACGTTTTCTTTCAGCTGGTTTTCTTCTTCCTTGAGAACGGTAGTTTGTGCTTTTGCTTCATTTGCCTCTTTCTGCTTACCTTCTTTAAAGAGAAGTCCAATTTGTTTAGAGATCTGATTCATTTTAGAAGCTGTCTCTTCCAATTTTGTTTTTTCTGTACGCCATTTTTCATCCTTAGAAAGTACATCTACAACAATTTTTGAAGCATCAAAATGACGTTTCTTCAATCCTTCAATTACGCTTTCTTTTTCTGTTCTTAAACGCTGAATTTCTAACATTTGGCTTTATTTATTTGGCAAATTTAATTAATCTCTACAAAAAAAGGCGAACCCCGAAGCATCGGAATTCGCCTTTTCAATAATTTTGACGTTCTAATTAAGCTTCCGCAGTCTCAAATGGGACTACCGATACAAATGAACGATTGTTTCTTTTCTTACGGAATTCTACTGTACCATCTGTCAATGCGAATAAAGTATGGTCTTTACCAATACCTACATTCACTCCAGGATGATGTTGTGTTCCTCTTTGACGAACAATGATGTTTCCAGCAATTGCTGCTTGTCCACCAAAAATTTTCACTCCTAATCGCTTACTTTCTGATTCACGACCATTTTTAGAACTACCGACTCCTTTCTTATGTGCCATTTTCTTAAAATTTTATCTTCGAATAAATCGAATTAGGTTAATTATACTTTAATATCTGTTATCGTAATTGCCGTAAAGCTCTGACGATGTCCATTTTTCTTCTTGTAACCCTTTCTTCTATTCTTTCTGAAAACGATTACCTTATCTCCTTTTACGTGCTCTTCTACTTTTGCAGAAACTTTTGCACCTTTTATAGCTGGGGCGCCTAATTGAACTTTCCCTCCATTATCCACTAAAAGCACTTTATCGAAAGAAACTTTCTTTCCTGCTTCTGTGTCTAAACGGTGAACAAAGATCTTTTGGTCTTTTTGCACTTTAAACTGCTGCCCTGCTATCTCCACTATTGCGTACATATAGCTATTGTTTTTTATTAATTATTAATCCAAAATGGAGGACAAAGATAGTGATTTTAGTCAACAATGCAACGTTAGTTAGGAATTATTCAATTCAAAAAGCTGTTTTCGTCTAAAAGTCGAGTCTATAAGTTCTTAATATGCGTTTTGTATCGCTTCTTGTCCCAATAAATAACCACAGAAGTCTTTTCATCTTTTACTAGTTCTAATCCTGGAGTTTCAATCGCAAATTTCTTTTTCTTATCCTTGAAATTATAGATGTATTTTTCTCGATAGATGAACCAAATATTGCACCAAAAAACATCTGCACCAATTCCAATATCTTTTCCTGCCCCCAAGATATAACCAACATTTTTCCCTTTATTCACGATTAAAACCCCTGTTTTTCCTTCCAATTTACTTTTTACAAAAAAAGCGATGTCCATTAAACCATCATCATTGAAGTCCGCTTCCAAATAAAAAGGATTTCTCGATGTATCCAAATTATAATTCTCCATAAGGGCTGATTCAAACACAACGTGACGAACCCAAGATGGAATACGATCCATCATCAATGAATCTACTTGACCGTGCAGACTAGATGAAAAAATTAACACAATTAGGAAAAGATTATTCCGCATACTAGCATTTATTACAAAAATACATAAGATTACGCAGGCATCAATGTCAAAATCAACCTATAATAAGTTAAAGTATACAGGTCAAACTATTTTCTCTGCTTACCCAAATAATTCGCCACAAACACACCAAATAGGACAACTCCCATGGCGGTTATTTGATAAAATCCGATTCTTTCTCCATAAAACAAACCTATCAATGCAGCAACAATCGGAATTAAATAAGTGACACTTGTTGAAAACAATACGGAAGAAATAGCAATCATTTTGTTAAAGATTATCAGCGCAAATGCCGTTCCCACAATACTCAAAACCGCTATATATCCGAGACCTCGAAATGCATATTCGTTAGTCAAAGTCGTTTCAACAACACCGCTTTTAAAACCAATCACGAGGCTAGGTATAAGAATCAGCAAGAATGCTAATGACGCCAATTCAATACTTTTTAAATGAGGTAATTTGTACTTAATCGTGTTTACACTAATTGCGTAACAAAGAGTTGCAATAACGACAGCAAAAATATGTGACCACTCCCCTTTTGCTTCAAAGTTTTTTCCCGCCATCATCAACAAGACAGCTCCAGTTATACCAATTAGAACACCCAGTATCTCAACTCCATTCAATCGCTTTTTAAATACAATAAAGCCAATTGTCAAAGCAAAAATGGGTGTAAAACTGTTCATCATACCAGCTAAGCCCGACGAAACGCCGGTCTCGGCATACGTAAACAAATAGGCAGGAAAGAAGTTGCCGCAGGCTCCAACTACAAAAAGAAAGAGCAATGTATTCATTTTTTTAAACCGATAAATTGCCTTAAATGCAAAAGGCAAAAGAACGAGAGAAGCAATGACCAGCCTTATAGAAGCAACTTGCACATCCGTATAAATGGGTTCACCACTAACGGTGTACATTCCACGCTTCATTAATATAAAAGAACTCCCCCAAATTAACGAAAGAGTAATTAAATAAAACCAAGCTTTGCTTTCTTTTGACATCGGGCAAAAATACAATTAACTCGGTCAATAAAAACAGCCTTAGATAATTATTTAATATAATAAGTTTTCAACAACTTAAAATTATATTACCACTTTTTACCACTATTAATTTATTTGTCAAAGCCTCTTATTATTGGTACTTTTACATCAATAAGTGCAACCTTTCGATATTAACAACGTCTATACTTATTAACAATATGAAATCTAGTGGTAAATAGTGGTAAATAACTACTATTTTTACGACTATTAAAATCGTTATGGCAGGATTAGTAGGTGAATTTGAAGTTAAACTGGACGTTAAAGGGCGTTTCATGTTCCCTTCCGGATTGCGGAAGCAGCTTCCTCCTACGTGTCAACGAGATTTCATGTTGAATAAAGGTTTTGAAGATTGCTTGACTCTCTTTCCTCTCACAGACTGGGAGAAAGTCAGTAAAAAACTTTCTAAAATGAACCTTTTCAAACCAAAAAACAGAATGTTCTACCGACTATTCCATCAAGGAGCTAAATTGATTAGTCTTGACAAGACAGGTAGAGCATTAATTCCAGTTAACCACATGGAAAGAGTTGGTTTGAAACAAGAAGCGATGCTTATTGCATACAACGACAGAATTGAAATCTGGGACAAGTCCAAGTACTTTGAAATGATCGAAGGCTCCATAGCGAATTTTGCTGATTTAGCAGATGAAGTAATGGGAGACTTAGAAAATGGAGAATAATCACAATTATCACATTCCGGTATTACTGAATGATTGCATCGATGCGTTAGACATAGATCCAAATGGCACTTATGTTGATGTAACTTTTGGTGGCGGCGGTCATTCTAAAGAGATTTTCAAACTTCTTTCTAAAAAAGGACAACTCATTTCTTTCGACCAAGATAAAGATGCCGAAAAAAACACTTGGGACGCCCCTAATTTTCATTTCGTAGCTACCAATTTCGAACACATCAGCAATCATCTTCGCGCTTTAGGAATTAAGCAAGTGGATGGCATATTAGCCGATTTAGGAGTTTCTTCTCATCAGTTCGACGAAGTAGCACGGGGTTTCTCATTCCAAGGAGACGCAAAGCTAGATATGCGTATGAATCAGCATGCAGAACTGTCTGCTGAAGAGCTAATTAACAATTACAAAGAATCAGAACTCGTTCGGGTATTTAGTAGTTACGGGGAAGTAAAGAACTCACGGAAATTGGCATCGACAATCATCGCGGCTCGCCTTTCCAAGAGAATAAAAACGACTGGAGAACTTACAACAATTATTGAGCGTTGTGCTCCGAAATATAAAGAGCATAAATACTTCGCGCAAGTATTTCAAGCAATTAGAATTGAAGTAAATAGTGAAATGAGAGCCTTGGAATCCTTTTTAATACAATGTGAAAGGCTCATTAAACCAGGCGGAAGGCTTGTTGTGATGTCTTATCATTCTTTAGAAGATAGACCCGTGAAAAACTACATGAAGCGAGGTTCACTTACGGGAGAAATAGCCAAAGACTTTTATGGAAACATACTGAAGCCATTCACTGAAATAGAAAGGAAACCTATTACTCCTAATGACAACGAGATAGAGCGAAATAGCAGAGCGCGCAGTGCCAAATTAAGAATAGCAGAGCGAAATGGAGAATGAATTCATAGATAGAGCGATGCAAGATGTCAAAGACATTGAGGCAAACAAGGTCAAGCTGAAAAAAGCATCGAAGAAATCTACCAAAAAGAAGAGTAAGGGACCAAACGCATTTGTGCAAATTCTCAATGGTGATTTCTTAACTAAAGAATTTATGCTTAAGAATTTGAATTTCATCTTCTTCATAATGCTTCTACTTCTGCTGGTAGTTGGGAAAGGATATTACGGAAAAAAACTTTCCTCAGATGTGCAAAGCACACAGAAAGAATTGGACGAGGCTACTTCCGATTATTTCGAAGCAAAGGCACAACTGGAAGAAAAAACAAGAAGGACAGAACTTGTGAGAAAATTAAAAAAAACAGGATTAAAAGAAACAGTGAATCCTACAAAGGTGATTAGAGCGGAGAAAAAGAAGTGAAAAGTGTACTTCGAGAGTCTTAGTGTAAATAGTTCGAATACCTAATTGGACAACAAGCATTTGTGCCGAAAACGAATAGAGAATTAAGATACTAGAAGAACGATAAAAAAATGAACGAAAAGAAAGACATATACTGGAGAGCCTACCTGATTTATTTTGGGTTTGTTATCTTGATGTTAGTCGTTTTTATCAAAACGATTAGTATTCAATTTGGTGGTGGTTCAAAAGTTTATTCTTCATCTATTGAGTCTAGCGAAAAAATGCCAACTCGAATAACTAAAAGGATGCCTCGTCGGGGACAAATTCTAGATGCAAATTACACTCCACTTGTTACTTCTGTTTCGTTCTATGACATTCATATTGATCCTTGGGTAATTAAGGAGAAATTGTTCAATGCTGAAATTTCAAATCTCTGCGCTGAATTAGCACAATTATTCCCGGAAAAAACGGCTAGGGAATACGAAGTATATATTAAGAAAGGACGAAAGGCAAAAAAACGATACTTATTACTTAGAAAGAAAGCATCCAACATAGAACGAAAGAAATTGCATGAAATGCCGATTTTCAAAGAAGGTCGTTTTAAGGGTGGACTTATAGATAATGAAGAAACCATTATACGAAAACGACCGCATGGCGAATTAATGAAGAGAACCCTGGGTTACGTTCGTGAAAGAAACGGAAAAACTTCACGCGTAGGAATAGAAGGCGCTTTTGATCCTTTTCTAAAAGGAGAAGAGGGTGAACAGGTAGAACAGAAAATATCTACTGGATGGAAAAAAATTGGTCCCATCACAAAAGAAGCAATTGAGGGTGCAAGTGTTATTACCACCATCGACAAAGAAATTCAAGAAGTTGCGCATTCAGAACTACTCAGACAGCTCAAAAATCAAGACGCTAAGAACGGATGTGTAATCGTAATGGATGTAAAAACGGGCTATGTTAAGGCAATAGTCAATTTAAAAAGAGACTCTCATGGTGATTATCACGAAGCATACAACCAAGCCATTGGAATTAAGGAAGTGCCAGGGTCAACCTTTAAGTTAGCTTCCTTAATGGCTTTGCTAGAAGATGGTAAAGTAAAACTATCGGACATTGTGAACGCAAAAGGTGTTTACAAGTTCTATGATGCAAAACTAGAAGATTCTCATTCTGGTGGATATGGAATGATTACCATTCAACAAGCATTCGAAAAATCGTCTAATGTATTTTCGCAAGTCGTAAATGATGCCTACAAACGAGAACCCCAGACTTACGTCAATCGGTTGAAAAGCTTTGGACTTGCCGACAGCTTAGGAATTTCCTTAAAGGGCGAGCCAATACCTACGCTCTATGAGCCAGGAATGAAGAGTTGGTCAGGAATTTCTTTACCATGGATGGCTATTGGTTACGAGGTGCAACAGACTCCACTTCAAACATTGGCTTTCTATAACGCGGTAGCCAACAACGGAACACTCGTTCGTCCTCAATTTGTAAAAGAAATTATTCGTGAAAACGAAGTTATAGAAACATATCCTCCGCAAATTATTAAAGACAAAATTTGTTCTGAAAAAACGATAGACGATCTTAAAATTTGCCTTGAAGGAGTTGTAAAAAGAGGAACAGGCTCTGCTCTTAAATCTGCTTTTTTTGACATTGCGGGAAAGACAGGAACTGCACTAGTTTTGAACGATGATAGACAATACGGAGCGTCTGGAGAGAAAAAATATCAAGCTTCATTTTGTGGATACTTCCCAGCTCAAGATCCAATTTACTCTTGTATTGTTGTTGTTTCTGCACCTAACAAAGACATTTACGGAGCAACAGTTTCTGGGACTGTATTTACGGCTATTGCGAATAAGGTGTATGCTTCAAGTTTAGAATACCACAAAGCCGTTAACGCAAATGCAGATATCAAGAAAAAACTACCCATTTCAAAGGATGGAAATCGGAGTGACATCCTTTCGATATACAGAATACTAGATATTCCTTTCACATCATCCACAGATTCAGAATGGATAAAGACGGACAGCAGAGGATCAAAAGTGAAGACGAGTAAAATCAACATCAAGAAAGAAGTAGTTCCAGATGTCAGTGGAATGGTAGCAAAAGATGCCATTTTTATATTAGAGAACGCCGGTATGATAGTAAAAATTAAAGGCTTTGGAAGAGTAACAAGACAGTCTATAGCACCCAATACACTAATAGAATACGGTAAAGCAATTGAAATTATTTTAGAATAGAATGCAAGAGTTAAAAGACATATTATACGGTGTGAGCATCCTCGCAGTAAAGGGCTCTACACATCAATTGGTTAACCATTTAACTTTTGATTCAAGAACAGCAAAAGAAAATTCTGTTTTCTTCGCAATTGTTGGGTCTCTTAATGATGGACACGATTACATCCAACAGGTTATAAATGCCGGTTGTAAAGTTCTAATTGTATCTAAAGAAGTCGAAGCACCAGAAGATTGTCACATTATACAAGTTGAAAATACAAATAATGCACTAGCAATTGTCGCGAGCAATTTTTATGGCGAACCTTCAAAAGATATTAAATTAATTGGAATTACAGGCACAAATGGGAAGACAACTATTGCCACTTTGCTGTATCAGTTGTTCAGTAAATTAGGATACCAAACCGGTTTAATATCCACAGTAGTAAATAAAATTTGCGACAAAGTTATTCCTTCAACGCACACGACGCCAGATCCAATTAGGCTAAATGCTTTATTTAGAGACATGGTTGAAGAAGGATGCTCTCATTGTTTTATGGAGGTTAGTTCTCATGCGATCCATCAAGACAGAATAGCTGGACTACATTTCAATGGTGGTGTTTTCACAAACATAACACATGACCATTTAGACTACCACAAGACCTTCAAAGAATATATTAATGTAAAGAAAGCATTCTTCGATATTCTGACAAAGGGCGCGTTTGCAATAATCAATTCTGATGATAAAAATGGAATGGTAATGGTGCAGAATACAGCTGCCAAAATCAAAACGTATTCTCTTAAATCAATGAGTGATTACAAAGCAAGAGTGTTGGAAAATGAGTTCTCTGGATTGGTTTTGAGCATCAATAATCAAGAATTGTGGACAAAATTAATCGGTGATTTTAACGCATATAATTTACTCGCTGTATTCGGAGTAACTCAAGAACTAGAAATCGATGCTACAGAAGCATTAACCGTCATCAGTCAATTAGAATCCGTCGATGGTCGTTTTGAATACATTCGCAGTCATTCTGGGATCACAGCAATCATTGACTACGCACATACACCTGACGCCCTAGACAATGTCCTGCATACAATCGAGAATATCAGGACAAAGAATGAAACTGTGTTTACGGTTGTGGGTTGTGGTGGTGACAGAGACAAAACAAAACGTCCAGCAATGGCATCCATTGCTTGTGAATTATCAGACAAAGTAATTCTTACATCCGATAATCCACGTTCAGAAGATCCTAATACAATAATCGATGAAATGATGGAGGGAGTTAAAGGAGTACATTTCAAAAAAACACTTTCTATTGTTGATAGAGAACAAGCAATAAAAACCGCTGTGGCAATGGCAGAAAAAGATGACATCATTCTAATCGCAGGAAAAGGGCATGAAAAATACCAAGAAATAAAGGGCATCCGTCACGATTTCGACGATATGGCAACAGTAAAGGAACTATTCATTAAACTCAATAAATAATGCTGACTTACTTATTCAATTACCTCAACGAACTGAACTTTCCAGGTGCTGGATTGTTCGAGTACATCTCATTCAGAGCAGCGATGGCGTTAATCACTTCTTTGATTATTTCCATCCTATTTGGGAAAAAAATTATCCGCCTTTTGCAAAAACAACAGATTGGTGAAACTGTTAGAGACTTAGGTTTAGAAGGACAATTAGCAAAAACTGGTACACCAACAATGGGTGGATTAATCATACTAGCAGCTATTATGATACCAACGCTGCTGTTTGCGAAATTAGACAACATTTACATTATTACAATGCTAATTTCAACGGTTTGGCTTGGTGCCATCGGTTTCATTGATGATTACATCAAAGTATTCAAAAAGAACAAGGAAGGACTCGCTGGAAAATTTAAAGTAATTGGTCAAATTGGTGTTGGAATCATCGTTGGTAGCATGCTTTACTTTCACAATGATGTACAAGTTCACAAGAAAGTGGATGTATCTTATGTTTTATCTGAAAACGAAGAAGTTGTGACCCACTTGCACGCTGATTTAGCGTCAAATGATAATTCTAAGTGGATTAAAACGGATGACATGACCACGACTATCCCTTTCATAAAGGGAAATGAATTTAACTACAATTGGCTATTAGGTGAAGCTGGAAAAAATTGGGGTTGGTTACTTTTCATACCTATTGTGATTTTCATCGTAATTGCCGTATCTAACGGCGCAAACATGACTGATGGTTTAGATGGTTTAGCAACCGGCACTTCCGCCATTGTCGGTATAGCATTGGCTGTTTTAGCTTACGTCAGTTCCAATGTTAATTTTGCTGATTACCTTGATGTCATGTATATTCCTCTGGCCGAGGAATTAGTAATTTTCATAGCTGCCTTTGTCGGTGCTTGCATCGGTTTTCTATGGTACAACTCCTTTCCTGCTCAAATTTTCATGGGTGATACTGGCAGTCTCGCATTGGGAGGCATCATTGCTGTATTTGCTATTGCTATCCGAAAAGAATTATTAATCCCTGTGCTTTGTGGTGTTTTTTTAATAGAAAATTTGTCAGTAATCATGCAAGTTGGATGGTTTAAAATAACAAAGAAAAAATATGGAGAAGGCAGACGGATTTTCCTCATGGCACCTTTACACCATCATTATCAGAAAAAAGGATTGCACGAAGCAAAAATCGTTGCGCGATTCTGGATAGTTGCAGTATTGCTTGCTGTAGTCACAATTGTTACGCTTAAAGTCAGATAATTGATTCAAAAAAATCAACATATCGTCATTTTAGGTGCTGGAGAAAGCGGTGTCGGAGCTGCAATTCTTGCTAAGAAAGAAGGTTGGAAAGTCTTTGTTTCTGATTATGGACAAATTGGTCCCGACTACAAAAAAACGCTCGACAAGTTAGAGATTGAGTGGGAAGAAGGAATACATTCAATGAAACGTATCCTTCAGGCAAATCTCGTTGTTAAATCTCCTGGTATTCCAGATAACGCAAAAAACATTCTTGCTATTAAAGAAAAGGGAATTAAAGTGATTTCTGAAATTGAATTTGCAGGATACTATAACACTGCAAAAACAATTTGCATTACAGGAAGTAATGGCAAAACAACAACCTCTTTATTAACACATCATATTCTCAAAAACGCAGGAATCAATATTGGACTAGCAGGAAACATCGGAGAGAGTTTTGCCAAACAAGTTGCGAGAGAAAACTATGATTGGTATGTGTTAGAATTAAGCTCTTTCCAACTAGACGGAATGTTTGACTTCAAAGCAGACATCGCCATGTTACTCAACATCACTCCAGACCATCTGGACAGATACGATTACGATATGCAAAAATACGTGGAATCGAAATTCCGCATTCTGCAAAATCAAACAAAGAATGATTGGGCAATTTACAATTATGATGATCCAGTAATTCGCAAAGAATTAGAAAAAAGAAACCTTCTTTCGGAAGTCGCTCCATTCTCAATGAATGACGAACTTGTACAAGGAGGATATATCAATAAAGAACAACAAATAATAATTAACATAAACAAACAACAGTTCACTATGTCAATCCACGATTTAGCGCTTAAGGGTAAACACAACGCCCAAAATTCTTTAGCATCAGGTATTGCTTCCAGAATTTTAGAGATTAGAAAAGAATCAGTAAGAGATAGCCTTACCGATTTTGTAAATGTAGAACATCGATTAGAATTTGTAGCAAAGGTGCATGGAATCGAGTTCATTAACGATTCAAAAGCAACTAACGTTAATTCGACTTGGTTTGCACTTGAAAGCATGGAAAAGCCATGCGTATGGATCGTTGGCGGTATTGACAAAGGGAACGATTATTCTGAACTGTCCAACCTAGTTACTGACAAAGTAAAAGCAATTATTTGTTTAGGTAAAAACAATGAAAAAATTATCGAAGCCTTCCAAGGAGAAGTTGAAACAATCGTTGAGGTTGGATCTGCACTAGAAGCGGTCGCTTACGGTTACCGTTTAGCAACAAAAGATGAAACCGTCTTACTTTCTCCAGCTTGTGCAAGTTTTGATTTGTTCGAAAATTACGAAGAAAGAGGGAACGAATTCAAAAAAGCAGTAAGGTCACTATAATGAGTCAAAAGGTTTTTAAAGAAGAAGAGTTAGCTTCTGAGGAGCAATTAATGCATTCGAGAAAAGAGGGCTTGCAAGATGCTCTACAGATTAACTCGATGCGTGCGCACGGAAAGATTCTTGGAATGGATACATTCTCATGGATTAATCCCCAAATTGATGCGCTTGCAAATGCGTTAGTTTCATTACCGTTTGAAATTTTATGGATAGGAAGTCATCAACAAATAAAAGAATGCATTAACATCCAACCGGAACTCGCTCATTCAATTAAGACAATCATTATACATGACAACCCGGTACTGAATCTTCAAAGAGAGTTTTTGAATAACATACCTACTATTATTTGCCTTGAAGGAACATCACACGCCTTAGAACTTATCAAATCAATAAAAGCGGAAAAATGCGCCTTGATTTACACAACAATGGGTGTCAACGCAAAGCAAAACAAAAAAGAATTTGAACAATTTATTTCGCTTTTCTAAAAGATGCAAGAATTACTAAAATATCTAAAAGGAGACAAAGTGATATGGGTGATTACACTTATCATGTTAGCATTTTCCTTGGTTAGCGTTTACAGTTTTGTAGATATTTTAGTAAAAACAGAAGGTGGAACTCCATTCAAATATTTGTTTAAACATGCCATATACATAGGATTAAGTTTCGGTGCAATGTATTGGGTACATCTAAAGGATCCAAAATATTTCTCGCAACTCTCAAAATTTGGATTCTATTTAGCAATCGGATTATTACTCTTTACTTTATTCTTTGGAACAAAAGTAAACGGCGCAGGACGATGGGTTAAAATACCTTTTGTAGGGTTGACATTTCAATCTTCAGACTTTGCCAAATTGGCGATGATTATATACGTCTCTCGATTACTCGTCAAAAAGAAAAAACTGCTCAACAATTGGAAAGAAGGCTTTTGGCCAGTAGTAATTCCCATCCTTATTATTAGTGGATTGATATTTAAGGACAATTTTTCTACAGCAGGAATTGTATTCGGACTAGGTTTAATAATGCTTTTTATAGGGAAGGTTCCATTTTTAAAAATCACAAGCTTCATTGGGGGTGGAATAGGTCTGTTACTATTTATTGTGCTGATTCATAAAGCCATTCCTGATCTAAATCTTCTGCCAAGATTTGAAACTTGGGAGAATCGGATATTAAATAAAATTGAGGACAATTCAAATGTCATTGCAAACGCACAAGCCATGAACGCAAAATTGGCAATTTATAATGGTAGAGTAACAGCGAATAATTTTGGAGTTGTAGGACAAGGAATAGGACAGGGACAACTAAAAGGTTACCTGCCTGAAGCTTATGCTGATTTTTATTACGCCAGTTTCGTGGAAGAAATGGGTCCGTTTTGGTCATTTGTGTTGATCTTACTTTACTTGATTTTACTGTTCCGAATCATGCGAATTGGCCTAGCTGCAAATGATCTTTTTGACACATACGTTTGTATCGGTATCGGCATACTCATACTGGTCCAAGCAAGTGTCAATATGCTTGTATGTACCGGTATTTTTCCAGTAACAGGGCAAAATATGCCTTTACTTGCCATGGGAGGATCGGCAATGATTACTACCTGTTTTGCGCTTGGGATGGTGCAAGCTATAGCACATAAAAACGAGAAAAAAAAGAGTGAGGAATGAATGAAGGCAGATTCCGTTAGAATTACGAATTTTGAATTGTTTGAAAAATAAACTAAGACCAAATCAAGTAATGAGCATTTCTAAATAAACATGAAAATAAAAAGAGCAATAATATCAGGTGGAGGAACAGGGGGACATATTTTTCCTGCAATTGCGATTGCGGATGAAATAAAACGTAGAAATCCAGAAGCGGAAATTCTGTTTGTAGGTGCAGAAGGAAAAATGGAAATGGAAAAAGTGCCAAAAGCAGGATATACTATCAAAGGATTACAAATTGTTGGATTTAAACGAAAATTAGCTTTATCCAACTTTGTTCTGCCTTTCAAAATCATAAAAAGTCTATTGAAGGCGCGAAAAATTGTCAAAGAATTCAAACCGCAGGTTGCAATTGGAGTTGGAGGATATGCGAGTGGACCTACTCTAAAAGCAGCGACAATGCTCAAAATACCAGCAATGGTGCAAGAGCAAAATTCATTTCCAGGCAAAACCAACAAGATACTCTCGAAAAGTGTACAAAAAATATGTGTGGCTTATGAAGGGCTAGAACGGTTTTTTCCAGCTGAGAAAATTGTCTTAACCGGCAACCCTACTCGAAAAAATATGGTAGAGACTGAAGGCAAAGAAAAAGAAGCTTATGAATTCTACGATTTCGATGCCAACAAAAAAACAATACTGATCATTGGTGGTAGTTTAGGTGCCAGAACGCTTAACGAAAGTGTCATTAATAAACTAGATGAACTTAAAAACGCAAAGGTGAATGTTCTTTGGCAATGTGGAAAACTCTACAACGAAAAAATGACCGAAGAACTCAAAAGCGTAGATATGGGTTCCGTAAAAATGGTGCAATTTATTCATAGGATGGACTTGGCTTATTCTATCGCGGATATAGTTATTTCAAGAGCAGGCGCTATTTCAGTATCAGAACTTTGCCTCGTCAAAAAGCCAACCATTCTCGTTCCTTCTCCGAATGTATCAGAAGATCATCAAACCAAAAACGCAATGGCTCTCATTAATAAGAATGCGGCCTTAATTGTAAAAGATACAGACGCAAAAGAGCAACTAATTCCTGAAGCAATAAACTTACTTTCTGATTCAACCCAAAGTGAAGAACTCTCAAAAAATATTGCAGAATTAGGAAAACCAAATGCAACTCAAGAAATTGTTAATCAACTAGAATTATTGGTCAAGTGAAAATAGCAACACCACATATCTCTCAATTCGACAGGGCTTATTTTTTAGGCGTTGGAGGAATCGGAATGTCCGCGCTGGCCAGATATTTCAACAACCTTGGTTGGAAAGTTGCAGGTTATGACAAGACACCATCGTCTTTGACCCAAAAATTGCAAGAAGAAGGAATTGAAATCCACTTTGAAGATTTTGGACCTTCTATTCCTGAATATTTTCAAAACATTGAAAAAACATTATTTATATACACACCGGCAATTCCAAAAAACTTAGGAGAATTATTGCATGTAAAACACAAGCAATTTGCTTTGCATAAACGTTCAGAAGTTTTAGGTATGATTACTCGAAGTTCTAAAGCAATTGGTGTTGCTGGAACACACGGAAAAACAACAACAAGCGCGATACTTGCGCACATACTAAACACTTCAGAATTAAAATGCAATGCTTTTTTAGGAGGTATCGCCACAAATTTTCAATCCAATTTTGTGAGTTCAAAAGACAGTGAATATACTGTAGTTGAAGCTGATGAATTCGACCGTTCTTTTTTGGAATTAACACCTTTTGCCTCAATTGTAACGTCAACAGATGCAGATCATTTAGACATTTATAGTAGTGAGAGAAATTTCTTAGATGGATTCCAATCTTATGTGGACTTAATTGTAGAAGACGGATTTTTGATCAAGCAAGTTCATGCAAAAGTCAATCGCGAGAATGCCATTACTTATGGCATTGATTGCAAAGCAAATTACACAGGTTCCAACGTACGTTTTTCGGAAGGAAAATTTCTTTTCGACGTTCAAACCCCGAAATCTCTTTGGAAGAGCGTGGAATTAGGTATTCCCGGCATACACAACGCTGAAAACGCAATTGCTTGCATAGCGACATCAATACAGTTAGGTATTTCAGAAGATATAATAAGACTTGCTTTGCAAACTTTTTTGGGAGTAAAGCGTAGATTTGAGTATCACATTCGTACAGAAAATCTAGTTTACATCGATGATTACGCACACCACCCAACTGAGCTGGACGCGTTGATTTCTTCTACTCAATTATTGTACCCAAACAAGAAAGTGACAGGAGTTTTCCAGCCTCATTTATTCTCACGTACCAGAGACTTTTTTGATGATTTCGCAACGCAATTAAGTCGATTAGATGAAGTAATTTTATTGCCCATATATCCAGCAAGAGAAGAGCCAATTTCAGGAATCACAAGTGACGCACTTCTCGAAAAGATAAACTGCGAAAGTAAACATCTTTTTTCTCCAAATGAGGCTATAGAGTATTGCTCAAAAAGTGAAAATGATTTGTTTATAACAATTGGAGCAGGTGACATCGACAGAATTATTGAACCCATGGCAAAAAAATTAAGAAGATAAAAAAGAATGAAAAAATGGCTCAAAGCATCACTCTGGACACTGTTTTTTGCAGGACTAATTGCACTTGTTATATTCATTCAACAAACGCTGAACAATAAACCATTACCAGAACCTGAAATTAATATCCCATCAGATGGTGATAATACATTCATCACTAAGGATGAGTTATTAAAAAAACTATATCGACAAGGTTATTTATTCGATTCACAAAAAAGATCCGAATTAGAAATAGACAAAATAGAAAGGTTTATCTCTAACATATCACAAGTTAAAAATGTAGATGTTTTTCAAGAGATGAATGGGTTTTGGAAAATTAATGTTGAATTACGAACAGCAATTGCACGAATTTATAATACTTCTCATGAAAATTTCTACTTAGATGAAGAAGGACAAATTTTTCAAACAACTCCCACACACACTGCTAGAACAGTAGTTTTTACTGGCCAAATTGAAGACCGTCAAAACTCCATTTCCACTTCGGAAATTATTAACAATGATTCCTTGATAAGTATTCGGACACTAGATGATATCTACCGGATTTCGCGTTATGTTTGTAATGATCCATTATTCCATTCTCTAATAGGACAAGTTCACTTACAAAGGAATGGCGATTTTATACTAGTTCCGCTAGTTGGGGGTCAACAAATTGTATTTGGATCTGCATATTCTGAAGAAGAAGTACAGAACAAATTTAAGAAACTTAAAATATTTTACAACGAGGCGATGCCATACGAAGGTTGGGAAACTTATTCAGAAATCAACCTCAAGTTTGAAGATCAAATTGTTTGTAAAAAAAAGAAAGAGAATGAGTAAGATAATTGTAGGATTGGATATTGGAACCACAAAAATTGCCTGTTTCGTTGGTAATAAGAACGAACACGGTAAAATTGAGATTCTTTCCATGGGAAAAACCGAATCATTCGGCGTTATGCGAGGAATGGTTTCAAATATTGACAAAACGGTAGAATCAATAAAGGGAGCAATTATAGAAGCTGAAGAGAGAATTGAAGGGACGCTAAAAATCGACACAGTGAATGTTGGAATCGCTGGTCAGCATATCAAAAGTATTCAGCATCGAGGAATTTTGACACGTAACAATATTGATTCTGAAATATCTCAAAGAGACATCGACAAATTGATTGAGGACATGTACAAATTGGCGATGCCTCCTGGCGAGAAAATCATCACCGTGCTTCCACAAGAATACATTATTGATAGTGAACAGGGTATTAAAGACCCAATTGGAATGGCTGGCGTTCGTTTAGAAGCAAATTTTCACATAATCACAGGGAATATTGGTGCATCAATGAACATTCACAAATGTGTTGAACGTGCAGGCTTATCAGTGAAAAATATCATTTTAGAACCAATTGCTTCTGCTGATGCCGTATTAACGGAAGAAGAAAAAGAAGCAGGTGTTGTTCTTGTTGATATCGGGGGTGGCACAACAGATGTCGCTATTTTTCACGAAGGAATTATACGACATACAGCGGTTATACCTTTTGGAGGGAATGCCATTACAGAAGATATAAAAGAGGGTTGCTCCATAATGAAACGTAAAGCTGAACAAGTAAAACAGCAATTTGGTTCTGCAATCGCAAGCGAAAGTCAAGAAAATGTTATTGTGGCTATTCCCGGATTGAAAGGAAGACCTGCCAAGGAAATTACATTACGCAATTTAGCAAGCATCATTCAGGCTAGAATGGAAGAGATTATCGAATTGGTTCATTTTGAAATAAAAAATTCAGGATTTGAAAAGAAATTAATTGGCGGAATTGTTGTGACAGGTGGAGGATCCCAATTGGATCACATTTCGCAATTATTTGAGTACATGACAGGAATGGATACACGTTTAGGCTACCCAACGGAACATTTAGCCAACACAAACCAAGAGGTAATAAAAAGTCCGATGTATGCTACTGGAGTTGGTCTAGTGCTTAAAGGGTTTGAAGATTTGGAAAAAGCAGTAACGCCAGAACCCGAAGCAGCAAGTTCAGGTTCTGTGAAAACGCATTCTGAAAAAACAAGAGGTTCTTTCTTCGAAAAAATAGTAAAGAAAGGAATTGGTTGGTTTGATGAAGTGGAAGATGATGAGAAATAATCAGATCACCGATTAAGAATAAAGAATTTATTAAGAAAATTATAAAATCAAGGTAGAATTAGCTGACAGATAAAATAAAAATTATGGAATTTGAAATTCAAAAAGACGAAGTATCAATCATCAAAGTAATTGGTGTTGGTGGTGGGGGTGGAAACGCCGTTAATCACATGTTTAGTCAAGGAATTAAAGGTGTTGATTTTGTCGTTTGTAACACAGATTTACAAGCGTTAGATATCTCTCCCATTCCCTTTAAAATACAATTGGGTCCTTCTTTAACAGAAGGACGCGGTGCCGGCTCTATTCCAGAAATTGGAAAGAATGCAGCAGTTGAAAATATAGAAGAAATTAGGGAGTATCTTTCGAAAGATGCCAAAATGGTTTTTGTTACTGCTGGAATGGGTGGCGGAACAGGTACAGGAGCTGCACCCGTAATTGCTCAAGTAGCGAAAGAATTAGGTATATTAACGGTAGGTATTGTCACTGTGCCTTTCAATTTTGAAGGTCGTAAAAGAAGAATGCAAGCAGAAGTTGGTTTGGAAGCAATGCGCGAAAATGTTGACACCTTATTGGTCATCAATAACGAACGACTACGTGAAATATCGGGTAATCTATCCATTGGAGAAGCTTTCGCACAAGCCGACGAGGTATTGGCAACAGCTGCAAAAGGAATTGCAGAGGTAATTGCAGTGACTGGAGCAATTAATGTCGATTTTAACGATGTTAGCACAGTAATGAAAGACAGTGGTGTTGCCATTATGGGTAGTGCTGAGGCAGAAGGTGATAACAGAGCGATGAAAGCAGTTGAAAAAGCATTAGAATCTCCGTTATTAAATGACAATGACATCAGTGGAGCCGAGTACGTTCTTTTAAATATCACTTACGGAGATAAAGAAGTTTTGATGGATGAAATTACTGAAATCACTGACTTTATTCAAGATGCAGCTGGTTCAACAGCAGATGTTATTTTTGGACATGCAAAAGATTCTTCTTTAGGGGAAAAACTAAGTGTGACTTTAATTGCAACAGGTTTTGATTCATCGCCGATTACAGGATTTGAAACAGCTCCTAAAAAACAAGTAACGACTTTAAAAGAAGAGTCTAGGAAAGAAATCACTTCACCTCTAGAATCACCTACACAGAATGGAGAATGGAGCCGGGCAAAAGAAATAGAGCAACCGCAAGAGTCGCTATTCTTGAAAACAAAGGAAGTTCAAGAAGAACAGAAAGAAATGGAGTTTAGTTGGTCATCTTCCAAAAAGGAAGAAACAGAAACAGAGATTGATGAAAAAGAAGATGAAATCATTACTCGCTATGTCTTAAATGACGAAAAGGAGGCGAATGCTGAACTGGACTCATCTACAAAAACAAAAGAGTCTCTTTCTCCAGAGGAATTACAAAAAAGGACACAAGACAGATTATCAAGAATACAAGAATACACAAATCAATTAAAAAAAGCTGATGGTATTCAAGAATTTGAAAACGAACCTGCTTATGTTCGTAGAAATATCCAATTGGACGAATCCACTCCAAGTAACGAGGATAATTCTAGTCGATTCAGTGTTTCGAAAGATGACGATGGTACTTCCTTGAATAGCAATAATTCTTTCTTACACGACAACGTAGATTAAATGACTTTGATAGAAACAATAAACGCTGACATTAAGAAAGCCATGTTAGCGAGAGACAAGGAGCGTCTAGCTCCTCTGCGTGATATTAAATCTAAAATTTTACTGGAAGCGACTTCAGGCAATGGAGAGGTTACAGATGCAGATGCAATGAAAATTGTCATGAAGCTTTATAAGCAACGTGTTGAAACATATGAATTGTATATCAAAGAAGGTCGTGAAGATCTGGCAGCTGATGAAAAATACCAAGCTGATGTCATCAATGAATACATGCCAGAAATGATGTCAGAAGAAGCAATTCAGATAGAAGTAGATAATGCAATTGCATCGACTGGAGCAAACGGACCTCAAGATATGGGTAAAGTAATGGGTCTGCTCTCAGGGAAATTAGCAGGAAAAGCTGACGGAAAAATCATTGCAACATTGGTAAAAGCATCTTTATTGAAATAATATTCTACCAGATTCTAATTAGAATCTTTTACACAGAAAAGCCACTTTTTACAGGAAGTGGCTTTTTTTTATATAATTAGCGAGTAAATCTCTTTCATTATACTTAAAGCAAAAGAGTTAGGAATTTTACCAAAAAAAATCATCAACTACAACTTCCTATTATGAACAGGACTAGTAATAGTTGCATTATTTTTCTCATAATTAAAGCGGTTTTGGTTTTTTACTTACAAAATTGACCTTTGTTTATACTCTTGGCACACGAATTTATCTAATCTAAAAACTCAAACAGAACCAAATACTGAACTAACAAACGCAATTATTTACATCCTTTGTGGAATGTCTAAAATTATTCAAAACTTAAGTAGAGATACAAAACTATTGAGGCTGCTTGAAGTGACCTTTCTTCTGCTGGAGTTATATGCACTCCTGTATTTTCATTTCCTCTCATTAATTCACCACTTTTGGACCATTCTATAAACATTCCAGAACCATTGTCCATTTTCCCATATTTATCTACTTTTACGAGAGAATCGCCACTCTTGTCTTCAAGCACACCATCACTCGTTAACTTAGCAATCAATTTTCCATTTCTGTCGTTAAAGATTCCGTCTTTGCTAATTTCACCAATTACCTTATCATTAATTGTAACGCTTCCTGAATTGTTAACTGCTATTCCTGTGCCACCATCTCTGTCTTTAATTTCAAATTCAGAAAACTGTAGTTTGTTAGATTTACCTCCACAACTAAATAGTAGTGCTGATATGAATATTAAGTAAATATGTTTTTTCATTTCTTTATGTTTAATTTTTCTTGTCTTACAGTTTTTTTATTTGTACCCTGTTTAATAGCTTACTTGAACTGCTATCTATCTTAATAATCCAATTTATCGCTAAATTCCTCTTTCCATTCTTTAATATTTTTAAAGCCTTTTAATTCCCAAACATCAGAAGAAATCAACTCAATTTTTTCATCATAGTTTTGATGCATTTCTCCTTTTGAGCAATTGAAATTAGAGAAACTACCAATTATTTTATCCCTTGACTTTATTCCTCTAAAAGAGAAAATATTTACATCAGACTGTTGCCAACCTTTCATGCTCTTATTTTCTTTCGTCCATACTTTAAAATCAAAGCTATCGTTTGTTAATTTACCTAAAATTATTGGGCCACTTCTACTTGGCTCGATACTTCCTTCATAGATATTTAAAAACCCTACTATTTCATTCTCTAGTTTCCAAATCATTAATGTGTAGCCATATATGTGCTCTCCATTATTACTGTTTAAATTTTCAAAGAGACCGATTAATTCAACCTTAGAGTTACTACTGCTATTTTCTCCTATGCTTTTTTTTGAATAGTTACAATCAATATTTTTAGCATTAATTACTGTTTTTCCGTTCTGTACATCTTTACTATCAAATTCTTGGTGGACTTTTCCTGTTTTACAAGAATAAAGTAATATTAGTGGAATTACTATAAAAAGTGCCCTTCTGTATTTCATATCAATTTCTAAAAAAAATTAGTCAACATTTCCTGTATGCTACGTTTACAAACAGAAAAATAAAAACTAGACATACACATTGCTCAAAACTTATTTATGTCCAAGTAAACGTTTTAAAATCAATATTTTCAAATATTAAAAATGACTGAAAAGAGCTAAAAGCATTATTTCCAGAATAGTTGGCTTTAATCCATTCTAACAACTCTCTATCATCGTGGATTTGAACATTATCATTTTTTAACTTTTGAATTAACAAATCTTTATTCGATATATCAACTGTTAAAAAATATTCATAGTCCCAATCACCTTTAAGTTTTTCTACTAATTTGCCAGAATCAACACCCTCAACCACCAATTCACTATTTTCAGATATTCTAGCACAAATATGAATTGCTATATCCTGGCGTATTTCTTCAAATAATTTTACGGTTAAATCATTCATCTGTATTGTAAAGAATTTACTATTAGAAGTTGTTTAAAGTCCAATGTTGAAAAGAAAGAATATTACTAACATATTGA
>CAXBMR010000017.1:0-51242 GCA_963976995.1 uncultured Fluviicola sp.
CAGCTGTTGAACGTAAACTATTTACGTTGTGAGATTTAAATGGGTAACCCTATATAATGAATCTACTGAATTTCTTATAGTCTGAATGAATCCGCTTTCTTCAATCTTCTCTCTATCCGGAGGCATCAGCTTTTAAATTCAACGAATCTTTTCTCCAACTAAAATAGTATAGGAACAATTCTTATCTTGCACCATGCAAAAAATACTCATTAAAAACATCGCTGGACTTGTCCAATACGGTGAAAACTTGCCAGCCACGCGTAAAGGAGTCGAAATGAAGAATCTCCCTATCCTGGAAGATGCTTATTTAGTTAAGCAAGATGGAAATATCACCGAATACGGCAAAATGAGTGATTGGCAAGCCGATTCTGATTGGAAAGGTTTTGAGATCATTGATGCAACAGGTAAATACGTCTTACCCGCTTTCTGTGATTCCCACACACATACTGTTTTTGCGCAGTCCCGAGAAGAAGAGTTTGTGGATAGAATAAATGGATTATCCTATGAACAAATCGCTTTAAATGGTGGCGGAATTTTAAATTCTGCTCGAAAATTGGCGAAAATGTCAGAAAATGAGCTGTTTGATAGCGCTTGTGAGCGAATAGAGCGATTAAAATCCTACGGAACAGGGGCACTTGAAATAAAATCAGGCTATGGTTTATCAGTTGATGCGGAATTAAAAATGTTACGCGTTATTAAGCAATTAAAAAAGGAATGTAACATTGAAATTAAAGCGACCTTTCTAGGAGCGCATGCATTTCCTCCAGAATTTAAGAAAAACCATCAGGGATACATCGATTTGATTGTGAATGAAATGATTCCAGTAATTGAGAGAGAAAACTTAGCTGATTACATCGATGTTTTTTGTGAAAACAACTACTTTTCCGTTGGAGAAATGGAGCAAATTCTCAAAGCGGGAATTGCTATCGGACTAAAACCAAAAGTGCATGTCAATCAATTCACGTCCATAGGTGGAATTAAAAAAGCTGTAGAACTAAACGCCCTCTCTGTTGACCATTTGGAAGAATTAACAGATGAAGATATCACAGCACTGAAAGCCTCTTCGACTATGCCTGTTATTCTACCGAGCTGTTCTCACTTTTTGAGTATTCCTTTTGGTGATGCAAGAAAATTAATGGAAAATGATTTACCATTGGCATTGGCCAGTGACTTTAATCCTGGCTCAACACCTAGCGGTAACCTTAGTTTTGTTTGGTCGCTTGCCTGTGTGAAAATGAAAATGACACCAGAAGAAGCACTTAACGCATTGACAATAAATGCAGCTTTTGCCATGGATTTATCCGAAACACACGGCACTATTTCTTTGGGTAAAAAGACACCCATTATCATCACCAAAAAAATTCCAAATTTGGCTTATATTCCCTACTCTTTTGGCGATCAACTAATGGAAAGACTATTGATATAGCTCATTTATATACTGTTTAGTGATCGGTATGGTCACAAATAGTATCTTACACCTTATTTTGAAAAGCTTTGCGCATTATGTGTGCTTTTCAAATAAATCAAACTTAAATGGAGGAGAAATTCGAAGCTGTCTGATCCGTAGGCGTGTTCTTCGAATTTCCGATATGGAGTTTAGATTTAGGGGAAGGTTATATCGGCGCTAGACTTTTTTTGCAAATTTTTCACGTTGCATTGAGCTTGTCGAAATGGCAATGAAAAAAAGTAGAATATAATGCGCTTGGTGATCAACTGATAGACGTTCAATAACCTAAATATCTCATCGGTAATTTCGATAATTCACTGATAATTAGCATATATTCATTTGTAGTCCTACTTTGAACATTTACTTATATTCGGAAGCCTTAAAGGCGTAACTTATAAGAAATGAGCTAGTTGTGTTTAACTAGAGTAAGCCTGTACTAGAGCATCAATTCAAAAACAATAGGTATGGAAAATGTAAATCACAAAGAAAAAACTGTTCTTGTCTTAGCAGGAATAGACAAAAGATGGGTTAGGTTTAATGGCAAATGGGTAGATGAAGCAACTATTTACGTTGAACCAGTTGACAATGAAGACAATCAAAATGAAATGGCTGAAGAAGGGAAAACAAGGAAAAAACGTTGGTGGCAAATTTTTAAAAAGAAGGAGTAAAATCTTCCTCCTAGCCCCCTCCCAATGTAAGAAGTGATCTATATTCAAAAACAACGCTGTTACCAAGCATTGAACAACAGTGTAACGTATCTTCTTATCCCATTCGGAAAGAGAATGACCAGCGTAAGAAATCACGCTCAAATACACAAACCTTTCGGACATATACTTATTCCACATTTAGAAGAAAACGGAGACATTTCTCAAAGACCAAACGATAGAGCAAGGATAAAACGTGAGGACGGTTTACAGAATATTTACCTCTTTCCAAAGCAGCTTCGCTCCTCTCTTTTGAAAATTAAATTTAGCATCCACTCATCATTTTTTCGCAAAAATCAATTTAATTTTGCGAAAAATAATGTATTTTCGTTCTATATTTCGAAAATATGCAAGAAAAACAATTTATTCCACGGATGCAAAAAAACCGCATTGAGGAAAAATTAAGCAACAACAAACTACTGTTAATCCAAGGCCCGAAGAGAGTAGGAAAAAAGACCTTGATTGAAGAAGTTTTAGTAGAAAAAAATTGCGATTATACGCTCTACGATTGTTCAGAAAAAAAGACCAAAAAACAACTTCAAAAAACAATAGAATTTAGCGGAACAAAACAATCATTTATTGTTCTGTATGAAGCACAATATTTACCCAATTTAGGCAATATTTTAGAAGCAGTTTTGTCAGGTAAAATTGTTGCAACTGTTGTAATTATTTGTTCCTATAAACCTCAAATCAATTCGGACTTGTTGGAGGCAATCAATCAAGCAGAACTGTGCATCGATTTATTTGCACCTTCTTTCTATGAATCGGCACAATTTTTTGGACTTCCTAACGAAGAAAAACTGCTGGAAGAACGTTTAGTTTTTGGAAGTTATCCTGAAGTGATTGGTGATTTGGTGAATGCAAATGCTTCTCTTCAGGAAATCATAAAGGAAGCTATTTTTGCCAATTTAAGTGCGAAAGAAAGAATAAATAAAAGCGATCAGTTGATGCGCATGTTGCAAATTTTGGCATTCAACATCGGAGAAAATCTTTCTTACAATGAAATTGCTATCAAATGCCAATTGGACAATGAAACGGTGGAACGTTACATTGATCTTTTGGGAGACGCATTTATTCTCATCCGACTGAAGTCATTTAATAATGGAAACCGTTACGAATTGAAAAAATCCAACATGATTTATTTTACGGATAATGGGATACGAAACGCACTGATTAATAATCTAAATCCTACTTTCTTGAGAGATGATATGAATGCATTGTGGAGAAACTATGTCATTGCAGAACGAATAAAATGGATGCGTATGACTGGGATTCTTAACGAAAGTTATTTCTGGAAAACAACAACCAATCAGGAACTGGATTTCCTTGAAATAAAGGAGAATAAAATCTTCGCGTATAAAACGGACTGGGAGAAACGGAAGAAAATTAAATTTCCGAGAAGCTTTGAGGAATCCTATCCAGAGGCAAAAACGAGTGTTATTAATCGGTCAACGTACTGGTCATTCTTAACGCAGAAGAAATAATGTTTATCCAAAAAATAGCGGCGCACATTCACGAACAAAATCTCGATTTAAGTCATTTAACAATTGTTTTACCTTCAGAACGAGCAAAAAAGTACCTCAATTCTGCTTTGTTCAAGGTATATGGAAAACCGATCATTGCTCCCAACATCGTAACGATGGACAAATGGGTGAAGTCTTATTCTCCCGAAACGATTATTGACCAAACTAGAGCGTTAATTCAACTGTATGCCATTCATGAGAAAAGTGAATTTAAGAATGGCACGCCAAATTCAGAAATTGGAAATATAACGTTTGATGAGTTTCTAAAGTGGGGAAGTATTCTGCTGGGAGATTTTAATGAAATTGACCGTTATTTACTCGATGCAAAACAAGTTTTTAGAAATTTGGCTGACATCAAAGAGATTGAACAGTGGAGTTTTAATGACGTATCAAAGTTAACTGAAAGTCAAAAAAAATTCATGGAATTCTGGGATAGATTGCCAGGATACTACTATGAATTGAACACGATTTTATCAGCGAATAACAATTGTTATCAAGGTAAAGCATTCAAATTTTTAGCTGAAAATATTGACATCGTTTTTAAGGAAGACAAAGAGAGACGATTCATTTTTGCAGGATTTAATGCGCTGTCAAAGGCAGAACTAACAATTATTCGTCAGTTAGAAGCAATGGGTCGAGCAGAAATTTTCATTGATGCAGACGACTATTATTTAAAGAATAAATCGCACGAAGCAGGAGCTTTTTTGAGAGAATTATCAACGATATTGGGAGGAGTAAAATTGAATTTTTCTCAAGATGCGATGCAAACAAAAAATCTCGACATCAACATCGTTGAATGTGCTCAAAAAACAGGACAAGTTAAAACTGCGGCTACGATTTTAAGTCAACTTTCGTCAGAAGAAATAGACGAGACATTATTATTGCTAGCGGATGAGTCTTTGATAGGCTCCATTCTAAAAAACTTGCCAAAATCGATAGGGAAAGCCAATATTACCTTGGGATTACCCATTAGAAGCACAGCGTTAAAACCGTGGGTAGAACTGCTTTTTTCTATCCAAGAAAACAAAAAAAGATTCAATACGAAAGCACTTTATTTTAATGATTTAAAAGACTTTGGCAATCATCCATTTGTCTTAGGAATTATCGATGAAACGGAGAAAAAAATGCTAATTGAAGCAGAAAAGAACATTATCAAATACAACAAGGTCTTCATAAATCCCAAGAATCTAAAGTTAGGAGTGAAAACCAAAACACTCCTTTTATTGTTGACTGAATCATGGTCAAATTCAGAGAGCCATGATTGGAACAAAGCACTGTCCCTGATTCGTAAAATGAATCGCTTTGTTTATCGTAATTTAGAAGAATCTTTCTCCTTTGAAAAAGCTGTTTTGGAAGGGTTCGACCATTCTTTGGTTGATTTTGAGAACATTCTTTCTGAAGGAACTCCGGCTATGAATCTAAAGTCTTTCGAGCATCTATTCAAACAACATTGGAGCACAAAAAGCATTGCTTATCATGGGAATCCGCTGCAGGGTTTGCAAATTATGGGTCTTCTTGAAACCAGAGCACTTGATTTTAAACGAATAATTTGTGTGGGAATGAACGAAGGTCAGCTGCCACCAACCAATCCAATTCAAACAATGATTCCGATGGATTTGCGTTCGTTTTTGGGCCTCCCGACACCGCGAGAAAAACAAGGACTGTTTGCGCATCACTTTTATCGATTGTTGCATGCATGCGAAGATTTAACGGTTACGTTTACAAGTGCACAAGAGTTAATCGGAAGTAATGAGCCGAGTCGTTATCTGATGCAACTAGAAATGGAATTGAGTAGAGTGAATACGAATGCTAAAATTCATCGAAGCATATACTCGTTACAGTCAGAGAATAAAATAGAAGAGCAAATAATAGAAAAAGGTCCTGAGGTTTTAGAAAGAATAGATGCGTTATTAGAGAATTCAACTTCAGCGTCTATGATAAAAACATACATTTCTTGTCCGCTCGATTTTTACTTCAAATATGTGATGGAATTTGGCGACGAGGATGCTGTTGAAGAAGAAATTGAAAGTAGTACCTTCGGAACTTTTATTCACAACACCCTTGAAATTTTATACACGCCTTTTGCACAGCTAGATAAAGACGGAAATAAAAAATCACCCACTCCATCAAATATCACTTCTTTTGATGTTGAACGGATGCTCAAAGAATACAAAGCAATCATTCATCAACAATTCATGAAGCATTTCAATAATGACAAAGATTCATTCATGAAAGGGAAAAATTTGCTGTCATACGAGATGGCAATGAGTTTAACCAAACGTTTTTTAAAAGCGGAGATAGCATTTCTTTCTAAGCAAACTGAATTGGTTTTTATAGAGTCATTAGAAGCAAAATACGAGAGAGCAATTGATGTTGAAGTGAGTGGTGTCGTAAAAAAGGTCAATTTGAGAGGTTTTATAGATAGAGTTGACAGAATCGGAGATAAGGTTCGCATCATTGATTATAAATCGGGTAAGGTGGAACAAAGTAACGTCTCGTTTAGGGTAAAGGATGAAGAAGATGAGGCTATTTTTGAATCGTATATGAATAAAACGCGGAAGCATTTATTGCAACTGACTCAATATGCCTATTTATATTATTGTGAGCACGGTCAAATTCCTGAGTCAAGCATCATTTCGTTTATTTCAGAAAATTTTAAACCATTTGTGCTGCAAGGCAAAAACATTGATTTAGAAGAAGCGATTAAAAACTATCCTAAATTTTTAGGAATGATTCTCAGTGAAATATACAACGAAGAGGTTCCCTTTAAACATACAGATGATTATTTTTCGTATTGCGAGTATTGTGTCTAAAACCTAAGAAGAGCTTAAATCGAAATTTAAACTCTTCTTAGTTACCTGCAAGGGCATTATAAAACCAAAATATAGTACAAACCAGAAAGACTATATTATATCTCTATAACGTTTGCTTTTAAGAAAGGGTTGGGTGAAAATAAAAAAGTCTTTTTGAGTATCGGTTATCGAGCGAAGCCGTCATCAGCTAAAGAGGTTATCGAGCGAAGCCGAGATACCGAACTTCAAAAACGGCTTAATTACTTACTATGAGTATATCTTAGTACAACTCTAACTTAAGAGCTGAACGATAATCTTTAATTTCTTCGCGATTAATTTTGTGATCAGATCTTAACAATAAATTCAAAAGATACAACAGGTTTTCATTGTCTTCAATTTCTAAAGGATATTCATTTTCCTCTTCGTCTTCTTCATATTGTGCTTGCACACTAAAGGATTTATTCTCCGTTATAAACTCATAAGATAAACGCAACACTTTTGTTACCAAAGGATCTTGTTCTTCCAAAGCAAGAACTCTTAATTCTTTTAAATCGTCAACCAATTTTTTTGCTTTAACCCCCTCTTTTTCAACCTTTTTGATGATACTCTCTAATTTCGTATTTGCTGCTTCTAGTTTCATTCTTACAATCTATTTTCAATTGAATGTGGACTAATTCCACTCTCCTTGCTTGCAAATGTAAGCAAAGTCAATTTAAAAATGCACAAACACAAGAAAAAAGACGAAGAAAGCAGGAATATTATTAACGATGACGGAGAAAATAAAAGGGGATGTCAAATGCATATAGAAACGAAAAATTCGATTAAATTTGTGAGAACAGAGAATCAACCAAATGGAGTTAATTTTAAAAGGGATAGTAACTGGCTTTATACTGAGTATAATGGTGGGGCCTGTGTTTTTTGTCTTGTTAGAAACAAGTATTCGTAAAGGAATTAAAGCTGCTATTGCTTTTGACTTGGGTGTTGTCCTCAATGATATCATTTACATTGGTATTGCTTTTGTTTTTTTTAATCAAGTGAAGGCGTTGCAAAGCGGAGACGATAATTCTGTAATTCGACTTATAGGAGGAATGTTATTTTTAGCATACGGAGTGTATAACTTCATAAAAAAAGTCAAAGGGATAGAGATTGAAAAAATTGACGGCATAGAAGGCCATTCAATTAAAGACTACTCACTTCTAGCATTAAAAGGATTCGTTTTAAACCTTGCTAATCCAATGGTTATTTTTTATTGGTTTTCTGTGATGACATTAGGTGCAGAGGACGAAACATCTCATGGACTTGATAATTCTATGTTCTTTTTTCTGGCATCAATTCTAATTACTTTCTTTTCTATTGATGTTTTAAAAATTATAGGAGCAAAAAGTTTACGACCCCTTGTTACTATTAAAGTTTTAAAAGGATTAAATCGATTAATAGGCATCGTTTTTGTTGCCTTTGGAATTGTTCTTATTACACAAGGAATCATTGGTCTTACAAAGTAACCTTACACGGTAAATCCGTTATAACAAAAACAACAAATGTTAAAACAAATTATTTTCATTTTCTCCTTCATTTTTGCTACATCCTTAAGTGCTCAAGAAGTTAAAAAAGAGAACCTCTCAAAGAACAAACAAACTTATTGGAATGTGAATAAGACTAGGGTGCAATCGAGGGGTAAATATTATGTAGATCGCTTTGGTGAAACTACAGATAAACATGGCAAGTGGACTTATTACGACAAAACAAGTGCAATAGAAGAAGTGCGCTATTATTACCGAGATATGTTGCATGGATCAGTAAAAAAGTTTTTTCCGAATGGAGAGCCACAGCAAATAGGTTTTTTTAAACTAGGTAAGCAAGATAGTATTTATACAGAATGGTATGAAACCGGACATATTCAGGTTGAAGGTTATTATAAGGAAGGTTTGCCAGTGAATAACTGGAAGTATTATTACCGAGACGGGCGCTTAAAAACGGTAGAAGAAATGAAAGCATCTCAAAGTTTTGTCTGGGAGTTTTACCTTCCTGATTCTCTACATACCGCAACAATTATTGAAGGAAACGGTGAAATGACCACTTTTTATACTACTGGGGCGGTAAAAGAATGGTACAATTACAAGGATGGATTAAGACATGGCGTTTTTGAAGAAATGAGTGTTTATGGACACACAACGCTCAAAGGTTCCTTTAAAAATGGTAAAAAGGATGGAGAATGGGAATATAGCTATTATAAAGGTGAGAAAGAGAAAGTAAGTCATTATAAGAATGGAGTCCTTAATGGTCATTACAATTATTATTATGATAATGGAAAGGTAAATGTTGATGGGGAATACAAGAATGGAAAAAAGCAAGGCGAGTGGACCTGGTTTACGAATGAAGGGAAGCGTGATATGCAAGGCCAGTTCAAAGAGGACAAACAACATGGAAAATGGAATTATTGGCACCCAACTGGTGAACTTTCTTACAATGCAGAATACAATGAAGGTCTGAGGTCTGGTGAATGGACATATTTTTATAAAGATGGGACAAAATTTAAGCAAGGAACTTTTGTTGATGATTTAAAGAATGGTGAATGGAAAACATGGTACGAGGATGAAACCTTATTGATGCAAGGCTCTTATAAGGACGGGAAGGAAGAAGGAGAATGGAATAACTTTTGGGAGAATGGAAAATTAAAAAATAAAGCAACATTCAAAACAGGGAGACTGGATGGAGAATGGTTGTCGTTTTATCCCAAAGGTAAGCAGAAGTTAATTGGGAATTACAAGGACGACATGAAGGTTGGAGAGTGGCAAGAGTTTTTTGATAATGGCAAGCCAAAAGACGTGACAACGTATAAATTAATCAAGAAGAAATCCAAAATGGATTACAGTATCATGAAAGGACATACAGTTCTTGAAAGCATACAACATGGACCATCAATTTCGTACTCGGCTAAAGACTTTCGCAAAACGGAAGAAGGTAATTACAAAGATGGCTTGAAAGATGGTGAATGGAATGCCTATTATCCAGGAGGTAAAATCCCCGCCGTTGTCTCTAATTATAAAAGCGGAAAACTCCACGGAACTATGAAGCAATATAGTCGTAGAGGAAAGTTATTGTCCGAAATATCTTATAAAAACGGACTAAAGCATGGGAGCTTTAAAATTTATGATAAAAGAGGTAAAGTCGTGAGCGAAAAGAAATTTGAGCACGGCATGCAAATCATAGAAGGTAAAAACAGTTCTCAAGGAACGTTTACACCAGGATAAATCACACAAACAACTCCTTCGCATTCTGAGTAAACAACTTAATTGCAATGGCTAATAGAATGATACCAAACACTTTTTGCAAAATGGCAATTCCACCCTCACCCAGAATTTTCTCTATTCTTCTCGTCAATTTAAGAACAACAAACACCAAAACAATGTTGATAAATATGGCTATAAAAATGTTTAATTCATGAAACTCTGCTCGAAGAGAAATAATGGAAGTCATTGAGCCCGCCCCAGCAATAATAGGAAACGCTAAAGGCACTATGCTTGCTGTTTTTCCAGATACATCATCTTTGAACAATTTGACACCTAAAATCATCTCAAGAGACATGGCAAAGAGGATCATGGAACCGGCGACAGCAAAAGCTTCTACATCTACACCGAAAAGATTCAACAAACCTTCACCTAGAATTAGAAAACTAATCATAATGACCAATGAGACAGTACTAGCACGAGTGGCATGAATCTCTCCTGCTGACTCTTTTAATTTAATAATTAATGGGATAGAACCTAAAATATCGATCACCGCAAATAATACCATGGATGCTTTAAAAATTTCAATCCAACTAAATTCTCCAAAAAAACTAAACATAATTAATAATTTAAAATGGTTGCTTCTATTGCACTTGGAAAGTTCTTTTGCTCCAAAGAATGTATTTTCTGTTCTATGTCTTCAACTTTATCTGATTGCTCTATTTTGCAGTGAAATTGTGCAATTATTTCTCCTTTGTCAAACTCCTTGTTCACAAAGTGAATTGTAATTCCAGTTTCCGTTTCTTGTCCTTCAAGAACAGCTTGGTGCACATTTCTTCCGAACATACCTTTGCCACCATATTTTGGTAACAGGGAAGGATGTAAATTGATTATTCTATTGTCAAACGCATTTATTAATGCGACCGGAATCAACCTTAGATATCCAGCGAGAATAATCCAATCAACAGAGTTGTTTTCGCATAATTCAAGAAGAACACCATTTTGTGCAACTTCACTATTAGGAAAAAAATAAGTCTCTACACCTAAATCTTTAGCAGAGCCTAAAACCTTAGCATCTTGTTTGTTACTTAAAACAAAAGCAACTTCAATTTCAGAGTTAACAGAAAAATAGTTAATTAAGTTAACCGCATTACTGCCTGTTCCTGACGCAAAAATGGCAAGTCTAATTTTTGACATGGCACAAAGTTATGAATATTTATCTCGAGCGACTCATTTCGCATCTGAAATCTCATTATATTTATATCGGGAATAAATCACAAAAAAACGAAATATTTATGTCAAGTAAAGTACATCCATATATAGCGCACACTTCAATAGAGTTGTCAGAAGAAGAAATGTTAAAAAACTCTAAGGAGTTTTATCAATGGGCAGACCAAAGACGTTCTGTCCGCGATTTCTCGAGCAAAGAAGTACCATTGGAAGTGATGGAAAACATTATCCTTACTGCTTCTACAGCTCCCTCGGGTGCTCATAAACAACCGTGGACATTTTGTTTGATTTCTAATGCAAATCTAAAATCTAAACTCAGAGAATTAGCAGAAGAAGAAGAAAGGAAGTCTTATAGTGGAAGAATGAGTGAAGAATGGTTAGAAGATTTGGAGCCATTGGGAACAAATTGGGAAAAAGAATTCATAGATATAGCTCCATGGATAATTGTGGTGATGAAAAGGGCTTATGAGCTTGGGGAAGATGGTAAAAAAATGAATAACTACTACGTTTCTGAATCAGTGGGTATTGCGTCAGGGTTTCTGTTAATGGCTATTCACAATGCTGGATTAACAGCACTCACGCACACTCCAAGTCCGATGAATTTTATTTCTAAAGCGTTAGAACGACCCGAGAATGAGCGACCATACTTGTTAATACCCGTAGGATACCCTGAGAAGAATGCAATGGTTCCAGATTTAACGCGTAAATTAAAGGGCGATATTATTGAATATTATCAGTAAAATCTTGTATATCTCAATATTTGTAGCTTAATTTGTCGCAGATTAACCTTTAAAAAAAGAAAGAAATGTCTGATGTTAAATCAAAAGTAGTATCTATTATCGTAGATAAATTAGGAGTTGAAGAAAACGAAGTTACAAATGACGCAAGTTTCACAAACGACTTAGGAGCAGATTCACTTGACACTGTAGAATTAATAATGGAATTCGAGAAAGAATTCAACATTGCCATTCCAGATGATCAAGCGGAAAATATCCAAACAGTAGGAAACGCAATTTCTTACATCGAAGAAAACGCAAGTTAATAGTAAACGATAAATTATTGAACGATTGGCATGGAATTAAAAAGAGTAGTTATTACTGGACTTGGCGCCTTAACACCTATCGGAAACACGGTTGACGAATACTGGGAAAGCTTAAAGAACGGGAAAAGTGGAGCGGCTCCAATTACTCACTTCGATGCCTCGAAATTCAAAACACAATTTGCTTGTGAAGTTAAGAACTTTGATATCAAAGATCACCTTGATAGAAAAGAAGCAAGAAAATTAGATCAATTCTCACAGTATGCCATGGTTTCATCTAGTGAAGCCATGGCAGACTCTGGGCTGATGGACTCTAGCCCTAACCTCGACAAAATCGGCGTTATCTGGGGTTCTGGGATCGGCGGATTGAAAACATTTCAAGATGAATGTGTCAATTTCGCTCAGGGAGATGGAACACCTCGTTTTAATCCTTTTTTTATACCAAAAATGATTGCAGATATTGCTGCAGGACATATTTCAATAAAATATGGTCTTCGTGGACCGAATTACGTAACTGTTTCAGCTTGCGCATCGTCTACAAATGCGATGATTGATGCATTTAATTATATTCGCCTAGGCAAGGCACATGCAATTGTCACGGGAGGTTCAGAGGCCGCCGTAAACGAAGCTGGAATTGGCGGATTTAATGCGTTGCGAGCGTTGTCAACAAATAATGAAGATCCAGAAACGGCTTCTCGACCCTTTGATGCAGATAGAAATGGCTTCGTTTTAGGGGAAGGTTCTGGAGCATTAATATTTGAAGAATACGAGCACGCCATAAAGCGTAACGCAAAAATATATGCTGAAGTAATTGGCGGAGGCATGTCTGGTGATGCTTATCACATGACCGCCCCTCATCCAGATGGCTTGGGAGCAAAAAATACAATGATTGCTGCTTTAGAAGATGCAGAGATTGATCCTTCTGAAGTAGATTATCTTAACGTTCATGGAACCTCTACTCCTTTAGGCGACATGGCTGAAGTAAAGGCTGTTCAAGCGGTTTTTGGAGAGCACGCATACAATATTAATATTAGCTCAACAAAGTCTATGACTGGACATTTATTAGGGGCAGCAGGAGCCATTGAAGCAATTGCCTGTGTTAAATCAGTGCAAGAAGATATTATTCCTCCAACTATTAATCATTTCACGGATGATGAAGAGTTGGACGGTAAGCTAAACTTTACCTTTAACAAAGCACAAAAAAGAACAGTAAATGTTGCTATGTCTAATACATTTGGTTTTGGGGGTCACAACACAACTGTGATAATCAAAAAATTCGTTGGGTAAAGTGTCAGTCATGTTCTCTCTCTTTACAAAAAGATCAGGTAAAGAACAAGAAATCATCCGTTTCGTAAAAAGGAAGTTTGGCTATTCTATAAAAAATACGTTTTATTTTGAAAAAGCACTAAGACATAAGTCGGTGGCCAATAATAGTGGCGAATTATCCAATGAAAGATTAGAGTTCCTTGGTGACGCCGTCCTTGATTCTATCATTGCTGAATTCTTGTTCATTAAATTCCCAAATGAGGACGAGGGATATTTGACTAAAGTAAAATCTAAAGTTGTAAGTAGAAGAACTCTTGGTAAAATTGCAAGTGAAATGGGATTGCACACAATCATGGAATACAATAAAACACGGTCTATTAAATTAGAAACCATTGAGGGAAATGCTCTTGAAGCACTGGTTGGTGCCATTTATTTAGATGGTGGCTATGCAAAGGCTAAAAAATGTATAAATGGACATGTTTTTCGGAAGTACGTTGATTTTAATCACATTCTCGAAGAAGAAATCGACTTTAAATCGAAATTATTTATCTGGAGTCAAAAAAACAAGTTGCCTTTAAGTTTTGAAGTAATTGATGAGAAGAATGAAGGGCCAAATTGGTTATACACGATTGTTGTTATGATTAATAATCAAGAGTTCGGGCGAGGTACAGGCTCTTCAAAAAAGAAAGCAGAGCAAGTAGCAGCTCGTCAAGCAATAGAGTTGATAGGATAAATGAACCGTTCTAGTTATCTAGGAATCAACACGTCTTATTTTTTTGTTTTTGAGTTTTTAGTTATATATTTACGATTCGTATAAAATGCTAAACCTTTTTATACCTAAACTTTTATAAACTAAATTACTCTTATGAAGAAAATTCTTCTGCTATGCTCATTTCTAGGAGTTGCATATTCGTTCAATGCTCAAGTGAATGAGACAAAACAAATTAATGGTACTTCTGGAATTCAGAAAAAAAGAATTATTGAAAAAAGTGCAATAATTCCATTACCGAGCGGATCTAGCATTAATTTGGATAACAACATTGTTAATCAACAAGCGGATGATAGTTCTCTTCTTAAGCTGTCACCGAATGGTAAATTATTGTCCGTAGACGGATTTGAAGTTGATTTTAGATTGCCCGCAAACCCTGCTATTTCGACAGTTTGTGGCACAAAAAGACCTTATATTGATAATCCAAACGGACCTATTAAGAGTTTAGGTTGCCCGTTTACAGTTCCATGTGATGACCCATCCAATCGAGATGTAGCGAATATGGGAATAAAATATTACCAGCTACAATGGCATGTTATGCAGTCCTCGTCTGGTGGGGCTTCATCGAATATTGATCAAACAAGAATTGATGGCTTAATGGCAGAATTAAATGCACAATTTGCTTCTTCCAACATGATATTTTGTGCAGATCCTGCTTCATTTTATGTGGATGATGTAAATTATACGCACGACTCTAACACGGAAGAAGTTTCTTTGAAAACAACGTATGTTGTCAATCCAAATCAATTTATAAACGTTTATGTTGTTGGTTCAATGTCAGCAGGAGGTTATGCTCGGTTTCCATATGACCCAATGGGAGGGACGAGTAATACAGGTGGTATTGTTCTTAACAGAGGTAATCTCGGTTTAGGGGGAAGTACACTGGCTCACGAAATGGGTCATGTTTTTGGATTAGAACATACTTTTGCAGGAGTTGATGAAAGAAGTGACTGTTCGGCTTGTTATGAGCAGGTAAGAAATGCAAATGGATCTAGTAATGCATCTGGTATCCCAACACCACTTGGAGGGCCATACTTAGGAGAAGGAGATCAAGAAGGTGATTGGTGTTCAGATACCAATCCTCATGATACATACTCATATAATTGTTCAACTAGTTCTAATTCGAACAATGCTTGTGATACAGATCCATGGGCAAATGCTCCAGTAAATAATCACATGTCCTATTCTTTTTGTTCTACCCAGTTTACAAACCAACAGGGTAGAAGAATGCATTGCATGTCTGACACGTACTTGGGTTCATGGATTGCCTATGGTGGAGGTGTTTGTGGAGCGCAACCGCCAGTTGCTGACTTTGTCGGAACACCAACAACTTGGCAAGCCCCTTCAAACGTAACATTTACAGATCTATCTCAACCGACTGCAATTATTACTTCTTGGACATGGACTTTCGATGTTGGAGCGAGTGGCACAGTCACTTGTGCAGGCTGTGTAGGTGCTAATGCTCAGTTTACGGGACAGGTGCCACCTCAAGTTACTTACCCTAACCCAGGATTATATACTGTATCTTTAACAGTTGGAAGTCCAAATGGACCAGATACTGAAACAAAGATAGATTACATCGAAGTGCTTGCTCCTGGTGGAGATTGTGATACGCTAGATTTATATTGGGTTACTCCGACATCCTCTCCGACAATCTATAGTTTTGGTGGAGGAGAAGCGATTTTTGGTGTTCCAGACTTTACAAACTCTCCAACAAACGGAGTAAAAGGTTCTTATGAAAGATTTTTCTCACCAAATCCAGGTGTTACAGAAGTGGGTGCTATTAGAGTAGGACTTGCTTCATTATATGATCCTAATGATAACATGGTTTTTCAAGTATTGGTTTTTGATGACGATGGAGCTGGAGCTCCTGGAGCATTATTAGGAGGGTCCGGAGCATTATCTCCCACTGCAATTGGTGTTCCAGGAGGAAACTCTTTTGTTGAATTTTGGGTTCCTTTCACTCCCGTCGTTCCAACGACTGGAACTTTCCATGTTGGAATTGAGATATTCCCTGGAGATCCTACAGATACGCTATTGGTAATTGCTTCTAGTAACGCAACTACTCAAGGTCAAGGAAATGGCTTAAATCATATATGGACTGAAACCACGGGTTATGTTAATTCACTAGCTGGAATAGGGCTTGATGTCGATTTAGATTTGTATCCTATGCTTGGAGGTTATGCTCCAAGACCTTTGATTACTGGTTATACTGAAAATGTTGTTTGTGATACTACATACGTCACGCTGTTTGACACTGCTTTATATAGCGTTCCTGTAAGTTGGTCTATAACCTTTGCTGACGGTACAGTTATTAATACAACAACTGATCCGCAAATAATAGACAGAGTATATACAACTCCGGGTCCGGATACTGTTACTATTGCAACAATTAATGATTGTGGAAGAGGAGATACGAACACGTACATCATTCCTTATAATTTTATGGGTAAGCCTTCCGCTGAATTCACTTCATCTCCCGCAAATCCAATTTGTGCAGGACCACCAGGGGTAACTTTTACGGCAGATGTAAGTGGATATGTGGACTATACATGGGATTTTGGAGATGGTAGTGCGATTACCTCTTCAGGAAATGTGGATAATATTAATTATGTTTATCCAACCCCAGGTCTTTATTATGTCGAGTTATCAGTACAAAGCGCAGGAGTTTTACCCCTAGATACTTTTTATATTGAAAATTTTGAAGGTGGATGGCCAGCAGGTTATGCTAGATTCAACAATGATCCATGGACACCAAATGCAGGAGTAAACCCACCATTTACAGGAACAAATGCTACGGCATGGTTACCGATGGACGTAGATGGTGATGGAAGTTTGGAAGCAACGGCAACTTCATGGAATGCTCTGCCTAGTCAACCAGCAGACGATTGGATGTTAACTACAGGAATTGGAGTTCTCCCAGCCAATCAACGTTTGTTTTGGGATGCTCAGTCTGCAAGTGTAAACTTCCCAGACGGTTATGAGGTAAGAATTTCGACAGCACAGTTACCTGCAAATGTTGGTAACTATAATACATTATTGTTTTCTACGATTGCGGAAAATGCTTTTTCTACAACTAGAAGTGTTGATTTATCTGCTTATGCTGGTCAAACAGTATTTATAGCATTTAGAAATACCTCTGATGATATGTATCTTTTATTAATTGATAATATTCGAATTGGTACTACAGCGCCAGGGTGTTCAGCGACTGTTTTATATGATGATTTTGTTGAGGTGATAGATTGTTCTATTATACCACCAACAGCAGTGCTTGGATCAGATGTAAGTTCTGGTTGTAATCCTTTAACAGTTACTTTTACAGATAACACAGTTCTCGGTGATCCAGTAACTAGCTGGCTTTGGAACTTTGGAGATGGTAGTGTTTCAACTTCGCAGAATCCACCTCCGCATCTTTATACAACAGCAGGGTCATATTTTGTGACCTTTGAAGCGTGTAATTCAGGTGGTTGTACTCAAGATACAATTTCAATTTTTGTTGGAGATCCTGCTACAATTATTAATGTAGCCACAACTGACCCAACATGCGCAGGAAATGATGGAGACATTACAGTAACTGCATCAGGAGGAACAGGAGCTCTTCAATATAGTATTGATGGTGGAACAACTTTCCAAGCAGCGGGATTCTTTGGTGGACTTGGAGGTGCAACCTACCCAATTGTGGTGCAAGATGCTATTGGTTGTCAAATAACTGCTTCTGTAACTTTAACAGCTCCAGCAGCTCCAACTATTACCAATGTCACTTTTACTGATCCAACTTGTTTTGGAGGAAACGATGGTGACATAACGATAACTGCTTCTGGAGGTACAGGTGTATTGCAATATAGCATTGATAACGGTGTAACATTCCAAGCCGGGAATAATTTCATGGGACTTACAGCAGCTATCTATTCAATTGTAGTAGAAGACGCGAACAATTGTCAAGCAACATCGACAGCGACTCTTACCGATCCACCTCAAGTAGTAATTACTTCTGCAACTCCTACTGATCCATCTTGTGGATTGTCAAATGGTGGAATTATTATTGTAGCAGCTGGAGGAACAGGTGTATTGCAATATAGTGTTGACGGTGGAACAACCTTCCAAGCTAGTGGAACTTTTGGAACGTTGATAGCAGGAGTATATAATATAGTCGTGCAAGACGCGAATAACTGTCAAGCGACTTCTACAGTTACATTAACTGACACTCCTGGAGCGACAATTACTGGAGTAGCTAGTGTTGACCCATTATGTAATGGAGGTTCAGATGGGACTATAACTATTACTGCAACAGGAGGAACAGGGGCTTTACAATATAGTATTGATGGAGGAACAACTTTCCAAGCAGGGAATAATTTTACTGGTTTAATTGCGGGGACCTACAACATTGTTGTGGAAGATGGAAATACATGCCAAACAATACAAACAGTTACTTTAGTAGATGGTGTTAGTCCAACGATAAGTAACATTACTTCAGTGGATATATTGTGCTTTGGTGATCTTTCAGGTTCATTTACAATTAATGCTTCCGGAGGAACAGGAGCCCTTCAATATAGTTATGACAATGGATTTACATTTCAGGCAAGTAATACTTTTACAGGCTTAATGGATGGCGTATATGGCACAATAATAGTTGAAGATGTCAATGGATGTCAAGCAACTGCACCAAATGTTATAATTACGCAACCAGCAACAGCTGTTTCTTTTCTCAGTGAAAATGGTACAAATCCTTCATGCAATGGAACAAATGATGGCGGGATTACGATTGTAGGAATGGGAGGAACAGGTGCTCCTCAATATAGTATCGATAATGGTGTAACATTTCAAGCGGGTAATAACTTTACAGGACTAGCTGCTGGTGTTTATTCAATTGTAGTTGAAGACGCCAACGGTTGTCAGGCAACTTCTTCAATTACTTTAGTTGACCCTGTTGTTTTATCAATTACTAATGTTGCAATAACAGACCCAACTTGTGGATCCGCTAATGGTGATATTACTATCACTGCAACAGGAGGAACTGGAGCATTACAGTACAGTATTGATGGCGGAACAACTTTCCAAGCAAGTAATGTCTTTACAGGGTTAATATCTGGTGTGTATAACATTGTTGTTGAGGATGCGAATTTATGTCAAGTGACATCGATATCAACATTAACGGATACAGGTGGGGCAACAATCACATCAGCAACAGGAAGTGATCCTACGTGTTTTGGAGGGAATGATGGAGATATTACAATTCTCGCAACAGGTGGAACAGGAGCTTTACAGTACAGTATTGATGGCGGAGCGACCTTTCAAGCGGGCAATAACTTCACAGGTTTAATTGCAGGAGTATACAATATTGTAGTAGAAGATGGAGTAGGATGTCAAACAATTTCAACTGTTACTTTAGTTGATCCGGCAGTTATTACTATTACAATCGTAACTCCAGTTGACCCATCTTGTAATGGAGCTAGTGATGGCACAATTACGATTGTCGCAGCAGGAGGAACAGGAGCCTTCCAATATAGTATTGATGGAGGAACAACTTTCCAGACAGGAAATAATTTTACCGGATTGATAGCAGGATTGTATAACATAGTGGTTCAAGATGCCAATACGTGTCAAGTAACTTCTTCGACTACATTAGTCGATCCAGCTGTTATTACATATACGGTAACAATAATTCCTGAGAATTGTGGTGCTTTTGATGGACAAATTGACCTTGTTGGATCTGGAGGTGACGGTGGACCTTATACATATAGTATTGATGGTGGAGCCACTTTTCAAGCTTCGGGAACTTTTCCAGGGTTAGTAGTTGGTCCTTATAATGTTGTAATACAAGATGCAAGTGCTTGCCAAACATTAGCCATAGAAACTGTTGGAGGAACAGGTGGAGCAACAATTACTGGAATCGCTGAAGATATTTCTCTAGTTTGTAATGCAGATTGTAATGGACAATTAACAGCAACAGTAACAGGAGGTGTATTACCTTATGTATATAGTTGGGTTGACGGCACAAACGCTCCAGTAGGAGGAAACTCAGCAACCATAACTGGTTTATGCGCTGATTCATATACTTTAACTGTTGTCGATAATAATGGGACTGGTTGTACTTCAGTTATGACTTATACCCTTGTAGAACCATCTATGATAACTTATACTACTTCTTCAACAGATGAAGCTTGTGGGTTGTTAGATGGAACGATTACTTTTAGTGGTGCCACCGGAGGAGATGGCGGTCCTTATACTTATAGCATTGATAACGGAACAACATTCTTAGCAACAACGGTGTTCACTGGCTTAGCTGCTGCAACATATAACGTCATTGTTCAAGATGCTAGTGGTTGTCAGGTCACAAGTGCTGTCACAGTGAATTCAATTTCAGGACCAGCAATTGGAACAATTGCAACAACAGATCCAACTTGTGCTTTGGCGAATGGAGACATCACAATAACAGCAGCAGGTGGAACTGGGGCATTGCAATACAGTGTTGATGGTGGAACAACTTTTCAAGCAGGGAATAATTTCACTGGTCTTACGGCAAATGTATATAACGTTGTTGTGCAAGATGCAAATGGATGTCAAACAACTTCAACTTCAACTTTAGTTGACTTAGGATTACCGATTATTTCTTCAACCGGTGATGTGAATCCACTTTGTAATGGAGATATTAATGGTAGCATTACGATTTCAGCCACAGGAGGAACAGGTACATTGACCTATAGTATTAATGGAGGGGCGACTTTAATTGCTACTAACTCATTCACAGGACTGAGTGCGGCAATTTATAATATAGTTGTTCAAGACGCAAATGGCTGTCAAGCCACAGCAACTTCAACCTTGGTTGATCCTGCCGGAATAGTAATTTCTAGTGCAACAGGAACAGATCCACTTTGTAATGGTGCAACTGATGGTACGATCCTCATCACTGCATCAGGAGGTTCAGGAGCTCTTCAATATAGTATTGATGGTGGAGCAACATTTCAGGCAGCAACTTCTTTCTCAGGTTTAGCTGCAAATACATACAATGTAGTTGTTGAAGATGCAAACAATTGTCAGGTCACTTCTACTGTTACTTTAACAGATCCAACTGCAGTAGCAATTACTTTAGTTACCCCAATTGATCCAACTTGTGGGACAGCAAATGGAGACATTACTATTACTGCTTCTGGAGGGACGGGATCACTTCAGTATAGTATAGATAATGGAGCAACATACCAAGGAGGTAACAACTTTGTAGGGCAATTACCAGGTGTATTTCCGATTATTGTGCAAGATGCGAATGGATGTCAAACATCATCTTCTATAACGTTAACTGACTTAGGAGTACCTGTTATTTCTAGTGTTGTGAGTAATGACCCATCGTGCGGATTGCCGAATGGCGACATTACCATTACAGCAACAGGAGGCACTGGCTCATTACAATACAGCATTGATGGTGGAACTACTTTGCAAGCAACAGGATTTTTTACAGGTCTTGTCGCGAACACCTACAATATTGTTGTGGAAGACGCGAATGGTTGTCAAGTTACATCAACAGCAACTCTGGTCAATGGAAGTGTTCCGAGCATAACAAATGTATTGGTTGCTGATCCAACGTGTGGTTTGGCTAATGGGTCAATAAACATTGCGGCAACGGGTGGTACGGGATCTTTATCTTATAGTATTGATAATGGAACGTCATTTGTTGCATCGAACATTTTCACAGGTTTACCTGGAGCAACGTACACCGTTGTTGTAGAAGATGCAAACGGATGTCAAACAACTTCCACTGCAACTTTGGCAGCAACTTCTTCTCCAGTGATTTCAAACGTAAGTTTTTCAGACCCAACATGCGGATTGCTTAATGGTGACATCACTATTACAGCTACTGGAGGTTCTGGAACAATAATGTACAGTATTAATAATGGAGCGACTTTCCAAGCATTGAGTACATTTACTGCGGTTGGTGCAGGGGTCTATCAAATTGTCGTGCAGGATGCAAGTGGATGTCAAGATAACTCTTCCGTGACATTGACAGACCCAGGTTCTCCTGCAATAATTAATGTACTTACCTCAGACCCTACATGTGGCCTTTCGAATGGTAACATCATTATAACAGCATCTGGAGGAACAGGGTCCATACAATACAGTATAGATGGAGGGGCAACTTTCCAAGCAAGCGGAACTTATACGAATTTAACCGCTGCGGTTTATAATGTAGTTGTTCAAGACGCTAATGGATGTCAGACAACTTCAACAGCGATTTTAATTGATAACGGCTCGCCAATCATATCGTCCACCAATTTTACAGACCCTTCTTGTGGAAACACAAATGGAACAATTTCGATTGTAGCATCTGGAGGAACAGGTGCGTTGACATACAGTAATGACGGTGGAGCAACCTTCCAAGGGAGTAGCGGCTTTACTGGCTTGACACCAGGAACTTATAATATTGTTGTTCAAGATGCAAGTGGATGTTCTGTAACGTCAACAGTTACATTAACTGGGGGAACAGTTCCAGTTATTACGATAAACAGTGTAAGTAATTTAGCTTGTTTCGGTGATGCTAATGGCCAGGTTGATATCACAATAACAGGAGGACAAGCACCATATGTATACGATTGGAATATTGATGGGACTGGGGATCTCGATGATCCGCAAGATTTAACAAACGGTGTTGCGGGTGTATTTTCTGTAACAGTAGTTGATGATAACGGTTGTAGTGATTTCATAACAGGAACAATAAATGGTCCTCCAGGATTAATTTTAACGACAAATGTGAATGACGCAACTGTTGCTGGAAATGGTTCAATTAATTTAACCGTGAATGGAGGAACAGGCCCTTTTACTTATGATTGGGACAATGACGGTGTTGGAGACAACGATGATCCAGAAGATATATTTGGACTTGCTGGGAACTCATCTTATACAGTAATTGTTACTGATGTAAATGGATGTAGCACGACCTTAACTGTCTTCGTTGGAAGTGTAGTTGGAATCAATGAGGTTGTAAGTAAAATGGGTGTCTCAGTTTATCCAAATCCAACATCTGGAAGTTTCAAAGTGGAATTCTTAGATTTCTCTGGTGATATTAAATTCGAAATAGTTGATGTTGCAGGGAAATTAATCTACTTTGATGTTAAGTATGTTGATGCAGGACAGCCAGTCAACCTTAGCATAAAAGATGTGGAAAGCGGAATGTATTTCTTGAGAATAGAAAATGATGAACAAAAAGCATCAATAAGAATCTTGAAAAATTAGGATTCAAATAAAAAGTGAACACCCTCATGGTCTCCATGAGGGTTTTTTGTTTCAAATAATAGACAGAAGTTTGAATTTAATGTACTATATTGACCTTTATTTTTAACATTCAATAAATGGCAAAGGTATCCTTAAAACTTGTAGTGATAATATTTCTATACTGTATTGCAAATAGTACATATGGTCAGACGGATTTATTTATAGATTATCAACCACTCGTCTCTAGTGGAAAAATCCCAGAGGTATTTACTCAAAAAACATTCACTAAAATAGAGAATGACTTGTCTAGGGATAGAGGTTCCATGACAGAAAATGAAGAATTAATTTTCTTAGAAAGAATTCATTTTAGTATTGACGAACTGTTACATTCTGGTTTAGTTCTGTATGGTGATAAAACCACAAAGTATGTGAGAAAGGTTGCAGAAAACTTATTAAAAGACAAACGAAAGGTAAAGAAGCAACTTCAGTTTTTTGTTATTAAGTCAAATGTAACCAATGCCCTATCAACTGACCAAGGTTTAATTTTTGTGACTCTTGGTTTACTTTCTCAGTTAGAGAATGAAGCTCAATTGGCTTATGTTCTTTCTCATGAGATTGCTCACTTTACAGAAGGACATATAGAAGAATCATACAAGGAGAGATTGGAGACAGAATCGGGAACTTCCTATGACGATAGAATAACACGAATGTCCAACCACTCTAAAGACAATGAATTGGATGCGGATAAGATTGGAATCAATCTTTTTCACAAAGCAGGGTATGCTGAAAGCGAACTGTTGAGTGCATTTGATGTTATGACATACTCGTATTTGCCCTTTGATGAAGAGCCATTTTCACATGCCTACATGAATGGAGATTTATTATTTGTTCCTGACAAATACTACCCATTGAAAATTAATGAGATTAAAGTAGAAGAGGACTATGATGATTCTAAGAGTAGTCATCCTAATATTCGCAAACGAAAGGACGCCGTTGTTGATGAATTAGCAAACTATTCTTCATGGGGAACTAAGAAATTTGTATTTGCAAAGGATGAATTTCTTGAGGCTCGAAACCTAGCAAGGTTTGAGAGTGTGCGTGTTGATATGCTAAATAATGAATTCGCAGATGTTATCTATAAACTTTTTCTATTGGAGAGAGATTTTCCAAACAATATCTATTTGACACGGATGAAAGTTCAGGCTTGGCTTGGCTTGTCTCGTTTTAAAATTAATGGAAGTTATTCTAAAGCTGTTTCGAATCCTTCAAAGATAGAAGGAGAAAGTCATGCAGTATATTATATGCTAAAGAAAATTTCGAAAATTCAGCTTCTCACAATTTCTATGAGGATGATAGAAGATGCTCGAAAAGCATTTCCTGATGACAATGGAATTAATCAGATGCATGATCAGATGATTCAACACCTAGGAGAATATAGCCGTTTTAAGATTGCTGAATATTCGGAGTCAACTTATCAGGATGCATTAACAGCATTTGAACATAGCAAAGCTGAGTTAAATGATACCACTTCAGTTGAGGTTCGTGACACCACCGTGAATGATGAGTTGAGCAAGTATGATAAAATTAAAAGAAAACGAGATGTTAAAACCGCCGTAACTGAAGATGAAGAATTCGACGAAAGCAAGTTTCATCTTTTCGCACTTTCAGATTTAATCTCAGAAGAGAATTTCAAAAAAAAGTATCGTAAATACAAAGATGCTGACGAGATGATTAAAAATGAAACGTCAAGCGAGATAAATTTGAAAGAGATTGTATTACTTGAACCTGTGTTCATTTCTGTTCAGATGGGAAATGTAAGAGTAAAACAGTCAGAAGAATTAGAGTCAAGATTAATTGAATCTGTCAAAAAAACAGCAAATAAATTTGATGTAACTGTTTACGACCAAAGTAACTCTGAAGTTGAGAATCAGAACACGGAGCAATACAATTCTAAAGCCGTTTTGCTTGATTTTTTGAGACAACGATCGGGATATGGAGATGGTACTATGTTTCCTGTCGATTATATCGAGTTAGAGAAGTTGCAAAAGGAATTTGGTAATGCAAAGATGATGTTTATCTATGGAGAACATTATCGAAACCCAATCAAACCAGTAGCGGCTGTAATTGGAGTTTTATTCCCTCCTTTTGGAATACCTTATTTTCTAACTAAACTAGTTACAGGGAACAGAATAAATATTAGTTACTCTGTTTTGGATTTAAAAACGGGAGATGTAGAAAATTTTATTGATTATGATTTTAACATGAAGCCGAAAGAATCAGTTTTGGATGCAGTCAACTACAAGGTAATGAGTGAATTATCTGGAAAAAAAGCGAAAAGATGAGAAAGGAAAGTAGATTAATTTTAGCGATTATTGTTTCTCTTTTAATGATTTCGAAAAGTGGATTTTCTCAAGATTTTGGATTTAACGGGAAGAAAAATATAATTTCTGTTTTTACAACATCTAATTTAAGAGTAACACCGGCATTTATAGGTTTCTTGTCGGACGAGATATTTGATAATTTTAGATATAGAACGGATACATATGACGATAAGAATAACTATAAAATGAAGAGAGATTTTTTCAGGGTTGACTATCGCGTATCCTATCAAAGAATATTATCTCAAAGGTTTGCGTTGGGAGCAGAATTTGCATACGGAAAAACAACTAGTAGAATGTATGGAGGAGAAAATGGCTATTATGACAATTTAGGTAATTACATTGAAGTTAGTGGAAATATTTCAGATCCTATTTTTAGAACGTATTCTTTTCTAATCACAGGAGAATTGTACAAATCGACATCTATTTCGGGAGCCGGTTTCTCAGTAGGTTTTGGATTAGGGCCTAAATTTTATTCATTTGACTATGATCAAAACTATCGGTTATCGACCTACGAGGCTATGAGCAATCCTTATCCGTTATCAGCGTCAAATTTGGTGGCAATAAATTTGTTCTACCAACTCTCTTATCGTCTTCCGCTAGCAAAGGCAATTTTTTTAGAAACAGGAATACGCTTTCACTCTGGCATTTTACTCCCTATAAATGGTGTTTTAGAGGGTTCATCTAATTCTTATTGGTCCAAAACTGAGATGTATGTACCACTGTTTGGAGATAATTTTTTAAACTTGGCTTCCTTAAAAACAGGCCTCGTTTTCGAGTTTTAAAACGGGAGCATCTATATTTGGAGATTTTCATTACCTTATCCTGAATCTCCTTCTTCAAGATATTTACCGAAACGTGTCATTATTTTAGCCACACCGTCATTCCAATTGGTGCAATAAAAACGAGAGTATCCACCATCTATGATTATTCGACCTTTTCCGATTTCCCCAGAAAGAATAAGTGGTTGATCCTCTATCCAAGCCTCAACTTTTAATCGATAGTCTAATGGAAATGCGATTGTTGTGTTTCCTGGAGTGACCTCTTCCAGTTCGTTTAATTTCAAGTTGACATTTTTTGATTTTGACTCTGCAGATTCGCCATCATATTCCCCGTACGCTTCTTTATTGAAAAGCAACAGCGTTAATTGATTTGATTCGGCCTGTAGAGGCCAATTTTCTGCCCCTAGATATAGCCCACCTCCATTTTGAACGAATTTAGAAATAGTTATTGCGTCATTTAGCGAGAGAATAGAACTAGAGTTTGAGAAAATGTAAATACTTTTATATTCACTTAATTTTGGCGGCAGAGAATCGTTTATAACAAAAAGAGTGTCATCAAAAATGCATAGTTGGTTGCTGTTCCCAAGGACTAATTTATGTTTCTGGGAATAACTGAAAGTTGAAATAAAAGTGAAAAGAATAATGATTCTCATACTACCTCATACAACTTAAAGAGAACAAGGTTCAAGTAATGAGCAGCTCAATTTTATCGGAACATTTGATTTTTTTCTTTAACTTAATAGAAAACAATCACTATGAATCACATTGAACTTGGTCAAAAAGGGGAAGATTTGGCAGTAGAGCATCTCATTAAAAATGGATATTCCGTTTTAAAAAGAAATTTTAGGTTTAAAAATGCAGAGATTGACATCGTTTGCGAAAAAAATAAGCAACTGATTATTGTTGAAGTGAAAACTCGAACTACCGCAATTATTGGTGAACCTTACCTTGCGGTAACAAGAAATAAACAAAAGCAAATTATTAAAGTTGCGAATAAATACATCGAAGACAATATGATTTCGCTAGATGTCCGATTAGATGTTGTCTCAATTGTTCTTAATCAATACGGTTTGAAATTGGAACATATAGAAGATGCTTTTCACCCATAGAATCATTGAATCAGGATGAATTAAGCACCATATTTACGCGGACATTTGTCAAAATATCGATCCTTTATCCCTCCATTCTAATTATCTAAACTATCTTTGACAAAATTATGCTCGAGATGAACACAAGAAAAAAAGGAACTCGCGGAGGCGATTCTACAAAAAAAAAGTCTAACAGTAATGGGAAATCAACCCAAAAACGGACACACAGCAAAAATTCAGCTGAAAAGAAACCTGTAAAAGCAAAAGATAAAAGTAAATACATTGATTACAAGGACCGACTGAAGAAGGGTGATCCACTTCCAACCTTCAGTGATTCAGTGCGTTTGAATAAATATTTATCGAATGCAGGAGTTTGTTCTCGTCGTGAAGCAGATGTTCTAATAAAGACCGGAGTTGTTTCTGTAAATGGAGAAATAATTACAGAAATGGGTCATAAAGTTGAACCTACTGATATTGTTAAATATGATGGGGCTTCTATCAATGCAGAAAAGAAGAGATATGTTCTCTTGAACAAACCGAAGGGTTTTATCACCACAATGGATGATCCTCAAGGGAGAAAAACGGTTATGAGTTTGGTGAAGAAAGCTTGTCGCGAACGTGTTTATCCAGTTGGCAGGCTAGACAGAGAAACAACAGGTTTATTGTTGTTTACAAATGATGGGGATTTGGCAAAAAAGCTTACGCACCCTCGATATAAGGCTAGCAAAATATACCATGTAACGCTAAACAAGCGTGTTGTAAAGGAGGATTTGCAAAAATTAATGTCCGGCATCAAGTTGGAAGATGGGACAACTATTTTTGACAATGCCGAATACGTTAATGATGAATCGTCAAAGGAGGTGGGAGTTGAATTACATTCTGGAAAAAATAGAATTGTCAGGCGCTCATTTGAAGCTATGGGCTATAAAGTTATGAAACTTGACAGAGTCACATTTTCAGGCTTAGATAAAAGAGATTTACCGCGAGGTATGTTTCGCAAATTGTCTGAAAAGGAAATAGCATTTTTAAAAATGAAATAGAAAGGATGAGAAATTTACTACTTATTTTATTAGTTCTCGCTCCGTTTTTTTCAGAAGGACAAAAACGGATGAAAAAGAAGGTTTCATATGCCCAAGGAACAATTTTTGGGTATTGGGGCTACAATAGGAGTGCTTATACTAAGAGTAACATGCGTTTTGTCGGACCGGGTTATGATTTCACGTTGGCTGGGGCTGTTGCACATGACAATCCAGAAAAAGTGGGAGCAGTTTATTTTGATCCAAGCCGTATTTCTATTCCTCAATTTAACGCAAGAATAGGATACTATTTCAAAGATCATTGGGCTATTTCATTTGGCTACGACCATATGAAGTACATTTTTGCAGATAAAAATGAAGTGACACTAAGTGGTAAAATAGACCCCGGAGTAGATAATAATTGGTCAGGAACATATAGCGCGGAGCCGGTTATTACGGATAGAAAAGTTTTTCATTATGAAAACTCAGATGGACTAAACTATTTACGTTTCGAGTTGACCAGAACTGATCAGTGGTTGAAAGTTGGCAATAAGGATTGGTTTGCTTTCTCTACCAATGTTGGTATCGCGGCTGGCGGATTGCTGTCTTTTAACGATTTCACCTTTGCTCAACAGAAAAGTGTTCGAACTATTTCCATGTCGGGATATGGTGTTTCAGCGCATTTGGGTGCGAGATTTGAATTTTTGAGGCATGTTTTTATAGAAACGAAATTAGGAGGAGGACTAAATCACCAATTAAAAGTTAGAAACCGTCAGAATGACCCAAGTGCATATACAAGACAGGCTTATGGTTATGCTTCTTTTGAAACAGTTGTTGGGTTTTTACTGTATATCAGACCAAAAAACGGTTGCGATAGTTGTCCAAACTGGTAGTTTACGACTACCGAAATAATTCTAGCTTAACTAAGCCAGTTTTTTCGGATGGCATAACTTGAAAACCAAATCACAAAAATACCCACGACGACTACAACTGTAGGCATTGTTGCGGCTTGTTGAAATCCATATACATCTATGGAATTTGTAAAAAACACATTTTGAATCATTTGAGGTATGATGGCGGACAATGAGATTATAAAAACAATCTTTGACCATTTTTTTCTAATCAGAAGTCCTAGAGAGCCAAAGAGTCCACAAAAAACGGCAATGGCAAATACAACACTTGTCCAAGCAGGGTAAGAAGCATAAAGTTCTCTCTCATTTTCAGCTAACATGGCTAGTGCTTCGTCTGAAATAAACGTATGCATGAAAAAGGAAAGTACTCCCATTAAATTCCAAAGAAGAAGAAGAGTAGTAATAATCCAAAACAGTATTGGAGCTTTAGTTCTATATCCATTCATAAGTAGTCATTTTTAGTGGTAACTTTTTTTATTTTTTACCCCCTATTCTCAAATCAATTTTATAATAGAAGATAGGTAAGAATCCCAATTGCTGTTTTTCAGTAATTGGTTCTGCAGTGGGGTCAGCTAAATTTGGTGCGTATGCCAAACTTAGTAAATTTTTGGAATTAAATATATTAACAAGGTCTAAACCAATTTCATGTGTTGTCCTCTTTGCGTTAAATTTCCAGTTTATTTTCAAGTCTGTTCTAAAGTAATCGTAAAATTGCCTTTCATTAAATCCTTCATCTAAGAAAATTAAATCGTTTACGGCAGAGGATTCAGATGCATCCACAAACCCGTATCGTTTTCCACCTGCCCCAGTTATTTTCACTCCGAGTGAAATGTATTGTTTTTTGTTGATTTTAAATTCTTTCCCAGCTAAAAAATTCGCTATGTATGTTCCGTTATAGGAAGTATTCCTGCGAATACCATCACTACCATAGTATTTAGAATCGTACACAGTAGCAGAAATTAAAAAGAAGAACGATTTATCGAAAAACTTCTGTAAAGTAAGCTCCAAACCATAATTATAGCCAGTTCCAGTGTTTTTTAATTGTTCTGGAAAAAAACGAGAAAAACCACTACCCATATTGATCAACGAAAACGACGAAGGAACAACGGTAACGGGCACATTATATAAATATTGGTAATAAGCTTCTGTTTTCAATGTCAAACTCTTCTTAAAGGCCTTTTCATATCCAACAACAGAATGGATACTTCTCGTAAAGTCCATGCTTTTGTTTTCGTATACTTTTTCTCCTGATATCGGATTATTTTGATTGTATAAATAGGTGTATTGAGGTTGAGTTTGACTATGCATTCCAGCCCCTGCGCTTATCGCTTGTCCTTTTTTGAGACTCAATTTCCAGCCAATTCTAGGTTCAACAAAACTAAAACTATTACTTAAACTGTAGTATTGATTATGCAGACCTGCGGTAAAAGCCATTTTCTCGGTCATTCTCCATTTCCATTGAACGAAAGCTTGAATAAGTGTTGCGCCACCTTTATAGTCCCAACGAATTTCAAAAGAATCTTTGTTTGCCGAAGAATGACCAGGCTGCAGAACGGAATCAATCAAATTGTACATCATGTAGTCACCATTAACACCTGCTTTTATTAGATGGCGTTTATTCATTTTGTGATTCACACTCAAAAACCCGGAAGCTTTAGAGGTTGCAAAAGTATAATCGAGTAACTTATATTTATCTAATAGTGTAATTTTATTATCTGCATCTATGCTCCTAACCAGAAAGTCATGTTGGGCTCTTTGCCTTTCATGAGAATAGGCAAACGTAGTGGTAATAAAAGTATTTTCATTGACAGGCTTTTTAACTGTTAGACCACCTACTGCCATTGCTGTGCTAAAATATTGATCTCTATCTCCTTCTCCATATAATTCTTCAGAATACTCCGTTTGATTTGAAATAACAATCGCAATATCACTTGCTCCTCCAATTGCCCAAAGTGAAAGCGAGCCTCCGTTTTTTAGTCTCCAGTCAAACTTAAATGCCCCATCACCATATACGGGAACTGCGTCTGTGCCCAGACTAACTCCCATTGCGCTAAAAAGACTGAGTGTAGAATATCTACCCATAACTAAATAGCTAGAATTACCGTCCTTACCCATCGGACCTTCTGCCATTAACTCAGTCCCTAAAAACCCAAATTGACCTGTTAACTCATGACTCTGATTGTTTCCTTTTCGCAATTTTAAATCAAACACACCTGATGTTGAATTTCCATATTCAGCAGGGAAAGCACTCATAAAAAAGTCTGAGTTACCTAATATTTTATTGTTTAGAATTGAAACTGGACCGCCTGTACTTCCAGCGATTGCAAAATGTGAAGGATTAGGAATATCAATACCTTCAACGCGCCAAACAACACCTAAAGGAGAGTTCCCGCGAATAACAATGTCATTTCTTGAATCATCAGCACCCCCAACACCCGCAAAATTGGAAGCCATTCTGGCCGGGTCAGAGCGAGAACCAGGATAACGATCTGTCTCGGCAACACTAAATTGTTGCGCAGAAATTAAAGCCAGTTCGTTAATAACTTCTCCCTTTTTTCGAGCCGTTACGGTTACTTCTTCTTTCTCAAGAAAACTTTCCTGCAGAGGTATATTGAGCACCAACTCCTTTCCAGAAGTCACTTCAATAGTTGTGCTTTTAGAGTCATACGTTATGAAGGATGCAACTAATTCATATTTACCGACAGGTACATTCTTTACATCAAAAAAGCCATCTAAATTAGAAAGCGTTCTTAATCGATAAGAAGAATCAATTTTAAAAATTTCTATTTTTGCTCCCGGAATTGGGAAATGCGACTCAGAATCAAACACTTGACCTCGAACATTTTGACTAGGCTGGGCGAAGGTAAAAGTCAACGGTAATATACTTCCTAACAGGATCAGTAAGAATTTAGTCATAATAAATATGATAGTTTTATTTTGTCGCTAAATTATAACTTTTCTTGTATTCTTCAAGTGTCCATTGTTTGATAAAGACTTTTCTAAAATCGAAATAATTGATTGCATTGAATTCCAAATTCCTCACATAGGACTGAGAAATTTGGATATCCCCTGTGTACCAAAGCGGAATTATTGGTGGATCTTTCATTAATTCAACTTCAGCTTTAGAAAACAAGTCCATTTGTTCTGACATTTTCTCCGCATTTCTCGCTTGAACAAAAAACTCATCAAACAAAAAATTCTTGTATCGTGCTTTATTTATCTGAGATGCTGCGTTCTCATCTTCAGGAACATTGTCTCCATAAAAATTCATCAAAAATGATTCCGGACTTGCATAATCTGCCGCCCATCCCATTCGAAAAATTTCACCTCTACCGTTTTCTCCATCAGAATTAAGTTGTTCAAAATTTGATCCATCAATATTCACATTGACTCCTAAAATTTTAAACATTTGTCTGGAAAACTCATCCGCAACAGCTGAATGCACATCATTAATACTATACCTTAAGCTAATGGACCCAAAACCTTCTCCGTTAGGGTAACCCGCTTGAGCCATTAATTTTTTTGCCATTTCAGGATCGTATGTATATCCAACATCTTTAACACTTGCAAAGTCATATCCACGAAGAGCTTTTGAAACAGGAGGAATAACCCCATAGTAACCAAGTTCATAATATTGATTTCGGAGTATATCACGTCCGATCGTCTCTCTATCCACGGCGTAGTTAAAAGCCTTTCTAACTAAAGGGTCCTTAAATCTTTCATCCTTCATGTTGAAATAGTAAAAATGAGATTCTAATAAAGGGTTGTTTTTAAGAACTAATTTTGGAGCGTCTGTTTTAGTTGCATTAAAGTCTTGAATTCGACCTTCAATCATCTTTGTTATTCGACTTGTTGGTAGCCCGACAATAAAGTCAATTTTTCCACTTTCAAAATGTTCTAACTGCTCCATTTTTCGACTCTGAAAAACAAAGACAACACTATCTAAATATGGTATAGCGTTGCCATCATCATCTTTCAGGTAATAATCTTGATTTTTTATTAAAACAAGTGATGGTTCATCGCCATCTTTAAAAGAGGAAAACATAAATGGTCCAGTACCGATTTTTTCAGTTTCGTAACCGGATTCCCCCATTTTTTTGGATGTAATAAATGTGCAAACATTTGCCAATTTATTAAGGAAGTTTTTGTCCTCATACAGCAATTCAAGGGTGAGCTCATTACCTTTAATTGAAATTCCTGAGATAGCTTCGTTTTTCCCTTCGAAGAATTCGTCTGCACCTTTTAACAAAGATTTAAAAATCATTGAATACGATGGTGGAGCTGAGTTGTCTTCGTTGGGAGAACAAGCCAAATTAAGCGAATACAGGATGTCATCCATGGTCATTTGTCTGTCCGATTTTTTCTTGAAAGCCTTGTTTTCGTGAAAAAGAATATTCTCTCGAATAGTGAAAACATATGTTTTGCCGTCTTCGCTAATCGTCCATTTTGATGCAATTCTGGGGCTCACTTTTAGCGTTTTTGAATCAAGTCCTACTAGACCTTCAGAAATTTGGTATAAAACAGTAGCTGAATAATAATCAATAACCTTCCTAGGAATATAGGTTGTTGGTTGATTGTCAAGTGCCATAGTAAGTGAGCCTCCACTTGATTCATGCTGCTGTTGTTGCTCTTGTGAACAGGAGAGCAAAAGCAAAAGAGATAATAATAGCGAATATAGTTTCATTTAGATTTATCTTAACAAGTTCAAGCAAAATTCTCTCCGATAAATGACACCAAAATGGGCAATTTATATTAGCGAAGAGTTAATTAGTAATTGTCTAATATAGTGTAAAACATTAACTTTTTGTGATTAGGAATGGGATAATTTCATTTTTTATAAAAAATTTCCATTTATTAGCTGGTTTCATTGAAAAACATGCTATATTTGTCTGTTAATGAAAAGGGTTAAAGAAAAAATACCGTATGAGACGGATATTTTTAGTTAATATGCCACTTTCCGATTACACTGATATCAGATGAAGAATTTTATTTTATTGATTTTGTTTTTTTCCATTAACGCAGTTGTTTATGGAGCGCTTTCAGTTGAAGGAACATACCAAGGAAAAAACTTATACGTTCAAAATCCCATGGATGATGAAGGTTTTGGTTATTGTGCAACTAAAGTAACAGTTAATGGTGACATCATGCCTGGCGGAACAAGTATGGGAGCATTTGAGATTGATTTTTCACTTTTTAACATTGCCATTGGTGAACCCGTATTTATTGTTATCGAACACAATGACGGGTGCAAGCCTAAAATATTAAATCCAGAAGTTCTATTACCTCGTTCAACGTATAATGTTGAAAGCATGAACATTACAAATGATGGTAAATTAACTTGGTCAACAAGTGGAGAACAAGGAAAATTACCTTTCGTTATTGAGCAGTATAGATGGAATAAGTGGGTAACAATTGGAGAAGTTCAAGGTAAGGGAAGTGGAACAGATAATTCATACGAATTTACTGTTACGCCTCATTCTGGTGAAAACACAATAAGAATTGCTCAAATAGACCATTCAGGAACAAAAAGACCTTCTAAAGAAGTTAAGTTTCAATCAGCTTCTCCTGTTGTCACTAAAACTCCTACAAAAGTTAAAAACGAAATTAAGTTTATTGCTAATGGCAAGCCTGCTGAAACAAGATACGAAATCTATGATGCGTACGGTAACATCGTAAAGAAAGGTGTCGGCTCTTCAGTAAACTGTTCTAATTTATTGAGAGGTGTTTACTACATTAATTTCGACAATGTAAACGAGAAGTTTATTAAGAACTAATTAACTTAGTTTCTAGCATTCATTATTTCATTTCTATGATTAAGAAAATAGAGCATCTAGGTATTGCTGTTAAAAGCATTGATGAATCTCTAAAAATTTTTGAAACTCTTTTCAGTGCCCAATGCTATAAGGAAGAGGAGGTAATCTCTGAAGGAGTTAGAACTGCATTTATTCAAGTGGGAGACTCTAAGATCGAACTTTTAGAAGCAACTAATTCAGATTCGGCTATCGCTAAATTTTTAAATAAGGGAAAGAGGGGTTTTCACCACGTAGCGTTTGAGGTTGATGATCTTGATGCGGAATTAATAAGATTACGTAAAAATGACTTTGTTCTTATTCATGAATCTGCAAAAGACGGAGCAGACAACAAAAGAATCGCATTTCTTCACCCTAAATCTACAGATGGTTTACTGATTGAACTGTGTCAGGAAAAAATCTCTTGAAGGTTCATACCTTTTTTTAAATGTATTGTTTGTAAACCAATTTTTTGTGCTCCTTCAATATGTTGAATGGAATCGTCTATAAATAAAGTATTCTGAACATCGAGAGTATGTAGATCACAAACATAACTGAATACTTCTGTACTTGGTTTTCTCATTTTTATTTGATGGGAATAATATACCGCATCAAATAGCTCTTCCATTTTCTCACTAGTTGTCTTTAACCATTCCACGTTGGCCACGTCTATGTGCAATTGATTTGTATTGCTTAATAAAATTAATTTATAACCGCGTCCTTTTAATTTGAGAAGTAATTCGATAGATGTATTGGGAACATTTTTGATCATGGTATTCCATGCATGTACCACCTGGTTGGCAGAGGTGCCTTTAGGAAGGTGATCAAGAAGTTGATTGACAAAATAAGAAGGAGAAATTTGACCTGTCTCAAGATCATTGAATAGGTTAGACTGTTCGGCCTGGGAATACAATTCTTCAAAATTACCAATTCCTAAATCTCGAAAAGCACTAATGGTAGCCTGATAGTCGATGTTAATCAACACTCCTCCAAAATCGAAAATAATTGTGTCTATTCTTTTATCAATCATAGTCCAAAGAAAAGAAAAAAAGCTTGTTCTAAATTCAATTTACGAGTATATTCGCCTACATGAAATTAAATCTTGATGCGCAATCCTTTATTGATACAAATTTACCCATAGATATTTCTATTCCATTAAGTGATACAAAGCTTAATCCAAAGGCATGGTATGTTGAACAGCCCCGTTTTACTCCGGTCGAAACAGAGAACTATGTCGGTTCGGTGAAAAAAGGGGGAGATGTAAATTTTCGTGATATTTATTTCAACCCTCACGGACATGGAACACACACGGAGTGCTTAGGACATATTACTGAAAAAGTGCATTCTGTGAATAAGGTGCTAAGCAACTACTTCTTTAAAGCTCAATTGATTTCTATTCTGCCTAAGCGAGTAACTCTGGAGGATGGAAGTATTGATTTTATTATATCAAAGGAGCAACTCAGAGGTATTCAAAAGGGTACAGAAGCGTTAATTATCAGGACTTTACCAAATGAAGGGTTTAAGTTAACCAAGAATTATTCTTCGACTAATCCAGCTTATTTTTCGGTTGATTGTGTGTCCGCTCTGCTCGAAGTAGGCATTAAGCATCTGCTAGTAGATGTACCCTCTGTTGACAGAGAAAATGACAATGGGGAACTTGCTTTTCATCACGCATTCTGGGAAGTACCAAAAAAGCCTAATTTTGAACGAACAATTACAGAATTGATTTTTGTAAAAAGTGAAGTAAAAGATGGCACGTATATATTGAATCTTCAAACGGCCCCTTTTGAAAACGATGCAAGCCCAAGCAGACCCGTATTGTATCAAATAAAAAAGAGCTGATCGCTCAACCCTTTTCTTTCGTAGTAAGTAATATTCATGTTATAGTAGTAATACAACAAACTCTAATTAGTAATAAGGGTAGAATTAAACCTTTTAAGAAAATTGTTAAAAAAAAACCAGGAACTTTCTAAAGCCTGTGTAAACACAACTTTAAGACTTGAAGTAAATTTAAGAACTGTTATACTCTTTAATCAAACTAGAAAATGAAACTGCCTCTCCAAGCAGTGTTATTATTTCTTCAATATCTCAAAGCGAAACTAAAAGAAAGATTCCTGATATTTCTCCTTATTTCTTATTCAAGTATATACATTTAATTTTGATTGTACCTTGACAAATGAATATTGAGCTAGTTTGAATGAATATTTCGACTAGATGAATTATTCTAGTAATTACAAATTCCCTAATCTTTTGAAAAACACCTCACGTTTTGCAGGAGATAAAGGGACTTCTGATCCGTCTTTCATAACCACTGCGCCACCATTTTTTTTATCATAGCGGTCTATAAAATTGAGATTAATCAAATGTGATTGTTGTATTCTTAAAAAATTATGACCAGAAAGCAGTGTTTCATAATCCTTTAAGGTTTTAGAAACGAGAATTTTTTTATTATCAATTAAGAAAAACGAAGTGTAATTTCTGTCAGCTTCACAGCGAATAATTTGATCTAATTCAACAACATGAACACTATCAGAAGTTTTTAAAACAAGCCTTCTTTTTTCATTTGGTTGAATGTTCGTTTGCAGAGCATCAAAATGGGAAGCGTCGTTTTTTTCACTTATGGCGTCAATTGCTTTCTCTATAGAAGATTTTAATTCACTCAAATCAACAGGTTTTAACAGATAATCTAGTGCACTAAACTTAATTGCTTTAATTGCAAACTCTTCGTGAGCAGTAATAAAAATAACTTCAAAATCTTTGTTTGGTATGGATGCTAGAACGTCAAAACCAGTTCCGTCAGGCATTTGAATATCTAAAAGAACGATATCCGGGTTGTGTTTTTTAATGGCTTCAATTCCCGATTCAACATTTTCACCTTCAGGTATTGTTTGTACATCAAAACCAAAAGAGTCAATCATTTTAGCAATTAACTCTCTTGTTCTGTTTTCATCGTCTATGATTAATATTTTTGTCATACAGTCTCGTTTGTAGGATTTGAATCAATGGTGTAGGGTAACGAAATTAACACTTTTGTTCCGGTTTGCAAATCTTTGTTGTAATCTTCTACACTTAAACTCCCATCAGTATTGTGCTTCTTATTCAAATTCTCAATTCGTTGTTTAGTGATATCTATCGCCATGCTTTTGTGAGCGGAAGATTTTTTTGTTGCAGCAGAGCCTTTTCTTCCCACTCCATTGTCAATAATTGAGATTAACAACATGTCATTTTCTTTTTTAAAAGTGACATGTATAAAGCCACCATCAATGGTATGTAATTGACCATGTTCAATTGCATTCTCTATAAAAGGTTGCGTTATCATAGGAGGTAGAATAGCATGTTCTTCATATAGATTCTCATCGGCGAAAATTTTAAACTCGAACCGAGCTTGAAATCGAAGCTTTTGCATGCCCAAGTATTTTTCCAGAATTTCCATTTCTGTTTGTATAGGAATATACTTTTTGGGAGAGTTTTCTAGAATCAGACGCATTAAACGAGAAAAGTTGACTAAAAATTTGGAAGAATTAACCGTGTCGTTTTCAAAAATATAACTTTGAATAACTGACATTGCATTAAAAACAAAATGGGGATTCATTTGCGTCCTTAAAAGGGTTTGTGACATTTCAGCTTCCTTTTGCTGCTGCTTAATTTTAGTTTGATTCCATCTGTAGAATAGAATAATAAAAGCAAGAACAATGATGATAATAAATGCAATGATAATATACATTTGAAAATTATTTCTTAACTGACTGTTCTCAAGCTTAGTTGAAGTTAGAACTTTATCCTGCTGCTGCCTCTTTAAAGAGTCTGCTTGAGCATTAATTAGTCGTTCTCTTTGTTCAGAACGATAAGACTCATTTAACTCAGCAATCTTCGTGGCGGATTGAAGAATGGTGTTACTATCCACATAATTGAGATATAACTCCAAATATTCAAGTGACTTCGCTCTATTATTTATGTCTTTATAAACATCCGCAATAACTCTATAGGTGTGATAGATTTGATTTTTTGCGCCGAATTGCTCACGAATTTCAATAGAACGATTCAAATAATTAAGAGCATTTGCATATTTTTTTTGCTCTTTAAAGACGGTTCCCACGTTGTGATAAACAGCGGCAATCGCCTCTCTGTTTCCTGCTGATTCATAATAAACTAAGGCTTGGTTTAAATGACTTGATGCATCCGAATATTTTTTTTGAGCTTTATAAATTTCTCCTAGAATATTATGAGTTTCCCCTAAACTATTATAATCGTTGAGCTTAGTCAAATATGAGATAGATTTTTGTGCGCTTTCATTAGCAGAAGCATAATTACCTCGATTTAATTGCACAGAAGCAAGACTAGTTAATGCCAGTGCAATTTGTCTCTTATCGTTAATCTGTTGAGCATACCTCAGCGATTGTGTGTAATAATCTTCAGCTTCGTTCAAATTTAAAATAAGCTCTTGTGAATGCCCTGTTTCTCTGGAGTATTTAGATAGTAAATAGATGTTATGTGTTTCCTCTACCAATTGTAAACTGATGAGATTTTTTGCAACACTTAACTCGATTTGTCCAAAAAACTCGTATATTCTTGCTTGTGTATTGAATGCTTTGGCTAATTCAGTCTTGTTCTTAGCTCTTCTTGCCGTTATAATTGCTTTATCAGCGTAATACAAGGCAGAATCCTTTTGGTTGTCCCACATAAAATCCAATGCTAAAAATGAGTAGGACTCAGAAAGACGCATATTATCACGATTACGTGTAGCCATTGTGATACAATTTCTAAAGTAGAACCGAGCAGTTTCATGTTCCTGCATTCTCGTGTGATAATAGCCGAGATGGCGAAAGAGTTTAAACCGAATTTCTTCGGTATTCAACCTATTCAAAAAGGGCTGACACTCTAATATAGTTTTAAAATATTCATCATGGTTGCCTCGTAGATAAGCAACATCAGCTTTGTAAAAAAGAGCATTGAAACGAGTCGTGTCATCAAAATTTCGACTGGCTTTTACAATGACGTCTTTTATAGAATCGGCGAGCTCTATGTTGTGAATTTTATAGTATTCACCTAAAGACAGTATTCGATTAAATCGTTTTTTTGGATTTTTTTCAGACTCAATGGACTGAATTATTTGCTTTTCTTTTGGTTGTTGCCCAAAACCATATAAACTCTTGAATAAGAGTAGAGACAAAAATAGAATTTTAACAATTGGTTTAGACAACATCAAAGTAAAAATAGTTAAATCAATCTGTTATTATCAATTCTATATTAAGAAAACTTATCTTTGCGCCTTATAATGTGATTTGCAATGGAATATAATTTTAGGAAAATAGAGGAAAATTGGAGAACATTTTGGGCGGAGAATAAAACTTTTCGTGCAGAAGATTACTCCAAAAAACCTAAATTCTATGTATTGGATATGTTTCCCTATCCTTCTGGAGCAGGATTGCACGTAGGACATCCTCTAGGCTATATTGCATCAGATATTTATGCACGCTATAAACGTTTAAAAGGATTTAACGTCTTGCATCCTATGGGATATGATTCTTTTGGTTTACCAGCAGAACAATATGCCATTCAGACAGGCCAGCATCCAAAAATCACAACCAAAGAAAACATTGCTAGGTATAGAGAGCAAATGGATAAAATTGGATTTTCTTTTGATTGGGACAGAGAAGTGAGAACATCCTCTCCAGAATATTACAAATGGACACAATGGATTTTTAAGCAGCTGTTTAATGCCTATTATGATAATGATTCAAACAAAGCTGAATCAATCGAGAAGTTGATTGCAGAATTTGAGAACAACGGCAACGCAAGTGTTAATGCTTGTTCAGATAAAGAAGATATTTTCTCTGCGGATGAATGGAAGGCTTATTCTAAAGAGAAGAAAGAGAAAGTTTTACAAGAATACCGCTTGGCTTATTTAGCTGATTCTTGGGTAAATTGGTGTCCCACATTAGGAACCGTTTTGGCAAATGATGAAATCGTGAATGGTGTTTCTGAACGAGGAGGACACCCTGTTCAACAAAAATTAATGCGCCAATGGTCAATGAGAATTAAAGCCTATGCAGAACGATTATTGACAGGTTTAGACACAATAGACTGGACCGATTCTATCAAAGACCAACAGCGCAACTGGATTGGAAAATCGGTTGGTGCTTCAGTGCAATTTGAGGTTATGAATTTCGAACATAAAATCGAAGTCTTTACCACTCGCCCCGATACAATCTACGGAGTTTCATTTATGGTGCTTGCGCCTGAACATCCTTTTGTCGATCAAATTACAACTGCAGAATACAAGGTTACGGTTAACAATTACAAAAAAGAAGCATCGCTTAAATCGGAAAGAGACCGTCAGGCGGATGTAAAAAACATTTCAGGTCAATTTACAGGAGCTTATGCCGTTCATCCATTCTCAGGAGAGAAAATCCCTGTTTGGATCGGAGATTATGTCTTAGCTTCGTATGGAACTGGAGCAGTAATGGCAGTTCCTTGTGGCGACCAACGCGATTGGGACTTTGCCAAGCATTTTAACATAGAAATCAAGAATATTTTCAAGGATATTGATATTTCTGAAGCAGCTTATACAGAAAAAGATGCATTGATTACGAATTCTGATTTCTTGAATGATTTGAAGATCAAAAAAGCGATGAAATTAGCGATTTATGAAATTCAGCAAAGAGAATTAGGAAAAGGAGAAACAAATTACCGATTGAGGGATGCGGTCTTTTCTCGCCAAAGATATTGGGGTGAGCCTTTTCCTGTTTACTACAAAGGAAAAACGCCTTATTTGGTGGATGATAAAGACTTACCCATCACATTGCCTGAGGTGGACAAATATTTACCGACAGAAGACGGTGAACCACCATTAGCTAGAGCTAAAAAAGAGGCTTGGAATCATTTTGAAGGCGATAGAATGGAATTCAACACCATGCCAGGATGGGCGGGGAGTTCTTGGTATTTCTTGCGTTATATGGATCCTAAAAACGAAAACGAATTTGTTAGTAAAGAAAAGGTTGACTATTGGAAGAACGTAGATTTGTATATTGGTGGTTCTGAACACGCTACAGGACATTTGCTGTATGCCCGATTCTGGACAAAATTCTTGCATGACATGGGATTCATCCCTTTCGACGAGCCTTTTCAGAAGATGATTAACCAGGGGATGATTCTAGGGAGAAGTAGTTTTGTGTATAGAATAAAGGACACGAATAAATTCATTTCAGTCTCAAGAAAAGAAGAATATGAAGTTCTTCCAATCCACGTAGATATCTCAAGGGTAGATAATGACATTTTAGACATTGAAGCTTTCAAAAGCTCTCGTGAAGAATACAAAAATGCTGAATTCATTCTCGAAGAAGATGGAACCTACATTTGCGGTCACGAAGTAGAGAAGATGTCTAAATCCAAGTTCAATGTGCAAACGCCAGACGAATTAGTAGAACAATTTGGAGCCGACACCTTAAGAATGTACGAAATGTTCTTAGGACCGCTAGAGCAAAGTAAACCTTGGGATACTAAAGGAATAAATGGTGTGCATAATTTCTTACGTAAGATGTGGCGTCTATTCCACAACGAACAAGGAAATGTTGTTTTGGATGAAATTGCTCCGTCAAAAGAAGCGTTAAAAACCTTACACAAAACCATAAAGAAAATCAGTGATGATTTAGAACGCTATTCATTTAATACAGGAGTTTCTGCATTCATGATTTGCGTCAACGAACTCAGCGATCAAAAATGCAACAACAAAGCAATCTTAGAAGAACTGGTTATTATGCTTTCACCTTATGCCCCTCACATTTCGGAAGAATTATGGGTGAAATTGGGACATGAAGCAGGCACTTTGAGTTACGCAACTTTCCCCACTTTTGAAGAGAAGCATTTGGTAGAAGAAAATGTCAACTATCCTGTTTCTATCAATGGCAAAATGCGTTTTAAAATCGAATTGCCAACAGAAATGAATTCAAAGGAAGTTGAAACGGCTGTTCTCGCGCATGAAGTGGCCATCAAGTGGTTGGATGGCAATGCTCCAAAAAAAGTAATCGTTGTTCCAGGTAGAATTGTAAATGTGGTTCTTTAGAGAACACTTTTTCTTAAATAAATTTCGTTTTCTCTGCAGAATGTAACGAGAATTTTCTCGAATTGTAGAAAAGTCGAACTCTCCAATTCTCACTTTTGGCACACCCTTTGCATTCTCATGACCAACTAAGTCTTCAAACGACATCAAAACTCGAGAATATGAAAAAGTATTTTTACGCAATCGCACTATTAGGAGTATTCTTCGGAATGACTAGCTCATCAATGGTTTCTTATCCTTCTGTTAATAATACGGCTTTTAAAGTGGGGGAAAAATTAAGATACCGCGTTACGTATGGCTTCTTAGATGCTGGAGAAGCTAAGTTAGAGGTTAAAGCCACTACCTTGAAGGCGAATAATCGACCGGTTTATCATGTGGTTGGTACAGGAAGAACTTTAGGTGGATTCAATGCTTTTTATAAGGTGAGGGATACGTATGAGAGTTATATTGATCAAAAATCAATAATGCCATGGAAATTTGTGAGAGATGTGAATGAAGGAGGATATAAAATCAATCAGACCTATTCTTTTAAGCAACATCAAAACAAAGTGTATAATGGCAAGAAATATTTCAAAACACCTATGGGAGTTCAAGACATGGTTTCTTCTTTTTACAAAGCAAGAACATTGGATATGAAAGGAATGAAACCGGGGAAAAAGTTTAAGTTCAAATGCTTTATGGATGATGAGGTTTTTGACCTCGTTATTAAATATGTGGGAGACGAAACAATAAAAATCAGAAAAGGAAAATTCAAAGTTCATAAGTTTGTTCCAGTTGTTCAGACAGGCAGATACTTTGAGTCTGAAGAAGATGTTCAGTTTTGGGTTACTGCGGATAAGAATAAAATCCCAGTGTTAGTTAAAGCAAAGATACCAGTAGGTACAGTGAAAATGCATCTTGTAGAATGGAGTGGTTTGAAGAATGAGTTGAGTTCTAAGTTGTAGAATATCCATATCACTGTAATCAAGGAATCTGAAAAGATTCCTTTTTTTTGTACTTTTAGTGGATGAAAAATTTATTTTTATTAGTAGGGATGATTTTTATATCATCTTCTCTTTTTTCTCAAGATATAATTCTCAAGAAAGATGGAACCAAAATCGAAGCAGAGGTTTTAGAAATTACCGAAAAAATTATAAAATACAAAAAGTTCAATCAAGAAGAAGGGCCCCTGCGAAGTATAGGTATTTCAGAAGTGATAAGTATAATTTATGAGAGTGGTGAAAAAGAAGTTTTTAATGATGTGAAACCGACTAAAAAAGAAGACAGGAAAGCTGATAATAACTTTATGTTTAGGTCAGGATTGTTTCTTGATCTACTTTTAGGTTATGGAAATGTAAATATAAATGATGGTTATTTTGGCTTTAACGGAGAGCAAATCCTCCACAACCATTCTTACTTTATGTTAACCTTACAGCTCGGAAATAAATGGTATTTTGGCAAGAGTGAAAAATGGAGACCTGGATTTCAGGCAACATGGTTCAGATATGGAATCGCTATAGATCCTCAAAATACATTCGAAACTTTGTTGGCAGGTTCTAAGAGTTTTAGCATTGTTAATATAGGGATGTGCAATGCTTTTAAGCTGTCTGAGGACACGGGCTTAGAAATTAATTTCACGACAGGGCTTAATTTAGAAGTCAATTTTTATGATGATTATTTTGGAGGTGGTTTAGCTTTTACTCCAGAAGTTAAATACAGGCACAAAAATTTGGCAGTAGGAGTTAATTATAGTAGAATTCAGTCTATAGAACCAAACAAATCTTCCGATTGGGACATTATTTCCTTGAGTATCGGCGCAAAATTTTGAGCTGAATTAGGTTGATTCTTTCGGAAGAATGACCTTTTACTATTCTTCTATATGAGTAGGTGTAACAAAAATCCTACTTGTCTAGTCATTCAATTTCAACACTGCCAAGAAAGCTTCTTGAGGAATTTCCACTCGCCCAACTTGACGCATTCGTTTCTTACCAGCTTTTTGCTTTTCAAGGAGCTTTCTTTTTCTTGAAATATCACCTCCATAGCATTTTGCAGTCACATCTTTACGCAGCGCTTTAATCGTTTCTCTTGCAATTACTTTTGCGCCAATCGCAGCTTGTATAGGAATCTCAAACTGTTGTCTTGGAATCAATTCTTTCAATTTGACACAAATCTTTTTCCCTAAATTAAAGGCGTTGCTTCTGTGAACTAAAGCAGAAAGAGCATCTACCATTTCTCCATTTAGCAATAAATCCATTCTAATTAAATCAGATGTTTTATAACCTATTGGGTGGTAATCAAAAGACGCATAGCCTCTAGAAACGGTTTTTAGCCTGTCGTAGAAGTCAAAAACAATTTCTCCCATTGGCATCTCGAACGAAAGTTCAACTCTATCTTGCGTCAAATAAACCTGATTGGTTAAATCACCCCTTTTCTCAATACAGAGGTTCATGATCTGGCCCACATATTCCGATTTTGTAATTACTTGCGCTTTAATATATGGTTCTTCAATTCTTTCCATTCCAGAAGGATCTGGTAATTCGGAAGGATTGTTTACGATTTTTGCCGTATCCGGTGTCTTTCGCATGAAGGCCTTATAGGATACGTTTGGAACCGTTGTGATAACTGTCATGTTGAACTCTCGTTCTAGCCGTTCCTGAATAATCTCCATGTGCAGCATTCCTAAGAATCCACAACGAAATCCAAAGCCTAACGCGGCTGATGATTCTGGCTCAAACACCAGCGAAGAGTCATTTAATTGCAGTTTTTCCATAGAATAGCGCAATTCTTCATAATCATCGGTATCAACAGGATAAATGCCTGCAAAAACCATCGGTTTTACATCTTCAAATCCTTTAATTATTTCTTCAGTCGGATTTTCAAGTGATGTGATTGTATCTCCAACCTTAACTTCAGCAGCTTTTTTAATTCCAGAGATAATATACCCAACATCTCCTGCTTTTACTTCATCTCTTGGTTGAAGATCCATCTTCAAAATCCCAACTTCTTCCGCATTATATGACTTACCTGTGTTTAAAAATTTAATTTTTTCTCCTTTCTTAATGACCCCATTTCTCACTCTGAAGTAAGCAATGATCCCACGAAAGGAATTAAAAACAGAGTCAAAAATCATAGCTTGGAGGGGCGCCGACTCATCTCCTTCAGGTGATGGAATTCTATCAATCACTGCTTCAAGAATTGCATCGACTCCCAAGCCCGTTTTTCCTGAGGCAGGAATAACATCATTTGGGTCACAACCAATCAATTCAACGATTTGGTCCGTAACCTCCTCGGGCTGAGCACCTGGCAAATCCATTTTATTCAAAATTGGAATGATTTCCAAATCGTGTTCTAAGGCTAAATATAAGTTTGAGATTGTTTGTGCTTCGATTCCTTGTGACGCATCAACAATTAAAAGAGCACCTTCGCAGGCGGCGATTGAACGAGAAACTTCGTATGAAAAATCAACGTGTCCAGGGGTGTCAATTAGATTCAAGATATATTCTTGACCATCTTTTTTGTAATTCATTTGAATTGCATGACTCTTGATGGTTATTCCACGCTCTCTTTCAATATCCATGTCATCCAGCGCTTGGTTCTGCATTTCTCTATCGGAAATGGTACCAGTTGTCTGTAACAAACGATCAGCCAAGGTGCTTTTACCATGATCAATGTGTGCAATGATGCAAAAATTTCGAATATTCTTCATACGTGTTTAAATTCTACCAAATTGAGGTAGCAGACAAAAATACAGCAAATAAAGTCGATTTTGTAATAAAGGAGAGAAAAGTTTGAAAAGGGGACGAAGACCTAGTTAGTACAAATGAATCAATGGCTTTCCAATTGTGCAAATAGATTGGGTTTTTATTCTTGATCAAATGGTTTAGTTGCTTTTAGTAAAAACGGGAGTTTATACAAAACATAAGCGGGATAGACTGGCATCCATCCCGCTTAATACCTAAACTACTACTACTTATGAAAACTAACTTCTACTTAGTTGATTTAGTACGTCCAAATTGTGTGCCAACTTTTCGTATTCTGTCAACTTGTATTGTTATTATATTAAACGTAAACTCCACATGTTTATTATGCAAGCATTGTTTTTTAACATTTTTTTTGAAAATTTGAGTTTGAGTAAAATGCTTTGTATTGAGCGAATTACAAGGGTAATGCTCTGACTGAAAGGGCTTTGAATTTTTTTTAGCACTCTTTGGATTCCAATTGTATATTGACTTCTTATTTTTTATTTAATACAATTAAATTACTTTCGTTCTTAAACTAAAACCAAACAACAATAATGAAGTATCTATATTCTTTTGTTATCATCAGTATAACATTTTATTCCTTTTCTCAATCAGAAGTATATTTTAAGGGAAAAATCACAAATCCCAATCACGAAAAAGTAAGTGTTTCGCAAACTATCATGCAAGATGGACACAGAACTCAAAAAAGTTTGGGAGAAGCAGAATTGGACAAGAACGGGACATTTAGCCTAAGTTTTGAAGTTTCAGAACAAATAGAAGCTGTTTTTAGCGATGGAAATGAGCGAACAACTTTTTTAATTCAACCAGGGGATGATCTTTATTTGACGTTGAATACAAAAGTCTTTGACGAAACAATCGAATATTCTGGAAAGGGTTCAGAGAAGAATAATGCAATTAAAAACATGGCATTGATGATGGAAAACAGTCTGTCTCCAGTGTTTGAATTTGAACCAGATACAGATACTACAGAAGTGTATTCATACATAAATAATGCAATGGATGAATTAATTGCAATAGTGAAAGACTATCAAGCAATTGAAGACTTTAGCGCTTTTGGAGACCGTCTTATTACAGAATACGAAGAAACAAAGACTGGTTTAAAGGCGCAGTACAAACAAAATTTAGAGATGAAAATTGCCTTTGATAAAATGATAGGCACGGATGCAATCGATATCAAAGGGATTAAAATTGATGGATCAGAAACGAATCTGGCTGACTACAAAGGAAAGTTAATCATAGTTGATTTCTGGGCAACATGGTGTGCTCCTTGTAAAGCAGAAATGCCTGCTTTTATTGAGTTAGAAGAAAAATATGGAGACGAAGTTAATTTTATTAGCATGGCCGTATATTGTAAGGAAGATGGTTGGAAAAAAATGGCAACAGACTATGGCTTTAAAAATAATATTTACGTGAGCAAAGAGACACAAGATCAATTTGCTGATTGGAAAGTGAATTTTATACCTCGCTACTTTATTGTTGGAAAAGACTTTAAAGTGATTGATTCAGATGCACCAAGACCTTCTTCAGGAGAATTAGAGGCATTGATTGAGGAGTTGAAATAAGGGTCTATACGATTTCCATCTTTTTCAACAAGAAAGAGGCATTCATATTTTGACAAACACCCTCTTTGAAGGTGTAATCAAAGAATAATTCATCGTCAAAAATTTCTGCATCGAAGTAGTGATTCTTTACCTGTGGCAAGGTTTCTGACAATGTACAAAGACTTAAGTCGTGTGTTGCAACAATTCCAGTAGAGTTAGAACGAACTAATTTTTCAATGAATTTTTTAGATCCTTCAGCCTTGTCTTTCGAGTTGGTGCCTTTGAGAATTTCATCGAGAATGATAAAATAATCGGCTGTTTTTATTTCTTCAACTATGAATTTCAAGCGTTTTAATTCTGAGAAGAAATAGGATTCATCATTTTGTAAAGAGTCAGAAGTACGCATGCTTGAAATAAGTCTAATTGGTCGATAGGAAAATGATTTTGCTTGAACAGGTAATCCACAATTCGCCATAACAATATTTAATGCAACTGTTCGAAGAAAGGTGCTTTTTCCGGCCATATTAGCCCCTGTGACAATAAAAAACTCTTCAGGTTTAATCGTAATGTTGTTGGCAACTAATTTTTCTTTGGGAAGAAGAGGATGGCCTAATTGGGTTGCGGTGAGGTTTGTTTTTGCATCCGCTATAGTTGGGTAAATTGCCTCGGAATGGTTAAATGCATAGTTGCCCATAGAATTCATTGCATCGAAATACTCGACTACTTCAAACCAATGACCAACGGTTTCTTTAAAATCAGACAACCATTTTTCTACACGGTATGCTGACATTAAATCCCAGAGTAAGAAACCATTGAACGGCATGGCCAGAAGAAGATTATTTCGCTGAGCTAACAGATCAATAGCTTTGGTGTAATTTCTCAATAGGGTTGAAGCTTTCTCCCCGTCTGTTTTAATTTTCTCTTGCTGCTTCTTGAGAGAATCACTTGAAAATTCTTCCGTTTCAATAGCGGCTAATAATTCTGCATATTGGCGAAACGTTTCTTGCAATTTACTCGCAGAATTGAATAGAGCCGTTACTTTTTTTAAGAATTTCCCTGTAATTGCAAGCCCAATAAGAAACCAAAACAACAAATATTTCCCAGGAAGTACGTTGAGAAAATAAATAGTCATTAGTAGTATTGAAATGGCTGAGAAAATAAAAGGAAGAAATTTAAAAATTGCAGGCACAAATGATTGATAGCTTTTAATCCAATCAAGCATTCCCTCAGTTTGTTGTTCTTTATTTATAATTGATGCCGTAACCTGATAATGCTGTCGCCAGTTGTTTTTGCTCGCCAATTCTTGAACAATTAGTTGCTTGTTCTCAATGTTCTCAATGTTATTGGAATTGAGCCAGTTGGCAAGAAGTTCTTGACCATTAATTGTCTCTGAACGGCAAATATGTTGAAACAAAGAACCATCTCCAAATAGATCAATGTCTTGATTATAATAATGGTTCTCGAAAATGAAATGTTCTCCGTTTTTAAACCCCTCTAAATTGCCTTGTAGAACCCGAAGTTCTTTTTCATTTAAACTGACATATCTTTTATAGTATTCTCGCTGACTTTTCGCATCCGTAAATTTGGAAACAAAAAGTAAGAAAAGAGCAATTCCAGAGGCAATAACTAAAGCGACAATACTTGCTGAACCCCAAAACAGGAAAGAGAGTCCAATCATTGTAAAGAACACAGCTAGTCGAAACATGGCAAATTGAAAAACAACTTTTTTAAGCCGTGCTAGTTCCGCTTTCCCTTTTTCAATGTTCGATGTGTAAAAATCACCTGCTTGCATGCGGTGAAGTTAAGTGTTTTTGAGGGATTGTGGTTTTGATTTGTATTGAATTTTTAAGCCCTCCCCCTAGACCCCTCCGAAGGGGGAATAAGTAGATGGGTGACGTTGATGCTCGTATCATTTATAATGGGGTTTATTCTCGAATGTGGGCTTCCCCCTTCGGAGGGGGTTAGGGGGAGGACATACTACTGAATACAAACTATTGAACGCTAACGTGATGCTTTTATTCTCGAACGTGGGCTTCCCCCTTTGGAGGGGTCTAGGGGGAGGACATTTAATTGATTTTTTTCCACTTCAAAATCAACAATTATTCTTAACTTATATAAGAAAGATGAACAACCACTACTATAATAAGCAACTAAAAAGTTATGCTACTGAATTGAGAACCCAGTCAATTTCACGTGCAGAAAGGTACTTATGGAAAGCTTTATTAAGCAGAAAACGGATGGGAGTTAAATTCAAAAGACAACGTCCGGTGCTTACCTATATCGTTGATTTTTTTTCTCAAGAAATTGGATTAATTATTGAAATTGACGGAAGCTCTCATTTTAATAACGGAAAAAAGGATGCAATTCGTCAAAGAAGACTGGAAGAATTAGGATTTGTATTTCTTAGGTTCGACGAAGGTGAGATTTTGAATAATATAGGAGAGGTGTATGAGAAAATTGCTCATGCTATTTATTGTTTAAAGGATCCTCCCCCTACCCCCCTCCAAAGGGGGAATAAGTAGATGGGTGACGTTGATGCTCGTATCATTTATAATGGGGTTTATTCTCGAATGTGGGGCTTCCCCCCTCCAAAGGGGGAATAAGTAGATGGGTAACGTTGATGCTCAGCTCGTATCATTTATAATAGGGTCTATTCTTGAATGTGAGCTTCCCCTCTTTGGAGGGGGAATAAGTAGATGGGTAACGTTGATGCTCGTATCATTTATAATAGGGTTTATTC
>CAXBMR010000018.1:0-49172 GCA_963976995.1 uncultured Fluviicola sp.
CCCCCGACCTGCTGATTACAAATCAGCTGCTCTAGCCAGCTGAGCTACATCGGCACATTTAATAATTTTCAGTATTTGAAAGAACTTAAAAAAGTGTTCCCGTTTTTCTTACGGGAGTGCAAATTTACGAAACTATTTTCTTATAACAAGCACTATTCATTTTTTTTTCAAAAAAAATATGGACGATAAGAAATCGCCCATATCAAATAAATCTAAATAGTACTAATTAACTGTTTTTACTTTTATGCCGTTGCACCTGCTTTTTGAGCGCTGTAACAGCTAAATCGGCGGCTTCTTCAAAACTTTTGCACTGCTTCTTTGCAAACAGTTCACTACCCGGTAACAGTAATTTAACCTCCGCTATTTTATTTTCGTTCGCTTCGTTCTTATCAATTTTCAAATAAATTTCACTTGCAATTATATGATCATATATTTGTTCTAATTTCTTTACTTTTTCGTGAATATAATTCACTAATTTCTCATCTGCTGAAAAATGCACTGTGTTTACTTTGAAATCCATATGCTTACTTTTTGTGTCCTCTTGGATGGGACTGTGAATAAATACTTGTTAACTGTGCAAAAGAATTATGTGTATAGACTTGAGTTGCTGAGAGGTTTGCATGTCCAAGAAGTTCTTTTAAAACCTCCAAGCCTGCTCCGCTATTTAACATGTGCGTCGCGAAAGTATGTCGCAACACATGAGGACTCTTCTTTTCTAATTCCGTTACCCTACTAAGGTAGTTATTTATTCTACGATATACAAACTTGGGATATAGTTTTTTGCCACTATTCAATACGAACAAGAATTCTTTATCCAATGTGATATTATTTCTTTGTTCTTTATATTTTAATGTTAATTCGTATAGTTCTTTAGATATTGGGATAATTCGTTCCTTATTTCTTTTGCCAATTATCTTTATGTAAGAATTAGTAACTAATTTATCCTTTAGGTTGATCAACTCAGAAGAACGAACACCCGTTTGATAGAATATCTCAATCATCAACTGATCTCGGAGACCTTCGAAGTCATCTGCAAATAAGGACTGAATGCCCTCAGTAGATATATCTTTCTCTTGAACAAAGGAAGGTAATCTTTTAGCACTTTTAGGTCCCGTGATAGTTTGTGAAGGATTAATGGAAATGTAATTTTCTTTGAGCATCCACTTAAAAAATGTTTTCAAAGATGAAATTTTTCGATTCACAGAATTGGGAGAATACTCATTTTCAAGTAAACGGACCATCCATCCTCTGATTAGATTTGGCTCAACTTCTAAAAAACTTTCATTTGAAGATAAACCTGCAAAGTCAATGAATTGAGTTATATCGTTTTTATACGCGAGACAAGTGTGCTCAGAAAAGCGTTTTTCACTTATTACATATTTCAGAAAATTGTCAAGCATAAAAAAAGGAGCTTTTAAGCTCCTTTAACGTATATTCCATCGAAATGTTTCGATTAAATCTCAGAAGATGCTCGTCTTTGTAAATAAGCAGCTTTTATTTTCATTTGTCTATTCAAAACAGAAGGTTTGATAAATTCTTTTCTACCTCGAAGTTCTCTCATCACTTTCGTTTTGTCGAATTTCTTCTTGTATCTCTTTATCGCTCTTTCGATGTTCTCTCCTTCTTTAACTGGAATAATCAACATATTTTTCTAATTTTATTTTCTCAATATTGGACGGCAAAGATAATACTTTTAACCGAATGACAAAGCCTTATTTTAAAATTTCTCTAGAAATTACAATTTTTTGAATTTCTGAGGTACCTTCACCAATTGTCATCAGCTTTGCATCACGCAAAAACTTTTCTGCAGGATATTCTCTTGTGTAACCATATCCTCCCATAATTTGGACTGCTTCGTTTCCGCACTTAACTGAGACTTCACTCGCAAAATACTTAGCATAAGCACCTTGCCTTGTCATTGGTTGTTTAGTGTTTTTAAGATAGGCTGCTTGAAAAGTTAACAATTCAGCTGCTTCTACTTCTGTAGCCATATCGGCTAATTTAAAAGCAATTGCTTGAAAATGTGAAATAGGCTTCCCAAATTGCTCTCTTTCTTTTGCGTACTTAACAGATGCTTCGTATGCCCCTCTTGCTACTCCGCAACTCAATGCCGCGATAGAAATTCTTCCACCATCTAATATTTGCATTGCTTGAACAAAACCTTGTCCCACTTCGCCAATTACGTTTTCTTTTGGAACACGTACATCTTCAAATATTAATTCAGCTGTTTCGCTAGCTCTAACTCCTAATTTGTCTCCTATCTTGACTGCCGAAAATCCCGGAGTTCCTTTTTCAATTATAAACGCTGTAATTCCTTTGCTGTCTAATAATTCACCAGTTCTAACCAGTACAACGGCAACATCACCAGAAAGACCATGAGTTATCCAATTTTTAGCACCATTAATCACCCAATCATTTCCATCCTGAACGGCTGTTGTTTTCATTCGCATTGCATCAGAACCTGTATTTGGTTCCGTTAAACCCCATGCTCCGATAAACTCTCCGGATGCTAGCTTTGGCAAATATTTCATTTTTTGTTCTTCAGAACCATGGTAATAAATATGTCCGGTACATAAGGAATTGTGCGCTGCGACACTTAAGCCAACACCTCCGCAAACCTTTCCAAGTTCTATAAGAGCAGTTACATATTCATCATACGAAAAACCACTGCCTCCATATTTTTCCGGCACATAAATACCTAGTAATCCAAGCTCTCCCATCTTCTTCATGGTCTCAACTGGGAAGTATTCATCTTTGTCCCATTGATTCAGATTAGGTCTAATTTCTTTTTCTGCAAAATCACGCACCATTTGCGTAATCATTTTTTGATTTTCGTTTTGTTCGAAATTCATAATTATTCTTTAGAAATTGGTGTTAAATTGATTAATAACGTGCTAAATTAGTGATTTTATTAGAAAATTGCTTGATTTTCTCTTCACCATTTAAAAAATCGAGTGAGACTAGAAAGTTGAAAGCAGCTACTACTCCGCCCGATTTTTCAATAAGTAAAGCAGCTGCTTCAGCCGAACCACCAGTCGCTAATAAATCATCGTGAATAAGAACTCGTTGTTTCTGACTCACTGCATCGACATGCATTTCAATGGTTGCACTACCATATTCCAAGTCATAATCATGGCTGATTTTATCATACGGCAACTTTCCTTTCTTTCGTATTAAAACAAAAGGGAGACCCAATCTCATAGCTAAGGGGTAGCCAAAAAGAAAACCCCTACTTTCAATTCCAGCAACGACATCTATTTGTTCATCTTTATAGACATCAACAAGATGATCTAGGACATCGTTTGATAATTTTGCGTCCTTCATGATAGGGGTGATGTCTTTAAATACAATCCCTTCTTTTGGGAAATCGTTGACGTCTCTAATGGACATTTTTAATTTTTCTTCAATATTCATTCTATAGTAGTATAGGGTTGTAATTTTTGATACAATTCTTCATTGATTAACTTCGATTTTTTTATTTCTGAAAGCTCATTAAAGCTACCATTCATTTCTCTCATTTTAACGATAGAATTTGCTACAGAGTACGAAATATATGGATGATTCTTCAATTTATGAACTGAAGCTATATTGATGTTTATTTTATTGATGGAAACAGCATCCAAGACAATAAATTCATTTATGTCATCCAGCTTTTCCTTGTCGAATTTCCATATTTCTAATAATTGGTTTTTGGTAACAAAACCTCCAAGCTTGGCTCGATGTTCAATTATTTTCACAGCAAAAAAAGGTCCGATTCCTGGTATTTTTTCGAGCTCTCTCTGATTTGCAGAATTAATATCAATGGCCAATTCCACTTTCTTTTGTGTGTATTCTTTCTCTTCCTTATTGTCATATCTCCATCTTGAATTTTTCTTTTCGGGGTAATAAAGAGAATCTTTAATCAATTCGAGAAGTTGTTCTGGGAACACGAATATTTTTTTAAAATCGTCATTGGATTTCAATCCTCTTTTGGAAAATTTTAAGACAATGGTAGCTTGTTTTTGTGAAAGTCCAAGCTTCATCCATTCTTCTTCGGATAAATCATTCGGGTCAATTTTCTGAGAAGGTTTGGAATATTTACTTTTTTTCTTACTAAAGCTCCTTGCTTTCTCTCTATCCTCTTTTTTTGAAATAAATTGTTTATGAACTTCTTTCATCTCTTCAAAAGAAATTACCGGTCTTTTAGCTGGTGAAAAGGCTCGAATTAATCTAGGTGTAATTGCAATAGCAAATACGAGAATAACCAAGCCGAATAAGCCTCTTCTATTTCTTTTTGACAAGAGCATTAGGCTCCTTTGATGGCTGTCTTAAATCTCACTAACTCTTCTTTTACTTTAGGTGCAAGAAGAACAAGGCCAATTACATTAGGGAATACCATTGCAAAAATCATTGCATCTGAAAAGTCTATGACAGCCCCAAGACTTATTGAAGAACCAACTACGACAAAAATTAAAAACAATACCTTGTACGTAATGTCTGCAGCTCTACCTCTACCAAATAAGTATTTCCATGCTTGCAAACCGTAGTACGACCATGATAGCATTGTAGAAATCGCAAATAGGACAACAGCAATAGTTAACACCCAAGAAAACCCAGGAATTGCTGATTCAAAGGCTGTTGTTGTTAGTTCCACACCTTGCACGCCAGTTGTACCATATTCAATAAATCCAGCATCAATGTTCGTTATTATAATAACCAATGCTGTCATTGTACAAATTATAACAGTATCGATGAAAGGTTCGAGTAAAGCAACAACACCTTCACTTGCTGCATGTTTAGTCTTAACAGCAGAATGGGCAATTGCCGCAGAACCTACCCCTGCCTCATTTGAAAAAGCTGCTCTTTGAAATCCAACAATTAACACCCCAAGAACACCTCCAAGAGCGGCATTAGCATTAAAAGCACCATTAAAAATCATCCCGAATGCTTCTGGCACAAGAGAATAATTCATCCCGATAATAATAAGTGCTGCTCCAACATAAATGACAGCCATAAAAGGAACAACCTTTTCAGTAACAGAGCCTATTCTTTTTATACCTCCGATAATTACAACACCAACAATAATAGCCATGACTATTCCAAAAATAAATCCTGTTGCCCCCCCATCAAAATCAAAACGTTCAGTAATTTGTGCTGCAGCCTGATTAGCTTGGAACATATTTCCACCACCGAAGGATCCTCCAACACACATAATGGCAAAAAATATGGCAAGAATCTTTCCGAATCCTGCCATTCCTTTTTCTTTCAGACCTTTTGATAAATAGTACATTGGCCCACCATGAACAGTTCCATCTTCGGTTACTTCCCTGTATTTTACACCAAGTGTACATTCCACAAATTTTGAAGCCATACCAAGTAATCCTGCCAGAATCATCCAGAAAGTTGCTCCTGGTCCACCTACGGCTACCGCTACTGCAACTCCAGCAATATTTCCTAAACCAACTGTTGCAGACAATGCTGCAGTCAAAGCTTGAAAGTGAGTCACTTCCCCTTCAGATTCTTCTACCTTGATTGATTCAAAAACATCGCCACCGGGCGTTGGATCGCCTTCTGCAGAATCTGTGTGATGCTTATCAATGTTATCATAATCGCCCCTTACAACTTTAATCGCTTTCCCAATGAGAGTAAAGTTTGCGAACTTAAAATAAATGGTAAAAAATAGTGCTCCTGCAATTAAAACAATTAACACAACTGGAACACTATGCCCCCCAAAACTAATTGGATAAAAAATGACACTTCCTACTGCATCTGCAACTGGTCTAAAAAAACCGTCAATTTTTTGATCGATTGTTTTGTCTTGAGCAAAAGTTAAAATCGGCATTAATAATGCAACAATTGAAAATAGAAATTTCATAAAAAGTATTTAGTTTGAGTTAAATTTCGTAATGAGCAAATATAAGAATAAAATGTTTGCTTGAAACGGAAGTAAATAAGGTCTGTCATTCTACATAAGTCAATATAAAATATCCAGTGATTCTTCTAGCGTTTTCGGAGTATATTTTATTGTACTGTATGCTTTCGATAAATCAAATCCCGTTTTCGGTGGCCTTTTAGCAGGTTGATTTAAAGTTGAACTAGATATTTTGTTCACCTTATCCATGCTGAAGCCAAAATGCTTTGCTATTTTTTCTACAATCTGATAAATAGACATTATTTCAGGTCCCGAAATATGAAATATGCCTTCTTCCCTGTGTCTAATGATAGACATACATCCTTCTGCAAGATCTTCAGCAAAAGTTGGTGCACGAAATTGATCATCTATGATGTTAATTTGCTCTCCTTTTTCCAGAGCTCCTTTTGCCCAAGCAATAATGTTAGACCGGGATAAATTCTCGCCATCTCCATAGACAATGATTGTTCTGACAATTGACCAGCCAAATTTAGAGCACTCTTGAACAAAATTTTCTCCCTTTACTTTTGATTTTCCATATATACTCAACGGATTTACTTGATCTCCTTCATTATAATTTCCTTTTTCACCATCGAAAACAAAGTCTGTAGATATCAATTGAAAATGGGCTCTTATTTTATTCGATGCTTCAATTAAAGATTTGGTCGCTGTCACATTCACTCGTTCACAATCATCAGTATTAAGTTCGCAAAAATCAACGTTCGTGATTGCGGCAGTGTGAATTACATGAGAAGGTTGTAATTTAACAAATAATTCTTCAACCTTATCTTGCTCAATTATATCAAGGGGGAAATAATTTTCTGTAGGACAGGCTGAATTTCTGTTCTCTCCTTTTGAAGTTGCGACAAAATCAATCTTATTTTCTAAACAAAATTTGACCAATTTTTGACCAAGTAGTCCATTCGATCCAGTAATTAAGACTTTCATTTATGTGATAATTGAAAATAATCGACTAAACTTTTTATTTGCTCCGTATTTCCTAAAACGAAGAGCTTAGATTTAGGAACAACAGTAGTATTGAACGGAGGATTTACGATGTATTCACCTTCTGGAGAACGAAAACCAATGATAGTGACACCAGTGATTTTCTTTGCTTCCATTTCTTCTATCGTTTTGTTATGAAAAGACTCTGGCAGCTCTTCATAGGCTATCGATTCTATATTGCATCCTGTATTTCCTTGAACACGTATCATATCTAAAAATTCCATGACATCGGGATTTGCGATAAGTGATGCCATGTGAGAACCTCCAATAGAATCAGGCATAATAACATTATTAGCACCTGCCATTCGTAGTTTAGATACTGCGGATTGATTCGAAGCTCTACTTACAATTATCATGTTGCTCTTATATTCTCTTGCTGTTAAAACAACATAAACGTTGTCAGCATCTTTTGGAAGACAAGTGATTATTGCCTTTGCATTATCTATACAACCTGCAATTAATGTTTCATCATTAGTACTATCTCCCTTCAAGAAAAAAATATCTTCGTTTTGATTAGCATCTATCGCATTTTGATCCCTTTCAATTACAACAAATGGAATTCCATGAGTTAACAAATCTTCTGCAGCTTGTTTTCCAACTCTTCCGAAACCACAAATTATTACATGATCATTCATTTTACGCAGTTCTTTCATAATTTTATATTCTTTTAGATAATTTCTGTATTCTCCTCCAACAACATAGTTTGTAATAGATGTAATTGCATAGGCAAAGGTACCGAAGCTGGAAACAATTAAAAACGACGTAAATAATTTTCCATAAACTGACAATTCTCCAACCTCACCATAACCTACTGTAGATATAGTGATAATGGTCATGTAGAAAGAATTGATAAAAGACCAGTTTTCTATGACCATGTACCCAAAAGTTCCCCCAAAAATTACAAAAAGGAGTAAAAACAGAAAGTAATATACTTTCGAAAACAGTCTATAGTTGTACTTCATCATTTACAATTCCCAAATGGTATTTCTCTTCTTTCTTTGCAACTTAAAATAATGCTTATGTTCAAGAACCCAAGCCATTACCAAATAAATCATTAATGGAGAGCCTAGTGCAATGAATGAAGAATAAATAAAACCGATTCTCACTTTGGAACTACTTATACCGAGTTTTCTCGCCCACCATCCGCAAACTCCGAAAGACCTCATTTCAAAGAAAAATACTACTTTTTGTATCATTTATAACAATCGATTTAACACTTTCTTACCAACAGCGCAAGATAAGCATTTTTTATGACAGCAATAGTATCTGTGCATGGCTAAAAGGGCTTGAGAGTCAAAAGCATTAGACACTTCGACCTCTATATTAAGCCACTTTTTAATAACATTATTATTTTCTGCAGGTATTGATGACAATAAGTTCATCGCTTTCTCTTGGTATAATGGATTGTTGTCAAGTTCTCCAGAAAACCATAGAAAGGGAGCAATAGCATTTATCAATAAATGATTTATGAATGAAGGTGATAACTTCTGTATGGTTAATTTGCCACTCCAACAATCGGTTATCATCTTCGAGAATGTTGTTTTCAACTCTTCAATTGACAGTGTCTGTAAAGAAGTCTCAAAGTCAAATTTCCCAGCTATCAGAGCGAATTGTCTGACTCGAATAGATGGGAAGTTTGAAGGTCTCGTCCCTTTGTAATGCCAACCTTTTTTTTGTGAATTACTTTCCTTTGGGCGTTGCTGAATAATTCCACTTTCGCTTAAAATAACAGTATGTTTTTTCGATGTAGATAATTTTCTGACTTCTGAGTATGGTACTTTATGAAGTAGATTATTGAATGGCAACTTGTTAATAGAAGTTCCAAAAGACAAACCTGTAAGGTGATATAAAGCCTCCTCTTTGCTTTTGATTCCAACATCGTTTAAAGCGCGAACTTTCTCATTCAACTTGTCGGTAAGAGCACGAATTTTCATGTAATTAAAATGGAAAGGATCTATTTCATTAATTTGGTGCTTACAAGGAAAAATATTCTCTTTTAGTTGTTTTCGCATGTATTTCTGAAAATGTCTCTCATCAATGTGATTTTTTAGCTCTAATGTTGGTAAGCGAACTCCATTTTGAATAACTTGTTTGTCATTTATATAAACAACATGTAGGATTACATTGTTGTAATTATCATCAAGGTGATGTTTGTGTCGATACCAGTCAGAACTTCTAACGTGCATCTCTATATTTCCATGAAGAATAATGTCTTGTATTTCGATGGAGCCATGTTTAAAATCTGGACCACTCTCGTTCTCATTGTATTTTCCCACATTAAGAATAGTCGCTTTTTGTAAATCAAATAAACGAACGTCAATACTAGGGAAACGTTTATTTTTCCAAATGTAATGTAAATATTTTTCTGTCATAATGGATCAAGTTACCATTAAGTTAATAAAAAAAGCGCTCTAAAAAAATCAGAACGCTTAGTTATTTAAAAAAATGTATCTTATGGATATTTCACATATTCCATTAGTTTCAGATCAGCTGATGGCGCTGTTGCAGCATTAAAATCCATAGAAATAACCTCCGCATCTGTACGTCTATTAAACTGATGTAACTGCTTAAACAGATTATTGTCCGACCTTCTGTACTTATTAATGTAAGCTTCAGTCAGAATTATTTCTTCCACGCCGTCCATATCAATTGGTTGCGTTACTAGATATTGGTCCGCTTTTTTCCAAACTGTTCTTGGAGTAGTTTCACCTTTACCAACTGGAACGATTCTTCTTGGGTCAACACCTTTTTCCTTTACTAGATAAATATAACAAGCTTTTGCTCTATTTTCAGATAGTTTTTGATTCGCCTTATTACTACCTCTAGAATCCGTATGCGAGTTTAGTTGTAAAATCATTCCTGGATATTCTTCCAACAAATCATACACAAATAATAGAGAATCTGGCGAATTGATTGTTGAATCAACTAATAGATCCCATTTGTTCAAGGGATAACGAACCTCTGGTAAACGAATTGGTTTTTTAGGTAAAAGTGCCATATCGATTATAAAATTCTGTGCATAATCTAGGCCCATTGTAGAAAAGCTAGATCCATTCTTGTCTTCATGGTAGCCTTCTTTAGAAATTTGAATAGTATAATCAACTTCTTCATTCACATACCTGTCACCTGTAGGTTTTTTATCCCAAAAAACAGAACCTGAATTATCCGTATATCCTTCCCACGTATTTCCGTCTGATGAAGTTACAACCACTTTCGCGTCTTCAATTTTTCGAGATGGGTCGCCTAATTCACTAATATTAACTTTAAGGTCAAATAAGTTTGGAGGCAAAACATAAGAATACAAATCTGGGATATATTCTCCATTGTTGCTTTTTCTTTCAGAAGTAAAATACCCATTCTTTTCGGTGTCCTCAACTAGCGCAAAATCGTTGTAAATACTATTGATAGGATATCCGTAATTGGTCGGGTTCTCCCAAGAGTTACCTTCACCTACTTTCTTAGCCTTAAACAAATCAAGACCTCCCATACCCTTCAGTCCATCAGACGAGTAAATTAAATCTCCATTTAAAGCAAAACTTGGAAATAATTCATTTCCTTTCGTGTTGATTTCTGGTCCCATATTTTTAGGAGTGGCCCAAGTGTCTGTTTTTTTATTATATGTTGTGTACCACAAATCTTTACCTCCAAAGCCTCCTGCTAAATCAGAAGCGAAAATTAAATATTTACCATCCAGTGTCGCTGGATGACCTACAGATATCGAATCATGCGTTTTAAGAATCAATTTCGTAGGCTCATTCCATTCTTTTTTCCCTTTTGCAGTAGAAACCCAAATATCACAGCCTAAGTTTTGCTTTTTCTCATTAGGACATCTTGTAAAGAACATCTTTTTAAATCGAGAATCAAAAGCAACCGTGCCTTCATTATCGATTGTATTAACAAAATCTCCAACTACCAAATAAGGCTCTGTCCAGTTTCCTTTCTTATCCTTATCCGAAACCCAAATATTCATATAAGATTCGCCAGTTCTTGGATCTTGAGTTTTGCTCTCGCCTCCCTCTCTACCAGAACCAAAGTATAATTTAGAATTTTTCTTGTCACCAAACATTGGTGCCATGTCAAATTGCTTTTTGTTTAATGTTGATTGATTTTCTACAAGATGTCTTGTTTTCTCGGCAACATATTCTTTATGCATCAAGCTAGACTGTTTTCCAGCAATTGCTCTTTCATCACCAGGGACCAATGCAAGATATAAATCGTAACTTTTGATTGCCTTTTCTTGTTCAGCCATCATTTGCAACATGTCACCATTGTACAAATAAACCTCTGGGTTTGTATTGTAGTATTCTAATAAAATAGTTCTATCGTACCATTCGTTTGCTTCTCTAAAATGTTCTGTTTGACGAAAGCTTTCTGCTGTTTTAAAAGCCATGTCAGCTTTTAATTTTTTGGCTGCCTTTCCCTTTCTAGAAAGCTTAGTATATGCTTGAGCGCATAGTTCAGCTGCTTCACTGTAATTTTCACTAGCGTAGGCTAAGTTTGCTTTCACAACATACTTGTTCTGTGCAATTGACTGATATCCTGAAAATAAAAAAGCAATCGTTAGAATAATACTAAATTTCATAAGCTAAAATTTCAATTTATATTGGTATAAACATTACACCACAATAATGGTACGTAAAATTAATAAAAAAAATAAACTGTGACTTGCTTTAGGGTACTATTTTACATTTTTAGGAGAATCAACTATTCTACACCTGTGTATTTCTCCCATTTATCAAGCACAGATTGAAATCCATGAGGTAAATCAGATGACAATTGGATTTGCTCTTTTTTAGTCGGATGCTGGAATCCTAATGTTTTAGCATGCAATGCTTGACCGGACAATAAATCGAAACAGTTAAGGATGAATTTTTTATACTTTGAATTGGTTGTCCCTTTTAAAATAGAATCTCCGCCATATTCTAAATCATTAAAAAGTGTATGACCTATATGTTTCATATGGACTCGAATTTGGTGTGTACGACCCGTTTCTAATTTACATTCAACAAGTGTAACATAGCCGTATCTTGTTAAGACTTTGTAATGAGTTACCGCATGCTTTCCATTGTCACCTTCTGGAAAAACAGTCATTACTTTTCTATTTTTCAAAGAACGACCTACATGCCCCGTTACAGTTCCATCTTCTTTTACGTCTCCCCATACCAATGCCCAGTATCTTCTTTCCGTTGTTCTATCAAAAAATTGCTTCGCTAGATTAGTTAAAGTAAACTCCGTTTTTGCAACAACCAGCAAACCTGTGGTGTGTTTGTCGAGTCTATGAACTAAGCCTGGTCTTCCAAAATAGTCTTGACTCCGAGAAGGAAGATTGTCAAAATGATGGACCAATGCATTGACTAAAGTTCCTGTATAGTTCCCATAACCAGGATGGACTACCATATTTGCCTCTTTATTCACAACGATTAATTCATCATCTTCAAAAGCGATTTCAATTGGAATATCCTCAGGTATTAACTCTAACTCTCGCACTGGATAAGGAAGAACAATAGAAACCTCATCCATAGGTTTAATCTTGTAATTCTGCTTAACTTTAGTTTTATTGACTAGAATGTTACCATTTTTAGCGGCCACTTGAATCTTGTTTCTAGAAGTATTTGGTAATCGATCTAACAAAAACTTGTCAATTCTCAATAATTCTTGACCTGGGTCAGCTATGAATTTGTAATGCTCAAATAAATCCTCCCGTGTAGATTCATCTTCTGAAATTTTATCTGTCATTATCAATTCTTGATGATTTTAAAAGGTCCAAATTTACCATTAACTCTTACTAGATACATCCCATTTGGCATATCGGAAAAATCAATTATCTGCTCGTTCGATTTCTTCACAACACAACCTTGTAAGTTGTAAATTTCCGCAAACTCAAATTCAGCATTGTTTATTTCAATGGTTAATTGAGTTGATGTTGGATTAGGAAATAGTTGAACATTCACTTTGATCGTTTCCTTTTCTTTAATCCCCAGTACTGCATCATAACTTGTTGAAAATATTGGGTGAATCATCACGGATCCAGGAATACTCGATTGCGTCCAAGAAATTCCATTGTCAGTACTGAAAAAAGTCTTGTCATTGTGAATTGTATTTTTATCGAAACCTACATTTAATCGATCCGCATCGAACTGTTTCCATCCAATATAGAAAGTTCCATTAACACGAACTTTTTGTGTATCAATGAAGTAGTAATTCGTGAAAATGTCTCTGTCGTATTCATAATAAGGTTGCCTTGGAAAAAAAACACCATCTTCATAGATCACATTACCCGGCACCCCTCCATTATCATCCCAAACAGTAAGAATAAACAATTTGCTGGAGACATCATAAACGGATGGAACAAAGTGAATTCTCGCTCCAATTAAAGAGTCAGCTTCATAAGGGGTGTACTTTATTGCCAATCTTGCTTGAAGTCCAAGAGGACCATAAGCTCCTTCCGCTGTTCCATCATCATAACTGTAGTAATTCTGAAAAACTTGCTTGGTATAAGAAGAGTCGTTCTGTGTAAAACTAGTATTGAGATGAGTAACTCCAGTTACAATGTCAAATTCCTCTCTCGGACCCGTTTTACTTATATCAAAGCCTAAACCCAAACTAAAATCATGCAATGAAGAATAGGTCGTCCAAGGAGAGTAATTTAGATCCCCATTATTCAATTGACTTTCAAGTAAAACATACGTCGCTTCATTTGTTCCCGAATACTGAATTTCGGTTGTACCGTCTTGTTCATTCTCTGGGACGTTGTCACTGTTTCTGACCAGAACTTCAACATTGGAAGACATTTTTCCGGTAGCATTATTTACATAATGATCCCATGGAACTGAACTATAGGTATCCAAAAGATGTTCTACAGGGTAAACGATGGCAAAATCTCGAATCACTGTATCTTGTATTCCCGAGAACGCTCTTAAGTTTACATAATCGACATGAAAATGATCCAAACTACCCGAGAGACCGCCATAATTGCGTAATCTAAACTGAAATCCCTTTTTCAAATAATCTGGATTATCAATTCTTATGTTAACCATTTTAAAATCAGCAGAAGGGCTTCCATTCGCACTCCAAACTCTTTTCCACTGATCTAGATCGACAGCGTAGAATTCTAAAATCAAAGAGTCACCCGATTCTGGAGCATCGCCATAACCTTGCGGTTGATACAAAAAACTAAAATATACAGAATCACCAGCTGTTAGAGACCCCATGTCAATCGGTTTAGATGTTAGTCGGTCTGCATAATTGGTAATCGTTGATCCAAATTCATACGGGAATCCAACCTCATCTAATCCATCAAAAGTTGCCACTCCTAAAGACCATGGTTCTTTTGCGAAAGTAAAATTTCGATAGGCTTCTGAATCCATCCAAATCGCAGAAAGATCATTCACATTTGCAAAAAACTGTGTTGCAGAATCTTGAACAACATCAGGAGAAAGCCAAACTGTATCAACGGGGTTTGGATAATCAATGGTGTCATATATATAGAATGGTGGGTAAACGCTCGTTGGAATAAAAGTAACTGGATAACTTGTCAAATCACCAATTCTAATCACCGTATCCGTGAAAGGCACATCATTAAAAGTACCATTTGCAAGATCAATCGTTCGATAGAAAGTAACTTGCGTTGTATATTGTTCATTATTTGGTAGAACCAAACCAGTGGTACTCATTAGATGATATACTTTGTCAAAGGTTACACCAACATCTGTGTAATCGGCATTGTACTTTTGAAATTTATCGCTACTGAATTCATCAAAAACGGGTAAACTTATGGTGTCTTGTGTATAGATGAATGTGCTGTCAAAAGTTCCGTCATTCATCTTAAGAATGTTTTTTTGCACATTTTTTTGTAGCTGAGGATTGCCCATCAATGGGCCTATCTCCTCTCCTTGAGTAAAAGCAATGGAAGAGAATGTGAAAAACAGTACGGTTAATAAATTTGTCATTCTTATTTTTTAAGGTGTTTCACCGCTAAATTCCTTTTCTGCATAAACAGAAATAGTTGTTCCAGAAGCGACCACAGCACCTTCTGAAAACTCTGGTGACTGAGAAATTACTCTCGCCATCAGAGAATCAGCTTGCGTAATACAACTTGGGCAAACTGCCATAAAGTCCATACTGGACATATTTCCTATCCGCTCTCTAGCTTCGACGATAGTTAAGCCAAAGAGGTTGGGTAAAACCAAAGATACTCCACTTTCATCCCTTCCTACAATAAGTGTTATTCTTGAACCAATAGGCAATTTTGTGGTTGGCAAGATGAACTTCCCTTTATATTGTTGATCAATAACCGCTCCGTGTGCTTCTTTGGAAGGTTGATATTCTAATTTATATCTAATTTTTCTATTATTGAGAATATTCTCAGCAAAACGCTGTGATTTATCTACTAAATCAGGCATTTCTATCAATTGTGTTCTTTTAGATACTCTCACTCTTACTACACGGCCTTCTTTCACATATATTTTAGAAAGGGAAGTTGGCATAGGGTCCTGTTCTAAAATAGTGCCTTCGACCTTTGTCGGGTCATAAATTGAATCCAGTATTTCCACGGACAATTGAGAACCTGTCAAAACATTTTTAAGATTATTTTGATTTTCCCCAACAAAATTGGGCACTTCAATTTTCTGTCCATGATTGGTTCTACTACCGAGATACGCTTTAAATCCAAAAATTATTATGAAGTAAGCAACAATCATTGCTGCAAGATTCAGTAAGAATCTTTTACTTTTCACATAATTCCATAATTTAATTAACATAACTACAGTTTATTAAGTACAAATATACGTTAGAAGTTTGGAGAAAGTTCATGATGCTTATAGAATTCATCTATGGCATCATAAGCCTCTTGAGCAGTATCAACCACCTTGATTAAATCCAAATCTTTTGCCGATACATTATTTTCCATCTCCAGCATGGTTGATTTCACCCAACTCATTAGCCCGCTCCAATACTCACTTCCTATTAAAACAACAGGTCGTTGATTGATTTTTTTAGTTTGGATTAATGTCAGCGCTTCGAATAATTCATCTAAAGTCCCAAAACCTCCAGGAAGAACAACAAAACCTTGTGCATATTTAACGAACATAACTTTTCTAACGAAAAAATAGTCAAATTCTAAATTATGTTCTTGATCGATATATGGGTTATGATTTTGCTCAAATGGTAAATCGATATTTAAACCAACTGATTTACCGCCGCCTTCTTGGGCGCCTTTATTTCCAGCCTCCATAATACCAGGGCCTCCACCCGTTATTACTCCATAACCACCTTCGGCCAATAGCTTTGATACTTCTACACCCAGCTGATAGTATTTGTTCGCTTCTTTTGTTCTAGCAGATCCAAAAACAGAAATACACGGTCCTATTTTAGCCATTCTATCGTACCCTTCAACAAATTCTGCAACAATTTTAAAAATTGCCCAGCTATCATTGATTTTTATATCATTCCAATCTTTTACAATCTTATTCATTTTTTCTAAAGTTAATGAATGTTATCCTTAAATTCAACCATCTTGAGGCCACAAAATAACAGCAGACAAAAATAGGAGAATAAGTAGTAAAACGACTACTTTCAAAGAAAATTATACATATCTTCTATTCTTTTGCCGTAATTTCGTCTTCTATGCTTAAAACCATTTTTTTATTCTTTTTAATTGGCTCCACACACAGTACCTTTTGTCAGCAATTGTTTCTGCCTTCAGATTCTCTCAATAATAAACGTGTAATTGCAATTACTTCAAGTGTTTCAACTGTTTGGGCGAGCAGCATCATTGGTTTATCTCAAATTTGGTACAAGGATATTCCAAAGAGTAAGTTTCAATTTTTCAACGACAATAAAGAATGGTTGCAAATGGACAAGGTTGGTCATTTTTATACTGCCTATAAAATCAATAAGTTGACTTCGGATCTCTATCGATGGTCAGGGGTCAGTAAGAAAACTTCTCTCATCATCGGAACAGGGATAAGTGTTGGTTATCAATCTACCTTCGAGATTTTGGATGGATACAGCAAGAATTGGGGTTTTTCATGGGGAGACGTTGGTGCTAACACGTTGGGTTCTCTGTCTTTTTTGGGACAAGAATTAGCTTGGGGAGAAGAACGCATAATTCCAAAATTTTCTGCACTCCCTACTAAATATGCATCTATCCGACCAGCTGTATTAGGTCGTAACTTTACTGAATCACTATTGAAAGACTATAATGGTCAAACCTATTGGCTAAGCTTTAGTCCAGGTACTTTTTTTAAGAATAGTAAAATTCCAAAATGGGCATGCCTTTCTATAGGCTATAGTGTTGATGCAAAATTAATTGGTAATAAATCTTCCTACACAGATGTGGTGTCAGGTATAACTTACAATGAAAAAAGAGAGTTTTTACTTTCTCTAGATATCGATTTTAGTCGTTTACCTATTAAAAGACCCTGGCTTAAAGCGATTGTAAAGCAATTTAACTACTTGAAAATCCCCTTTCCAAGCTTGATGCTAAGAGGAGACCAGTTAGTAGGAAGTTGGAGTGGATATTAAGTTAAAAATCTTTTGTAAGGAAAATCACTTCTTTTTATTCATTTTACTTGCTTTAGCAAGTGGATTAAATTCGTTGCAAAGTTGTAACCAATATTCAAGATCATCTTCTCTGTCATACCCATCCGGCGTAACGAAAACGAAACCTTTCATTGGTCGACCGGTAAAATCCATCGGATGACAACCGTTTTTATTCAAAGCATCGATTGACGCTTCTTCACCAATTCTTGCCATTAGTAAATGTATTTCCTTTTTTTTTGAATAATGGATGCCGCAAAACATTTTGTTGTTGACCATAAAGATTAAACCTCCCATCATTCTTTTTGCAAAAAAATCGAGTTGCATCGACTCCAATTGATTATGGATACGTTCAGAAAGGTATTCGTCGAAAGGCATGATTATTTGATCTTAACGTAAATCAGTTTGAATTTACTTTTTGAATTGTCTCGTTGCTCAAGTTCGAACTTGCCCATTGATTTAATCAGAGGTGTCAACTTGTCAAATCCATAATTTCTTGAATCAAAATTAGGTTGTTTTTTTTGAAGTAAACTTCCTACATCTCCCAGAAATGCCCATCCCTCTTCATCTGACAAATCCGCTATTGTACTAGCTATAAGTGAAATTACTTTTGGCGTAATTTTATCGATGCTCTCCTTTACATCATCATTTTGATTGATGTTCTCTTTTTTCTCAGTCTGTTTTCTAATAATTTCAATGTAAATAAATTTATCACAAGCAACGATGAAAGGGGTCGGTGTTTTTTTTTCACCTATTCCAATTACCTGCATACCAGCTTCTCTCAGTCTAGTAGCTAATTTAGTAAAGTCACTATCACTAGAAACTAAACAAAATCCATTTACCTTTTCAGAATACAAAATATCCATTGCATCGATTATCATTGCAGAATCGGTTGCATTTTTTCCTTTGGTATAAGCATACTGTTGAATTGGAGTAATTGCATTTTGCAGAAGTACGTTTTTCCACTTCGATAAATGTGGACTAGTCCAATCCCCGTAAATTCTTTTGATTGTAGGATTGCCATATTTTGCAATTTCCTCCATCATTTCTTTAACATGAGCTGAAGGAATATTGTCCCCATCTATTAATACTGCTAAGTTCGAATTCATACTTGAATTATTTTATGTTAAATATAGACAACATTTCTCAACGTAACAAATCCCCATTTTTTAAATCAAGTTCTAGCAACTTATGAAAATAAGGGTTCACTAAATTTTTTTCCAGAATCAATAGATGATCCATTCTATGGCAGTCTGTTGAAACGAAATCTATTTGTTTATTGTCAACTAACCACTCTGCTTGTTTTTGAATTTCAGGCCCATAGTGGCCTCCTAGAGAATTGAAGTTCATTTGAATATTGATCCCCATTTCTCTCCATTTTCTTGCTTTTTCTGGTGTATTAAGTAGGAACATATAGCGCTCAAAATGAGCTAAAACTGGTTTGTAACCCTGTGACAATAATTCGAAAAGTAACTTATCTATTTGTGGTGGTTCTACATGAAAAGAGAACTCAAAAAGCACATAATTGTCACCAAAAGTCATCAGTTTTTCCTTTTTCTCCAATTTCTCGAGCAAAGTTTCATCAAAGTAATATTCTGCAGCTGCCTCTATCTCAATTTCAAGATTTAATTTTTTGGCTGTTTGTTTCACTTTCTCAAGGCCTCTCACAATAATTTCGGGTGTGTTTCTATAAAAATCACTCATGATGTGAGGTGTCGTAATTACTTTTTTGTAACCAAAACTTTCGAATTTCGCTAACATAGCAATTGTTTCATCCATGGATTGGGAACCATCATCAATTCCTGGAATTAAATGGCTGTGCATATCAACCTTAAAAGATGACAAATCAATTGGTGGAAGTACTTCCTTTTTCTTGAAACGATTGAATAATCTCATTGCTGATTTTAGAGAAAAGTAAATGTCATAATCAGGAACTTAACCACTTTTTCATTTACTAATTCTTATTCCTAAAGACTCCAATACTCTAAATTCTTAATTTTTCCTTTAAAAATACCTTTCACATCGACAAAAATGCCTTTGTCGTCTTTCATCATAGTACAAAACTGATCTTCTGACATTTCTTTGTATTCTTTGTGATTAACAGCTACGATAATTGCATCATAATCATTAGATGAATGTTCTGTAAGTCCGACTCCATATTCATCGAGCATTTCTGATGAAGACGCATGAGGGTCCATCAAATCAACCTGAACCTGAAAAGATTTTAACTCTGTTATAATGTTAATTACTTTAGAATTCCTAATATCACTTACATCTTCTTTAAACGTTGCTCCCATAACCAGCACTTTAGCATCTTGTATGTGTTTGCCTGTTGCTAAGATTTTCTTAACGGTTTGTTTTCCAATATAGAATCCCATTGAGTCGTTCACATAGCGACCACTTGTAATCACTTTAGAATGATAACCTGCCTGTTGTGCTTTATGCGTCAAGTAGTATGGGTCAACACCTATGCAATGACCTCCAACTAATCCTGGAGAGAATTTCAGGAAGTTCCATTTAGTGCCAGCTGCCTCAAGTACGTCAAACGTGTTAATTCCGAGTTTATTAAATATTATAGATAACTCGTTAATCAATGCGATATTGACATCTCGTTGTGTATTTTCAATAATTTTTGCTGCTTCAGCAACTTTTATGGATGCGGCGCGATGCACTCCCGCTCCAACAACTAATTCATAGATTTTTGCAATATTATCTAGAGACTCTTCATCGCAGCCAGAAACCACCTTAATGACATTTTGGAGTGTGTGTTCTTTATCTCCCGGATTAATTCTTTCAGGAGAATAACCGACTTTAAAATCCTCTGGAAATTTTAACCCAGAAACTTCTTCCAGAACCGGAATACAATCTTCTTCCGTACAGCCAGGATAAACTGTTGATTCAAAAACCACATAATCGCCTTTCTTCAAAACCTTTCCAACCGTTTTACTGGCAGCTAATAAAGGACCAAGATTGGGTAAATTAGCATCGTCAATTGGAGTTGGAACGGCCACAACAAAGAATTTCACATCTTTCATTTCTTCTACGATTGCCGTAAACGTAATGTCACTATTATCGAAATCAGTTTTATTCAATTCTTTGCTAGGATCTTCATGATTCCTCATCATATCAACACGTTCTTCATTGATGTCAAAACCAACGACAGAAATTTTCTTTGCAAATTCTAATGCAATTGGTAATCCTACGTATCCAAGTCCAACTACTGCTAATTTTGCTTCTTTGTTGACTAATTTATTATAAATCGAGTTGCTCATTTCTTACTTTATATATTCTTTCAATAATTTCAACAACCTTAAGACCTTCTAAAGCGTTTGTGGTTGCCGTTGTTCTTCCTTTTAATGTGTCAATGACGTTTTTAATAACGTAATTATGGTTTGCTGCTGAACCTTTATATGGTCCATAATCATTAGCTGGATTAGACTCTTTCAATTCGGGCATTTCATAATCCTGAATATTGCAAACTGCCACTTCGTTCATGTATTGTCCGCCAATTTTCACACTTCCTTTGCTTCCTACAATTGTCAAGGAAGATTCTAAATTCTGGTTGGCCACAGCTGTGGAGTAATTTAAACTTCCCATCCCACCATTTACAAAATCAAAATTTACAAAACCTGAATCTTCAAATGCTGTTGATTTTTCGTGTGTGAAATCGGCAAATTTTCCTGAAATATTATCAATATCGCCAAACAGCCAATACATAATATCAATAAAATGAGAAAATTGCGTGAATAATGTTCCTCCATCTAAATCAGGAGTCCCTTTCCATCCTCCCTTTTTATAATAACGATCATCTCTATTCCAGTAACAATTTAATTGCACCATGAAAATATCACCTAACAATTCTGCATCGATAACAGATTTGATCCATTCTGAAGGAGGAGAATATCGGTTTTGCATAACGCAGAATACATTCTTAGACATCTGTAATGATTTAAAAATCACCTTCTCACAATTATCTTTAGAAAGCCCCATTGGTTTTTCACAAACAACATGTTTGCCAGCAGATAATGCTTTAATACTTTGTTCAGCGTGCAGACCATTTGGGGTACACACATTCAGCACATCAAATTCCAATCCTGAGGTAACCAATTCTTCTATAGAGTTAAAAAATGGGACATCAAAATCTTGTGCACCACATTCTTCTTTTGCTCTAATGTCAATTAAAGCAACCAATTCACTTTCTTTCTCTCGGTGAATCATTTCGGCATGTCGTTTTCCAATGTGACCCGCTCCGATAATTGCAAATTTTATTTTCTGGTTGTCAGTCATATTTTATATTCTATAACACTGTTAAAATGATTTATTGAATGCTCATTGAAAGTATAAATCAGCTCAATGTATCACTAACTTTAACTACTTCTTTATTCACTAATTTATACTTCTCTTTACTTTCTTCGCAAATTGCAATTCCAGATGCATCAAAATTTAAACGATGACCAAATTCACTCATCCAGCCTATTTGCCGTGCAGGATTTCCCACAACTAATGCGTAATTGGGAACTGTTTTTGTTACCACAGCACCTGCTCCAATAAATGCAAATCTACCAATATCATGACCACAAACAATGGTTGCATTCGCACCAATACTTGCTCCTTTTCTTACAATCGTTTTTAGGAATTCACCTCTACGAACTACAGCACTTCTCGGGTTCATTACATTTGTAAAAACCATTGAAGGGCCTAAAAAAACATCGTCTTCACAGATGACTCCAGTGTATAAAGACACATTGTTTTGAATTTTTACATTCTTGCCTAAAACAACCTTGGGCGAAACGACAACATTTTGGCCGATATTGCAATTTTCTCCAATAGAACATTTTGGCATCACATGAGAAAAGTGCCAGATTTTAGTACCCTCTCCAATTTGACAACCTTCGTCAATCACTGCCGTTTCATGTGCGAAATAATTCATTAGCGTACGATGTATTTTTCAAAATTATAATGAGCGGTTGCCGTCCATTCTTCTTTTGGTAAATTTTTGAAGTATTTATAGGTTCTCTTCAGTCCCTCTTCTCTACCAATTTTTGGCTCCCAACTTAAGATTTCTCTTGCTTTGGTAATATCAGGCTGTCTTTGTTTTGGGTCATCTATAGGCAATCCTTTAAAGATCACTTTCTGATCAGTACCTGTCAGTTTAATTATCTCTTGTGCAAAATCTGCAATACTAATTTCAGAAGGATTTCCTACATTAACAGGATCGCTGCAATTACTATTCAATAAACGATAAATACCTTCGACTAAATCATCTACATAACAGAATGAACGAGTTTGCGAACCATCTCCAAAAATGGTTAAATTTTCACCGCGCAGAGCTTGACCAATAAATGCAGGTAAAACACGACCATCGTTCAGTCTCATTCTCGGTCCGTAAGTATTAAAAATTCTTACTATACGAGTCTCCACTTTATGAAAAGTATGATATGCCATCGTGATAGCTTCTTGAAAACGTTTTGCCTCATCATAAACTCCTCTCGGACCAACAGGATTAACATGCCCCCAATAATCTTCTGTTTGAGGATGGACTTCTGGGTCGCCATACACTTCAGAAGTTGAAGCAATAAGGATTCTCGCATTCTTTGCTTTTGCCAACCCAAGGCAGTTGTGAATTCCTAATGATCCCACTTTCAATGTTTGAATAGGAATTTTCAGATAGTCAATAGGACTCGCTGGTGAAGCAAAATGAAGAATGTAATCTAAATTACCAGGAACATGAATGAATTTGGTCACATCATGATTGCAAAATTCAAAATTCTCTAAAGGGAAAAGATGTTCAATGTTCTCTATTCTTCCAGTGATTAAATTATCCATTGCGATAACATAATAATCCTTAGCAACGAAAAAATCACATAAATGAGAACCCAAAAATCCGGCTGCTCCTGTAATTAATATCTTTTTTCTTTCTGCCATCTGGTTTATTTAAGAACTGTTTTTCTACCAATAGAATTATAATAAAAACCTTTCAATTTCATCTCTTTCAAATCGTAAATATTCCTACCGTCAAAAATGATTGGTTCTTTTAAAATTGCTTTCATTTTATCAAAATCTGGATTGACAAATGCTTTCCATTCAGTTGCAATAAGAAGAGCATCACTATCCTTTAAGGCGTCGTATTGGTCGTTGACAAATGTAACATCATCACCAACAATTTCTTTCACGTTATCCATTGCTTCAGGGTCGAATGCAACAATTTTTGCTCCAGCACCAACCAATGCATCGATCATGTACAGGGCTGATGCCTCTCGAATATCATCCGTGTCTGGCTTAAAAGCCAATCCCCATAATGCGAATTGCATACCTTTCAAATCACCAAAGTAATTCTTCACTTTCTCTACTAAGACAATTTTCTGATTTTCATTGACATTCAATACGCTTTGAATGATTTCAAATTGATAACCAGCGTCTGCACCACTTTTTAATAGTGCGTTGACATCTTTTGGGAAGCAGCTCCCTCCAAATCCAATTCCTGAGTATAAAAATTTATGTCCAATTCGAGAATCTGAACCTATTCCTTCTCTGACTTTATCGACATCCGCTCCAACTATTTCACAGAAATTGGCCATTTCGTTCATGAAAGTAATCTTGGTTGCTAAGAAAGAATTGGCTGCATATTTGGTCAGTTCTGCAGATTTTTCATCCATAATAATCAATGGATGGCCATCTCGAATGAATGGTTTATACAATTCTGTCATTATTTGAACTGCACGCTCATCCGATGTGCCAACAACTACTCTATCAGGACTTAAAAAGTCATCAATGGCAAAACCTTCTCTTAAAAACTCTGGATTAGATACAACGGCAAAATCAACTATTGCATTTTCTTTAATTTTAGCCTCAACTTTTTGAGCTGTTCCAACAGGAACAGTTGATTTATCGACGATAACCTTATATTCAGTCATCATTTTACCTAGATTTTCTGCAACTCCAAGAACATAGCTCAAGTCAGCAGAACCATCTTCTCCCGGTGGAGTTGGTAGTGCCAAAAAAATTATTTCTGCAAAATCAATTGCCTCTTTCAAATTCGTTGTGAAAGAAATACGGTTTGCCTTAATATTGTGCTCAAAAACGACATCCAAATGAGGTTCGTAAATAGGAACCTCTCCTTTTCGCATTCGCTCCACTTTACTCTCATCAATATCCACACAAATTACTTGGTTTCCAGTTTCAGCAAAACATGTTCCTGTAACCAACCCAACATAACCCGTGCCTATGACCGCAATTTTTTTCATTGAATCCAATTAAGCGTTTACTTTCATGAACTCTGCAATTCCATTGCAAATATGAGACAATTGCTCCTCATCCATTTCTGTATGAATTGGTAAAGAAAGGACTCTTTCTCCCAACCAATCAGTAATAGGTAGAATCGTTTCCGCAGAACCAAATGAACTAAACATCTTTTGCTTATGAGCAGGTACAGGATAATAAATCATTGAAGGAATTCCTTTTTCTGCTAGGTATTGATTCAATGCATCTCTATCAATTCCTTCTAATGTTAATGTGTATTGATGAAAAACATGACTAGATTGTGTTCCTCTCATAGGTGTTTTGATTCCGTCGAATGGAGCAAAGAAGCTATCGTAGTAGTCAGCCACTTTTCTTCTTGCCGCGATATAATTATCTAATTCTCTCAACTTGATTCTTAAAACAGCCGCTTGAATACTATCCAGTCGAGAATTAACACCAACGAGGTCATGGTAATACCTTTTACTTTGCCCATGGTTCACAATCATTCTCATTTTAGCTGCTAACTCATCGTTATTTGTAAAAATAGCGCCTCCATCACCGTAGCATCCTAAATTCTTTGAAGGAAAAAAAGACGTACATCCAATATCACCTAGAGTTCCTGTTTTTTGATCTCCATCAACACAATGATAATTACTTCCAATTGCTTGGGCGTTGTCTTCAACTACGACTAAATTGTGCTTTTTAGCTACCAATAAAATTTCTTCCATGTTTGCCGCTTGCCCATATAAATGAACAGGGACAATTGCTTTTGTCTTATCAGTTACTGCTGCTTCAATTTTAGTTGCGTCTATACAGAAAGTATCTAAATCAACGTCAACAAAAATTGGTTTCAAACCTAATAAAGCGATAACTTCAGTTGTTGCAATGAATGTAAAAGAAGTAGTAATTACCTCATCACCGGGTTGTAATCCAAGTGCCATCAATGCAATTTGCAAAGCATCCGTGCCATTAGCACATGGAATGACGTGTTTCACAGCAAGATAAGCTTCCATTTCTGTTTGAAACGACTTTACTTCAGGTCCATTAATGAACTGTGCAGATTCAAGAACTTCACTAATTGCTTTATCAACAGCAGGTTTTATTTTTTGGTATTGCGACTTTAAGTCGACCATTTGTATATTTTTCATCGAAAGATGTTCATTACATTTTTAAACAAGGGGTTAAAGATAAGAAATAGGGCAACAAAACCATATCAAACAACAATAATTCTAATTTTCTAACATTTATTAACTGAACAATTATTAAAAATAAGTGTTGGATAAGATATTTCCGTAAATTTGAACAAATATTATATACATATATCATTAGTCATGAAAACATTTTTAGTCGGCACCTTCTTTGGGATTTTCATTTCAACATTTTCTTTTGCTCAAAGAAATGCTTCTGACACTATATTAGCAACCCCTTGGATAAGCGTTAATTATGGAGCTAATTGGACTTCTGGCGATTTAGATGAACGATTTGGGTTTTTGAACAATGTTGGTTTTCTTGCAGGATACAAAACAAGTCGAAATTGGATTTTTGGGGTTGAAGGAAATTTTATTTTTGGGAGTAAAATCAATGTCACAGGTCTTTTTGATGAATTAGTTGACTCAAAAGGAAATGTTACTGATGTCAATGGAGATATTGCAATAATCCGTGTTTTGTCAAGAGGTTTTAGCGCTGGCGCGTCTGTTGGGAAAATTTTTCCTGTTTTGAGTCCGAATAAAAATTCAGGAATTTATGCAAGTCTTGGCATTGGATATCTTGCATATAAACTAAGAATTGAAACGCAAGATCAAGTAATTCCATTGTTAGAATTAGATTACAGAAAAGGCTATGATCGACTCACTTCAGGTCTAAATCTTTCACAATTCATCGGATATGCTCTTATGGCAAATCGAGGAGCATTTAATTTTTACGGAGGGTTTTATCTTTCTGAAGGGTTTACGTACAATAGAAGAACCGTTTTCTTTGACCAACCCAACATTCCCGTTTCTAAAGACTTGAGATTGGACATTCAGTATGGTTTTAAAGTTGGATGGTTAATTCCTATCTACAAAAGGCTGCCGAAAGAATTTTACTATAATTAATGCATTTTCTATACAACATAGGAATTCATCTTTTGAGATTTGGAATGCGAGTTGCATCTTTATTCAATCCGAAGATAAAAGAAGGAATTGTTGGAAGAAAACAATTATTTAAAAATCTTCCTATTGTCAATACAGAGAATGTTGTTTGGTTTCATTGTGCATCTTTGGGAGAATTTGACCAAGGTCTTCCCTTGATGAAAAAAATGGTCAATAAAGATCCAAGTATTTTTTTATTGGTCACTTTCTTCTCTCCGTCTGGTATGAATTTCTATCAAAAAAGAGAACGGATAGCAGATTATGTTATGTATCTGCCGCTGGACACTCCAAAAAGCGCAAAACGATTCATTAAGCATTTCAAACCCAAAAAAGCGTTCTTTGTTAAGTACGAATTTTGGTTCAATCACATTTCTGAAGCAAAATCACAAGGCACTCGAATTTATAATGTCAGTGGTTTATTCAGAGGGAATCAACGATTTTTCAGTTGGTATGGGGGCATATTCAGGAAGCTTTTAAAGAAGTTTGATTGGTTCTTTGTTCAGGACGATCATTCTAAACAACTACTTAATTCTATTGGGTTAAAAAATGCAACTATTTCAGGAGATAGTCGTTTTGACAGAGTTATTGAGAATAAGTCTTTGGTGAAAGAAAATAAGTACATTGAAGAGTTTAAAAATAATGAGAACATGCTCATAATTGGAAGCTCTTGGCCAGAGGATGAGGCTATTTTAATCCCCTGGATTAAACAGCACTCAGGTAAAATATTACTTGCTCCTCATAACATAGATATGCAACACATCAAAAATATTCAACAGCAATTGCCTGACGCAACTAGATATACGAATGCTAAAAAAGGCGAATTATCAACAAAAAAAATACTTATTCTTGACACCATTGGACAGTTAGCCAATGCATACTCATTTGGCAATATCGCATATGTTGGAGGTGGATTTTCTGGCAATTTACATAATATTCTAGAGCCGGCCGTTTTCGGATTACCTGTGATTTTCGGCCCTAACCATAAGCGTTTTCCAGAAGGAAAGGAATTTATTGAAAATGGTTTTGGGTTTTCCATTGCTACTACTCAAGAATTCGAAAATGCTTATCGTTCTATTAATGAAAACTACAACGATATTAGTATGAAAGAGATAAATTTTGTTACAAAGAATGCGGGTGCTACTGATAGAATAATGAAGAAGTTGAAAACTTGATTAAAGGGTAGACAATTTATCGATTTTGGTCACTATTTCCAGCTTAAGATTGATAAGTTTTTTTTTGATTTCTCGCCATATTTTAGCTGAACCCTACGTATGATTGCCTCCAAATATTCCCACTTTGAACTTTTGTTTGGTATTAGTGCAATCACCTCTCTTGCAGGTATTTCTCCCGTTGATGATGTTATTCTTTTGTATCCCTTTTTTCCGCCCTTAGCGTAAAATTCTGGTACTATCGTATAGCCTCCATGCAGTTCTACCATTTTCTCGAGTAAATCAATACTGCCTCCCTCATAATCCCAATCATCTTGAGACTCGGTCGACTTCAGGGCACAGAAATGAACCATTTGAGTTCGCAAACAGTTGCCTTGTGTTAACAACCACGGATGTTCGTTCATTAATTCTTCCACTTTTACTCCTTTTTTCTTCAATGATGGAAAAAAAGCTTTAATTTCTTCCTGAAAAAGAGGAATCGTTCTCCATTTTGAATTTGCAACTGGCCCTGCGAGAATGCCAATGTCAATTTTTCTATTCTCCAATGCAATTAAAATTTCCTCCGTTTTCATTTCCTCGATTGTTAACTGAACATTTGGAAGGTACTCTCTCCATTTAGCATACATATCAGGTAACATATAACTTGAGATAGTTGGAATCACGGCCATTCTAATTTCTTCACGGAAAACACCCTCTTTCTTTTGAACTGCCCGTTCAATCTTTTCATATTCAGAAATTACATCTTTAAAAATAGGTAACAATTCTTCCCCAAAAGCTGTCAATTTTAAAGGGTTTCTTGATCGATCGAAAATTGGAGCTCCTAATGTTTCTTCTGCTTTTTTCACTTGCATAGAAAGCGTTGGTTGTGTAACAAAACAAAGTTCACTTGCTCGCTGAAATTGCTTTTCCTCATTTAGTGTGAGAATGTATTGAATTTGCTGTATGGATATCATTTGGGGTTATGAATTATGAATTATGAATTATGAATTATGAATTATGAATTATGAATTATGAAAATTACAATTAAATAGTATATAATCAAAATCTATGGCAAGATAAATTAATTCAATAAAATTGATAGTTATTAGACCTTATCTTTGTTGTAACAAAAACTTAAGAGACATGAAAAAAGAAAGCACATACACACAGAAATTGAACACGCTATTAGCAAGCTATCAATTACATTATCAAAACTTACGTTCCTTACATTGGAATATAAAAGGAAAGTCATTCTTTGAATTGCATTTAAAATATGAAGAGTTATATACACGCTCTCAAATAATCATTGATGATATAGCCGAGAGAATTCTATCTATCGGTGAAGTTCCTCTTTCAAAATTTAGTGACTACATGGAATATAGTCCTGTTAAGGAAAATGAAATTATCCATGATGGACAATCGGGCGTAACATACATTCTCAAAGGGCAAGAACAGCTACTCAGACAAGAGCGTGAATTACTTTCCTTATCCGAAAAAATTGATGATGAGGGAACAAATTCCTTGATGAGTGACTTAATTGGAGAGAAAGAGAAAACGAACTGGATGTTTCGTTCTTGGTTAAATTGAGTTGCTATCGAATAGAAATGAGTATTTTTGAAAAAAAGTAAATATTAACACAATAAATTAAATAAATATGTCAGTATTAGTAGGAAAAAAAGCACCATCATTCACTGCAGCAGCAGTTGTAAACGGAGGAGAAATTGTCGAAGACTTCTCATTAGACCAATTTATCGGTAAGAACCATGTATTGTTTTTCTTTTACCCGAAGGATTTTACATTTGTATGCCCATCAGAATTGCATGCATTTCAAAGTAAACTAGCAGAATTTGAAGCAAGAGGTGTAAAAGTTGTCGCCTGTTCAACAGATACAGAAGAATCTCATTGGGGTTGGTTACAAGTACCAAAGGAAGAAGGTGGAATTAAAGGAATTAAATACCCTATCGTAGCAGATACAACCAAAACGATTACGGAAGCATACGGATGTATGTTTGGTGAATACGATTATGACGTTGATGGCAATATGATGGCTACAGGACCGATGATTGCATATCGTGGCTTATATCTAATTGATAAAGAAGGAATTGTGCAGCATCAATTAGTTAATAATCTGCCTTTAGGAAGGAATGTTGATGAAGCATTGAGAATGGTTGATGCTCTTCAATTTGTTGAAGAAAACGGTGAAGTTTGTCCAGCTAACTGGGTAAAAGGTGAAGACGGAATGACCGCATCTTTTGACGGTGTTGCCGATTATTTGGCGAAGCATTAAAAGAAATAATTTCAATTGTTTAGGTCGTCTCAAAACAGGGACGGCCTTTTTTTGTCTTATTCCACAAAATCCAAATCTCTACCATGTGTCTCCTCAATCGTTAAGACCGAATAAATTGCCAAGCTGAAGGCAATCACTCCCACTACTATTGCTGCTGTCAAAATTCCATCCGTTGGTTCAGTAAAATGATCTTCTTTAATGTGATTATACAAAATAACCATCAAAGGGAGACTTCCTCTCACCATATTAGGGATAGTAGTAGCAGCTGTAGAACGAATATTTGTTCCAAACTGTTCTGCTCCAACGGTCACAAACATTGCCCAATAACCCGTACCCAATCCTAACCAAGCCATGAAAAAATAGTAACCATTTATTGTTTTAGCCATTCCGGAAAGTAAAAGAATAACTCCCAGTAGAGTAAACATTAACATCCAAAAAATAGCTTTCTTTCGTGACTCTAGCCAGTGGCTAATAAATCCACTGGCAAAATCTCCTGCTGAAATTCCAATATAAGCCCACATAATACATGAGCCTGGATCTATTTCACCATCAATTCCTAACGGGACAGCAAATTGATTGCCGAAGAATGCAAAAATACCAATGCAGAACCATGTTGGTAAGCCGATGGCAATAACTTTAACATACTTAATAAATCGCTTTTTGTTTGTGAAAAATGAAATGAAGTTTCCCTTTTGTACTGAACCGTCTTTCTTTATATGGTTAAACATTCCAGATTCAACTACTCCCATCCTCAGGAGCAACAACATTAACCCTAAAGCACCTCCAATAAAGTAGGTCATAGTCCAATCACCTGAGAAACCTACAGTTAGTTTTGCAACAACTGCGCCTAGCAATCCAAATCCGGCAACAAGTGACGTTCCTATAGCGCGTAACTCTTTGGGTAGTGATTCTGCAACGAGTGTGATCCCAGCTCCCAATTCCCCAGCAAGACCAACTCCGGCAACAAAGCGAAGTATGCAATACAAAGTTGTTGTATCCATGAAGTTCATTTGCGGTAAAAACCCACATGCAATGTTTGCTAAAGAATAAACAAGAATAGAGCCGAACAGAACTGTTAAACGGCCCTTTTTATCACCCAAAACACCCCATAGAATCCCTCCAACTAATAAACCTAACATTTGCCAATTGAGAATCAAAGAACCAACCTTATCAACATCTAAATTAAGGTCTCTTAAACTGTCAATTCGTACGATTCCAAACAAGGTCAAATCATAAATATCTACGAAATAACCTAATGCCGCAACAATAACAGGCAAGCTAAAAAGGTGTTTTCTTTTTTGAGCAGAAGTAAATTGTTTCATAGGATAAAAATAGCATTTTTCAACAAATGTTCTATTCAACAATTCGACTTGCTTTGCAACTATTGTTTCACTTGTATTTTTAACTTTGCTCATGCTTTCTCACGAAAAATATATGCGACGATGCATTCAACTTGCTAAAATTGGTCAAGGAAATGTTTCACCCAACCCAATGGTTGGTGCTGTGATTGTATATAACGATAAAATTATTGGAGAAGGTTACCATAAAAACTTTGGAGAACCCCACGCAGAAGTAAATGCCATTAATATTGTTGAAGATAAATCTCTGCTTTCAGAATCAACAATATATGTTTCACTGGAACCTTGTGCACATTTTGGGAAAACTCCGCCATGTGCAAACCTAATCGTTGAAAGCCAATTCAAACGAGTAGTTATTGGCAGTAGTGACCCCCATTCAAAAGTTAATGGAAAAGGCGTTTCGATTCTTAAAGAAAATGGCATTGAAGTTATCTCTGGAATTCTTGAGCGAGAATGCAATGAGGTCAATAAACACTTTTTTACTTTTCACAAAAAAAGAAGACCGTACGTTTTTCTTAAATGGGCAGAAACAAAAAACGGTTTCATTGATAACGGAGGAAATAAGGGAAACGTTAGCTGGATTTCTTGCAAAGAGACACAAAGTCTTGTTCATACGTGGAGAAAAGAACATCAGTCAATCCTTGTTGGAAGAAAAACAGTTGAGAATGATAATCCATCACTGACTGTAAGAAAAATTACAGGAAAAAATCCTATTCGAATTGTTATTGATTCAAAATTACAACTAAATCAATCATCCCTCATTTTTAATGATGACGCCCCGACGATTTTTCTTAATTCTGTTAAAAATTTAAAAGAAGGAAGCAATGAGTTTATTAAAATGGAAGACATCAATCCTCGAACAATTCTAGAAGAACTTTACAGAAAAAACATTCTATCTGTCTTAATCGAAGGAGGGTCTTCAACTTTGCAATCATTCATCGACGCTGATTTATGGGACGAGGCAAAGAAAATAAAAGGTCAATCAACTTTTGAAAAAGGAACAAAGGCTCCGACAATAAAAACGTCAATGAGTCACACCGAGTCTTTTTTTGAAGATGAAATCACAACTTTTATCAACCTATGATTCCATTTATTCTATCCATTATTTCTTCGTCATTGATTTTTGTAATTTTTACGCTATTCAAGAAATTTAATATCGATACATTTCAAGCCATCGTAGTTAACTATTTCACTGCTGCAGCAATTGGTTTTCTATTCTACGGAAACACATGGGAACCAGAAGCAATGATTCAAAATAGTTGGATGATTTATGCATTAATCGCTAGTTTTTTGTTTATTTTCATTTTCTTCATTCTTGGTAGAAGTTCGCAGGAAAATGGTGTAGCTTCTACTTCCATTGCTGTAAAAATGAGTATGGCTATTTCGTTGATTTTATTAATGATTTATCACTCTGAGACACCAACCGTACTTAAGCTATTAGGCATTATTTTAGCATTCCTTGGAGTAATTCTTGTTTCGGCACCAGAGAAAACTACCGGTCAAAAATCAAAGTTTGTATGGATGCTTCTTATTTTATTTTTTGGTTGTGGCGCATTAGATTTTTTACTTAATTATGTTCAAGACCATGAATTAAATGTACTTCAACCTTCTTTATTTTCTGCGATAAGTCTTGGACTGTCAGGAGTCATTGGTTCAACGATTCTTATTTATAAAGTAGCGAAAAGAAAATCTAAAATAGAAGGTAAAAACATTCTAGCGGGACTAATTTTAGGAGTACCCAATTTTTTTTCCATTTATTTGCTATTATTATCATATAAAACGACAGGTTGGGAAGGTTCTACTGTTCTAGCCCTGACAAACGTATCTGTTGTTTTACTTTCTTCATTATTTGGTTTTCTTTTTTTTAGAGAAACAACAACGCGCAAAAAAATTATTGGACTTCTAATCGCAATACTTGCAATTGGAACTTTGTATATTGCAGAACAAAATGGCTAACTATGAAAATACATCCTCTAAATTCTGGAAATTTTAAATTAGATGGAGGCGCCATGTTTGGCGTCGTCCCAAAAACATTATGGCAAAGAACCAATCCCGCCGACAGTAACAACATGTGCGATTGGTCGATGCGCTGTCTATTAATAGAAGACGGAGATAGATTAATCTTAGTTGACACAGGAATTGGAGACAAGCAAACAGAAAAATTTTTCTCGCACTATTATATGTCAGATGAAAATAGTCTGGAGCCTAACTTGAATAAACTAGGTTTTGACGTGAACGATGTCACAGATGTTTTTCTCACTCATCTTCATTTTGATCATTGTGGCGGGGCTATTCAATGGAATAAAGCCAGAACTCAACTAGATACTGTGTTTAAAAATGCGACTTATTGGAGTACAGAAAATCATTGGAAATGGGCCACAGAGCCAAATAAGCGTGAAAGGGCATCCTTCTTAAAGGAAAACATTATGCCTATACAAGAAAGTGGACAATTAAAATTCATTGAAAGAGAAGGTGACTTCACCAAAAACATTTTCAATAACTTTGATGTATTATTTGTCGATGGCCACACTGAAAGTATGATGATTCCTCACATTAAGTACCAAGGCCAAACTTTGGTGTTCATGGCAGATTTATTGCCGAGTGTAGGACATATACCATTGCCTTATGTTATGGGGTATGACACGAGACCTCTTCTAACTTTATCTGAAAAAGATAAATTCTTAAAAAAAGCGGCTAAAGAAAGTTTTATCTTGTTTTTAGAGCATGATTTTCAAAATGAGTGTTGTACTTTACAAGAAACTGAGAAAGGCATTCGATTGAAAGATACTTTTTCATTCTCTGAAAGATTCTAAAATATTTTTTGTATTTTGAACTGCTTAAACAAAAACTATGGACAAGTATTTATTAGAAATTCTCAAACAAGTAAGTACAATTATTATTCCTGGACTTGGTGCTCTTACCATAACCAATACTAATACGGGTGAAATAATGTTTATGCCCTATTTGAAGCATGACGATGGGAAACTTTCTGCTCATATAGCCGAAAAAGAAGGCTGGAATGAAAATGAGGCAAAGAATTTAATTGCAAAATACGTTCGTGAAATTCAAGCTGAATTGGATAAGGGTGAAGATTATACAATGTACCAATTCGGTTCTTTTATAAAAGTTGATGGAGACATCGAATTTAAAAACTGGAAAATCTCAACGGAAAAAGTTGAAAACGAATTCATTCCTCCAACTAAGAAGCCCGTTGCTGATAAAAAACCTACAAAAGATAATCCGAAGGTTGTAAAACTGAAGGAAGACGACAATAATAAGGCGGAAAAAAAACCATCTGAAAAGAAAGCTAAGCCAATAATTCCTTTGGTCAAAGAAGAAGTTGAAGATACGTCTAAACCACCTGTGAAAAAATTAAATATTCTAGAGAAAGAAGAGAAAAAAGCTACTATTGATAAATTATCTTCTCTAAAAGAGAAACAGAAAAGTAAAAAAACCAACCAACCAAGGAAGCAGACAAGGAAAAAGAAAGGAGTTGGATTTTGGATAGGAGTTGGATTACTAGCCATACTATTATCTGGTGGTACTTATGTTGGGTTAAATTACGATCAAATAAAACAACATATTCCATTTTTAGCAGACAACTCAGAGGAAGATGTGCAACAAGACAAAGATATAATTGCTCCTGAAGAGGATGTAAATGAAGACTTTTCTTCTGAGGAAAAACATAGAGGAGAAGATATTGTTGAGGAGGATTTGGTTGAAGGAAAAAAAATACTTTCGGAAGAAGAAGCAGAAGAGGTAACTGATGATATAATCGAAGAATTAGTTTTAGATCCGATTATCGAACCTTCAGTCAACTCTTCTGAATTACCTTATCAAATTATTGCTGGTGCATTTTCAAATGAAGCTAACGCGTCAAGACTTGTTGAAAAATTGAAAACTGAAGGCTTTCCTTCCATTCAAAAACGAAAAGGTTCAAGATACATGGTTAGTGTGAAATCTTTCGCTACAAGAGCAGACGCGCAGTCTGAACTAGCTAACATTAAAGAAACTGTTCCGGCTGGTTGGATTACAAAATGGTAATTAAAATGACAGCACTCTCCGCTTTATGAAAAGTGCTTTTATTTTGTTACAAACTTTCTATTAAGTCCACCAAACGATTTGAATACCCAGCTTCGTTGTCGTACCACGCAACCACTTTGACCATGTTACCAATCACTTTTGTCAACTGAGCGTCGAAGATACAACTGTGAGGATCACCGATAATATCGGCAGAAACAATTGGATCATTCGTGAATCCAAGTATTCCCTTTAATTCATTTTCTGAAGCGCTTTTCATGGCTGAAACAATTTTTTCAACTGAAGGCGCGTCTTTACATATAAAAGTTAAATCTGTCATAGAACCGTCCGGAACGGGAACTCTAATTCCTACACCACCAATTTTTCCTGTAAATTCAGGGAAAATTTTTACTAAAGCATCAGCGGCTCCAGTCGTTGTGGGAACAATAGATTCTGCTGCAGCTCTTGCTCTTCTTAAATCAGAATGCGGAGCATCCAAAAGTCGTTGGTCCGATGTGTAGCTATGAATCGTACTAATAAATATACTCTCAATCTCACAAAGTGTCTTCATTACCCGAACGATGGGTGCGGCAGAATTTGTCGTGCAGGAGGCATTAGAAATTATCAAATCCTCAGACTGTAATTCATCCTCATTTATACCTAAAACAACTGTTCTAGTTTCTTCATCTTTTGCCGGAGCTGAAAGAACAACTTTTTTAGCGCCTCCGACAAGATGTTTCGATGCAGAGGCTGAAGTTCTAAAAATTCCTGTTGCTTCCAATACAACTTCAACACCATATTCAGCCCATTTTATATTTTCAGGATTTCTTTCTGATATAAAAAGAATTTCTTTTCCATTCTCAAAAACAATTTTATTTTCTTCAATTTTAAACTCGTATTTTAATTTTCTATGAATACTATCATATTTAAACAAGTGAGCTAATGTTTCAACATCGGCTAAATCATTAACTACAGCTACATCTACATTCGAGTTTTCTAGAGTCATTCTCGTAAAATACCTTCCAATTCGACCAAAGCCGTTTACTCCTACTATTTGCATACTACTTATATTTCTGGTTTGAACAATCAATTAATCTGAGGAGATAGTTTCCTTACCTCTCACTTCATAAGAATATTAACTGACCCAAATCTCTATATGGACCATTAAAGATACTAAACTTCTCAGAAACAAAAAAGGGTAATCGTAAAGATTACCCTTTTTAAAAAAATTAAATCGTTTATCTTACGACCTGAATAAAACCATGTTTATTCAATTCCTTTTCACCTTGAGTAATGGCATTGATAATATAAAAATAAGTTCCTTCTTCAACTGATTTTCCTCTTCTATCTCTACCATCCCAAGTACAATCACCAAATTCATCAGAGCATTCATAGATAACGTTACCCCATCTATTGGTAATAACGACATTAAATTCCTTAAGACCTTTAGCATCTACATACCATAATGGGTTTTGAGAACCTTCTGCAAGAGAAATAATATTCGGAGCCTCCAAATCACATACTTTATACTCAAGAACAACAGTATCAAGAGCGGTGTAACATACATTTGTCATTGAAAGAAAATAAGCTCCTTCGTCTGTCAAAGTAATTTGTTCTCCTGTTGTGCCATCACTCCACAAATAATTTGTTGAATAAGTGTTATCATTTGGAGCATCAATTTGATAAGGTACTCCTTCACATAATATAGTATCCGTTAACCAAGTTCCTGGAAATTGCGGAAAGTCGATGACCGCAGAAATAGTGGTCCCACAATCATTATCCGTATAAGAGACCGTGTATGCACCATACAGGGTATCAGTGAAAATTAATGGATTCTCTGCTGTAGTATCGCTAAACATAATTTCTGGATCATTCGACGACCACACACCGCCTGAAAAAGAAGTAGTTCCGGTAACAGGTAGTGCGAATCCACAAACAACTGTATCTGAAAATATAGTAGGTTGAGGAATTGCAAACAAAGCAACCGTTGTATCATAATAGCAACCAAAATCATCAATTACTGAGAAAGTATAATTTGTAATCCCAGAATTAACAGGTTGTACAACAAGCACAGTGTCACCACTCTGACCTGAAACAATTGTTGGATCTGGCAACCATTGAGAACTAACAATCGTGTTCTGATATCCTGAAAGGTTTGGGAAAAGTGAAGGGTCAAAGAATAGACCCCATTCAAAAATATAGCCGTCATCGATGGTTAAATTATCTTGAACTATAATTGTCCATTGCCCGTTAATAGGGCAGCCTGTAAATGCTGAAAAATTTTGCTCTGGCAAATATACTCCATTCGGATTCATTGCAGTACCTGCAGATATAGTAGTTGGAACCGTATTATTTCCAGCGAATTCCGTCGGCATATCTCCCCATGTATTGAAAACTGAGCTAAAGCAATATTCCCAACCTATACCTGGCACTCCGTTTCCACTATTATCGTCGGCATCGCCTAAAAAGGTTGTGCCACCATTAAATCCACCTGGGACTAAATCTCCCAATCCATCATACGAATTTAACAATGTAACTTGTGTACCGTTGGGGCACACTAATACCATTTCTAAATCACCTAAATAAGAATGCTCCATTGTGATACAAACTTGATTTAAATCTTGAGAATTAGAGATGGTAGAGCCTGCTGGAAAACCACCAATGGTTATAGGTGCTTGATATTGTTGTCCTGACCCATCCGGAAGATATGTCAAACCAGCAAATGAACCGCCCAATTGAAAAGTTCCTGGAGGCACGTCAACGCCAACAGTATCCGCAGCAGTAACACCACCAATAAGATTAGTTGTCAAACCCAAACATACCGTATCCTCAAGAGGACCAGTCCCTGCAAAAATAGGTAGCTGCGACACTCTTACTTTACACAAAATTCTTTCTATTTGCGGGAAGGAATCTTCTATTTTTAAATCAACTAAAAATCCATTTCTTGTTGTAGGAGTAAACCAAATAGAGTCATTATTAGGGTATGTATTACCATCAGTAATGTACCAGTCATAAAGCACATTATCTACATTCTGAGAGTATCCAAAACCAGTACTTTCTAGCGAGTATGGAAAAAGAGGAGTTGCGATGAAGAGGATACTATCTCCTAAGCAAATATCAACAAAACCAGTGTCAATCGGATTTAATGCATTAGCACCAACTCCATTAATATAAGCCACAACATGAGGCTCAAAAGGTTGATTTACATTACCACATGATATATTAGCATCCCAACCTGCAGTTTGAGCCGTTCCATCTGAAATAAAAACGACTGTAATACAACCTGAAGGATTATTCCAAGACGCCGTGTAAGCAAACCCATTGGGATCAGTGGAAGAGTTATGCACTCCTAAAAATGGAGCCGAAGCATCAGGTCCATCAAAGACATATATAGAATCACTTCCATCAACGTTAAAACTAAATCCTGCATTGATACCAAAAGTCAAAGTGACCTTTGTACCTTGAGTCAGGTCTGGACAAAATGTAATAGTGTCATTGTAATTTGCAGAATAGTCTCCACCCGTTCCTCCATCGTCGAAAAAATTAGGTAAAGAACCGTTACTAAAAGTATTACAAGGGATAGTATTCGTTAAGGGGTAACCAGGGTCACCCATATTCGTGTTCTGCGCAATAGAAGCAACCGCATTCAGAAAAACAAAAGCTCCAATTATTATTTTTTTCATATGACTACTTATTTAACTCGTGTTTCAAAACGTAAAATGACTTAACTATTAACATCTTATTTGAATTTTTAATTTTAAAATATTGGTTTGATTCTTCAATTTTTAATCCCAAATCTAAATAGGTAAAGTCTCCTTTTGGAAGTGTTATTTCTTTTGTTACTTTTTTCGATTTCTCTGCTGGAAAATCAAAAATTGCAACACCGCTTTCTATCGCTAAGATAAGCGTTTTATATTTGTCATTGTCTGATATAATCAGCTCACTTAGTTCCTCAGATGTATAACTCTTCAGTAATCTAGCGTCAATTTCTTGAGAATATCCAAAACTCGAAAAAAGTAATGAAATTATAATAATGTAAAGGCTTTTCATAAAAAAAAAGTTAATTTATATATATTCAATTAGAAAGACTCTTATTGTTCATAAATAGTTGCATAATGAGTATAAGTGTCTCAAAAATCTCACAGCAAATGTAAGAATTAAAATTAATTTTACACTATAAAAATACAAGTCAAAACAGGGAATAAATGGAAACAAAAGAACTTCAAAGAATTGCATCTCAAGTAAGGAGAGATATTTTAAGAATGGTATGTGAATGTAGCTCGGGTCACCCAGGAGGGTCATTAGGCTGTGCAGACTTTATGACGGTTCTTTATTTTGATGAAATGAATCATAGTGCGAAGAATTTCACCATGGACGGAATTAATGAAGATATTTTCTACCTTTCCAATGGACATATTGCTCCTGTTTGGTACAGTGTACTCGCAAGAATTGGTTACTTTCCGGTTCCAGAATTAAGCTCCCTTCGGAAATTGGGTTCTCGATTACAAGGACACCCTTCAACAGACAAAGGTCTTCCTGGAATCAGAATGGCATCTGGTTCATTGGGACAAGGATTATCAGTGGCAATTGGAACTGCAGAAGCAAAGAAATTAAACAATGATGATTCGATCGTTTACACTCTTCATGGCGATGGTGAATTACAAGAAGGGCAGATTTGGGAAGCCGCTTTATATGCTGCTGCCAACAAAATCGACAATTTGATATCAACCATTGATTATAACGGTCGCCAGATTGATGGAGATTTAGATGATGTACTCCCAATGGGGAATCTTTCCAAAAAGTGGCAAGCTTTTGGATGGGAAGTCCTTGAAATGGATGGACATGATATGGAAGAGATAAAAGCAACTTTTGCGAAAGCAAAAAAATTAACTGGGTACGGAAAGCCTATTATGATCATTATGAAGACAGAAATGGGACAAGGTGTTGATTACATGATGGGGACTCACAAATGGCATGGAAGTACTCCAAATGCAGAGCAATTAGTAGATGCACTAAGTCAATTAGAAGAAACCTTAGGAGATTATTAATTGAAAAATTTCATCCTCATAGCGTCAATACTCTTTGCTTCGTTTAGTTACGGACAAGAAGAATTAACACGGATATTATTTATTCTAGACGCTTCCAATAGTATGAATGCAAGATGGGGAGATCAAACACGGATTGAAGCTGCGAAAGAGTTATTGGCAAAAACTGTGGATGAATTGCACGATGTTCCCAACTTGGAAATCGCATTAAGGGTCTATGGTCATCAATCTCCTATAACCGCAACATTTCAAGATTGCAATGATACAAAGCTGGAAGTCCCTTTTGGAAGAAATAATTTCCATCAAATTAAAACCCGGATTAAGTCTATATATGCAAAAGGAACAACCCCAATAGCTCGATCTTTAGAGGCTGCTGCAGGAGATTTTCCAGATAACTTGTCTCGGAATATTATTATTCTCATCACGGATGGACTTGAAGCTTGCGACAATGACCCTTGTGTTATTGCTAAAAAGCTACACGACAAAGGAGTAAAAGTAACTCCCTTTGTTATTGGCTTAGGAATGGACCTATCTTATCTCGAAAAATTTAAATGCATTGGAAGCTATTCTGATGCTGAAACAAAAGATGCTTTTGCTAAAGTATTACAAAATGTTGTTTCAAAAGCATTGTTGAATACAACGACTCAAATTAATCTCAACGACAGTAATTCTTTACCTTCAGAAACAGATGTAACCATGTTCTTATACAAAGCGGGGACCACTGAATTAAAATATACTTTTACACACACTATCAATAAATATGGGAACCCAGACACCTTAATTCTTGATCCTGATCTTCAATACGACTTAGTAGTAAACACAACTCCAAAAGTTGAATTAAAGGATATAAAAATCATCAAAAACACGCACAATACCATTGTAGTGGACTGTCCACAAGGTTTTCTCAAAGCAAGGTTTACAAATGCAAGTAAGCCTTATCAAATAGAGATGAGAATATCTCAAAGTGGGACTAATAAAACATTGAATACTCAAAAAGTGGGATCGTCTGATAAATACCTTGTTGGTATGTATTCTGTTGAAATACTTACTCTTCCAAGAATATATGTGACATTGAACATTAATCAAAGTACCACTTCTCATATTGACATAAAAGCACCAGGTATTATGAAATATTCTACTGGAAGTGTAATTGTAGGGCAAATATTCACCGAAAATAGCAACGGAACATGGGACTGGGTATGTAACATCAAAGATGGTTCACGAAATGGCTCGTGGTCACTACAACCTGGACATTACAAAATAGTTTATAGACAGAAAAAATTAAAATCTTCTGCCTACACAATGGAAAGAAAATTTAGAATTAATTCAAATAAAACGACATCATTACAATTATGAAAGCATCAGAAATTGAAGTATTAGGAAAAAAAGACACTCGATCTGGATTTGGAGAAGGTTTATTAGAAGCTGGAAAGAGAAACAAAGATGTTGTAGCATTATGTGCAGATTTAACAGGTTCTCTAAAAATGAATGCTTTCGAAAATGAGTTTTCAGAGCGTTTTTTTCAAGTTGGAATTGCTGAAGCAAATATGATAAGTATGGCTGCAGGAATGACAGTTGGTGGTAAAATTCCATTTACAGGAACCTTTGCCAATTTCTCAACCTCGCGTGTTTATGATCAAATTAGACAGTCTGTTGCGTATTCTAAAAAGAACGTAAAAATTGCAGCATCTCATGCAGGATTAACTCTTGGAGAAGATGGTGCAACACACCAAGTACTAGAGGACATCGGAATGATGAAAATGTTACCTAACATGACTGTTATTGTCCCATGTGATTTTAATCAAACCAAACAGGCAACAATTGCTGTTGCAGAACATGAAGGGCCTGTTTACTTGCGTTTTGGCCGACCTTCTGTTCCAATTTTTGTGAAAGAAAATGCAGAATTCACAATTGGCAAAGCAGATCTTATTACTGAAGGAACAGATGTAACTATCATTGCCTGTGGTCATCTAGTTTGGAAGGCAATAGAAGCAGCTCAAGAATTAGAAAAGGAAGGAATTTCTGCCGAAGTAATAAACATGCACACGATTAAACCTTTGGATGAGGCAGCTGTCTTATCTTCTGTAGGGAAAACAGGTTGTGTTGTTACAGCAGAAGAACATATGTACAACGGAGGATTAGGAGAGTCTATTGCCAGAGTATTGGTAAAAAGTAATCCATCACCACAAGAATTTGTAGCTGTTAATGACAGTTTTGGAGAAAGTGGAAAACCTGATGAGCTTATGGCAAAATACCATATTGATACCGTTGATGTGATAGAGGCCGTAAAAAAAGTTATAAAAAGAAAAAAGTAAATGACAAAAAACCTTGATGATAAAACGATAATCGAATTATTCAATCAGGGTGGAAATGATGCTAACAGTGCGTTTACTCAAATAGTTTCTCATTATGGTCCTGCTCTGTATAATCAAATTAGAGCAATGGCGCGAAATCATGAATGGACCAATGATATTCTACAGAATGTATTTATAAAGGTTTTTCAAAATTTATCCACGTTTAAAGGTGAGTCCGCTTTATATACGTGGATATACAGAATTGCAAGGAACGAAACTCTAAATTTTCTCGAAAAAGAAAAACGAAGAACTGGAATTGATATTGATAGCTCCCTCCTCGAAATTATTACTGGTCATCATGTTCTAGATTCTACTTCACCTGATCAAATCTCTCAACTCCTTCAGGACGCAATCGAAACACTCCCAGAAAAACAAGCCATCGTCTTTCAACTAAAGTATTTTGAAGATTTGAAATACAAAGAAATTTCTATTCGATTGAATACAAGTGAAGGTGCACTAAAAGCCAATTTTCATCACGCAAAACAGAAAATAGAGGCTTTTATTCTTACCAAATTAAACCATTGACACGCTCATCTATCTAATTAACAAATGGAACAAGAAAACAACATATTCAATCATTTAAAAGCAAAAAAGGGAAGTGCCCCTAATCATTCTTATTTTGAGAACTTGGCAAAGACTATTATTGCGAAAGAAGAGAAGAAAGCAGTCATTGTTCCTCTGTACAAAAAACCTGTCTTTTGGTTAATTGCATCTGCTGCGTCTGTCGCATTGCTTTTTATTCTTAATACGACGCAGACAAAAAACACTCCTTCACCTCTGCTTGCCTTAAATGAGATCTCAAAAAGCGAAATCGTCAATTATATTGACGATAATATTGAAGAATTTGACAATTACTTATTGTCTCAATATATAAGTGAAAAACTTATTGAAGAAAGCAAAACAGAAATTATAGTGGCAACATTAAGTGTTGACCCTGAACCAATAAAAGAGCTTGACAAAGTAGAGCTAGATGATATCCTAGACTACTTTGAATTAGAAGAAATAGATATCTATGAATTAGAAGATGAATTATACAATTAAAACAAACATCATGAAAAAAGTAAACTTATTAAAAGCGATCCCCCTATTTATTTTAACCTTCTTTCTTGCTGGTAACGTTGCAGCTCAACCCAAAGGTAAAGAAAACAAAAAAGCGCAACACGAAAAGATAGAAAAGATGAAAATCGGCTTTATCACTAACGAATTGGACTTGAGTTCCAAAGAAGCTGAAAAATTCTGGCCTATTTATAATGAAATGCAAAAAAAAATTATAACCGAAAAGAAATTACAAAGAGATGCGGCTAAAGATTTAAAAGCTAATTTTGAGACCTACTCTGACAGTGATTTCAAATCAAAGACAACTACTATTTTTAATAGTGAAAGTAAAGAGGTTGAGATAAAAAAAGAATCCATCGTCAAAATTGCTGGTGTTATAGGCTATAAAAAAGCAACAAAATTACTAAGTTTGGAACAGCGATTCAAAAGAGAATTGCTGAACAAAATTAACAGAGCAGAACGCCCTGAAAGATCAGAAAGACCAGAGCGTCCGGAACGTCCAGAAAGGCGAGAGCGTCCAGAATGAATAAATGAGTAATAAAAACGATTTTTTAACTTATCAAGGTCAAACCAATCAATCGCCCTATCTAATTGAAGTAGAAAGAGCTGAAGGAGTTTACATCTTCGATAGAAATGGAAAATCGTTTATAGATATGATTGCTGGAGTTGCAGTTAATAACATCGGACACAATCATCCAAAAGTTGTTGCGGCACTTAAAAACCAAATTGACAAGCATTTGCATGTGATGGTTTATGGAGAATTTATCCAAGAATCACAGCTTGCATTTGCCAAGAGGTTGACTTCCTTGCTTCCGGAGAATCTGAATACAGTTTACACTGTCAATTCAGGCACGGAAGCAAATGAAGCGGCTTTGAAATTAGCAAAAAGAGCAACTGGCCGTTCAGAATTGATTTCTTTTAGAGGTTCTTATCATGGAAGTACACAAGGTTCCATGTCCGTCTCTGGAAATGAGTCAAAAAAACAACCGTACAGACCTTTGCTTCCAGACATTCAATTCTTGGAGTTCAATGCGATTGAAGATTTAAAAAGAATCACCAACAAAACGGCTGGAGTAATCATAGAGACAATACAAGGGGATGCTGGAGTAAGAATCCCTTCGAAAGAATTTTTACTCTCTTTAAGAAAACGATGCACAGAAGTTGGTGCGCTACTAATTTTTGATGAGATACAATGTGGTATTGGACGTACTGGGAAATTATTTGCTTTTGAGCATTTCGATGTTGTTCCAGATATTCTAACTTTAGGAAAAGCACTTGGTGGAGGAATGCCTATTGGTGCGCTTGTTTCTTCTCAGGAGAACTTACACCAATTTACATTTGAGCCTATTTTAGGTCATATTACAACTTTCGGAGGCCATCCAGTTATTACTGCAGCGGCAGAGGCATGTTTGGGGGTTATGGAAACGGAAATCGATTTCAATGAAGTGGAACGGCTTGGTGCGCTCATCGAATTAAAACTTTCAAGAGAAAAAGAGATTACAGAAATTCGTAGAATAGGAATGTTATTTGCATTTGATATGGAATCCTTCGAACGAGTAGAGAAAGTGGTTAAAAAGTGTCTAGAAAAAGGACTGATTGCTTTTTGGTTTTTATCTCATCCTAACAGTTTTCGTTTGTCTCCTCCGTTAAATATTTCGGAAAATGAAGTAATAAAAGCTTGTGAAATTATTCGGGAAGCTATTCAAGAGTTATGAAAAATGATTGAGGAAAAATTGACAATATATCTTTTATTTTTTGTCCCAACCTACAACAATATCGTCTTCAAGATGAATTTTTAATTTATACCTATTACTTCCCTCTTTATTGTACTTATAAGTTTCTTTAGTTTTTGTTTTCAATACTTGTTCATTTATATTTTCAGGTTTTCCTAGAGAATCAATTAGCTCACTTTTCGTTTGTCCTTGCCAAAATTCACCATTCATTAATTTTTCAACTAAAATCTCATTATCATATTTATTCATTAGTCGTTCTCTTTTTTGTTTATTAAGAACTATACCTATGATAATCAACCCTGCTATAATTAAAATTAACCAATAATACCAAGCCATATTTATTTTGTTTTATAAAAGAAAATTAGTAGTCAACCTCATTCACCAATTTAATCCCTAATTTTCTTAAAAATAACATTTTTTCATCACACATTCTCAAAAAAGTAAGAAAAAATAGGATTAGCGGCTCTCTCATAATTTCAACAACTCCTTTTCACTTCTTTAATAATTAACTATCTTTGCACACCGAAAACAACGATTAATAATTTTAATGAAGAATTTCTTTCGATCCATACAAACGTTTTTCCCGTCTTTGCACGACATCCGTTTTTCGTTGAAGTTTTTCAAAATGAAATTAACGAATTCTCCTCATGAGAATGATTTTAAAGCATTGCGGTTGTTCAATCTTTCAGAGAATCAAGAAATTGTTGATGTAGGGTCTAATCGAGGGGAAGCGATTGCATCCATTTTATTAGCAAACAATCTAAAAAATAAAATCATTGGCTTTGAACCCAATGGTCTTGTTTTTGAAAAATTGGACGCTAAATTTAAAGGCAACGAACGTGTAAAGTTGCACAATTTAGGTCTTGGAGAGAAGCAAGAAGAACGTAAATTATTCGTTCCCTTTTATAGAAAATGGATGTTTGATGGTTTGTCATCTTTCCACTACAATGATGCTGCCAATTGGTTAAAAAAACGTCTTTGGAATTACAAAGAACAAAATTTAACAATCAAAGAAATTCCGTGTCACATAAAATCAATGGACTCGTTGAACCTAAGACCTGGATTTATCAAAATAGATGTGCAAGGATTTGAATTAGAGGTTCTGAAAGGGGCAAAAGAAACGTTGGAACAATTCAGACCCATATTATTGATCGAATCTGTTACAGATGAAATTATTGCCTTATTAAAACCTTTCGGCTATGAATGTTATTCATTTAATAATGGAAAACTGACACCTGGAAAAGGTAAGTTGAATACGTTTTGTATGGTAGAAGCTAACAACAAAATAGACTGAAAAATGCAATCAGTCTATTTTGTACTTCTTTTTTAAATCCATTCTTTCGTGTAGAATTCTTGTGATCTCAACATAGTGTTCATCTATAGCTCGATAAAAAATGATATGTCGGTTCGTTTTCATTCCGAATATATTTTGAGTAATTCCGTCATAGCTTTTTCCTAAATTTGGATTATCTGCAATTTCTTGACAATTTGAAATAATTGACTCATAATATTTGTCTGCTTGATTTTCCGACCAAACTTCATATGTATAATCCCAAATTATAGATAGATCATCAACGGCTTTATTCGTCAACTTAAATTCAGCCATTCGGTTGCTTTTTTGCTTTTAGTGATTCAAGATGTTCTTTTGAATTAAAGTTGTGTGCAATTCCGCTATTAGCGCCATCTTGTATTGCATTTCTTAAAGCAATTACCTTATTTTCTTCCTCTTCTAAAAGTCTTAGACCAGCGCGTATAACTTCGCTAACATTTTTAAATCGTCCTTCGCTTATTCTACTTTGAACGAATTGATCAAAATAATTTCCGAGTGATATTGATGTGTTTTTGCTCATTTTAGCATCGTTTATTTCAAATATACCAAAAATTGGTATATTAAGCAAATTTTTCCCTTGGTTTGACAAATCAAGGAAATCTTATTAAACTAAAACTTGCATTAGCATTTTAATCTAGGTACGACGAAGAATAAAGGTAAAGCACAAGAAGTGACTTTAAATCACCTTAATTGAAGCAGGTTTTTGTTTAATAGAGGGTTGAGGCACGGTTTAAGAATTATAGAATTTTATCTTTCCTTTTACATCAATTTTTGAAAAATCATAATCACAAAAGATCTCTTTTTTTCCTAAAAAATTTCCACCAATACATTTTAGAGATCCTAAATCAGATATGTTCGATTTACGTAGGTTCAAATTACCATTTACTCGTTCTAATGTTCCTAATGTAGACAAGTTTATGTCGTTAATTACAACATTACCACCGACCTCCTTTAATGGTTTGAGAGAATGTATTTTTAAATAATCATCATATCGAGCAATCCAGAAATCTCCTGTAATCTTATTGAGATTCCCTAAATTTTCAATAGGTGCATCACAAATGCCAAAATCACCATCAATTATTTCAATTACACCAAGAGAGTCAATTCCGACATTGTGGTAATCAGGTCTTAATATTAGCGAGCCGGGTATTGTTTTCTTTGCAAGCGTTACCTTCCATTGACTATCATGTTCATCAAGTATTAATAAAAATGGCATCCCTTTGAACGTTGGGTTGGTTACGATTTGTCCGATATCATCAAGGAGAATTCCAGTCGTTTCAAATATGTATTTAATAACAACATTGTCCATTTCTTCCGATGTAATGCTAAAAGGCAATTCCACATTAATTACCCTAGAAGGAGCATTCAAATTATGCTCAATTTCGTCGGATATGTAATCCTCGTTGTAAGTGTTTTCACACCAAGAGACTGTTATTTGAGAATAAGCACGGAAAGGAATCCCATTTTTATCTATGTAGCGGAATATCTTAGCTTCAGTCTTTTTGTCCATAACTCAAATATCTAGATTTAATTTAATAATATTTGATTTTTCAAAATTGAGATTGAATCGTTGACGTATTATTTCAGATACACAATCAATCCGAGTAGATATAAGGACCTTTCTGTTGTATTGAGTCGGCCATTCTGTTATTATTGCAACCATAAGTTCTAATTTACATCAAATATATATGTGTTTTTGCATATAATTTAATTTATATCTCTTTTGGCATATATTAAAATATTAGGTTTTGAAAACTAAACTGTGGTTTTTACAGTGAATGATAACGGACGGCACTAAGCAATGTGGCGCTTTCTATCGGATGTAATTGTTGCGCCATTTTGCTTAGTGTATGTTATGGGCTTTTTTAATTTATTTGTTTAGTAATGTTATAATCATCCTTATTGTCCTTAATTTTTTCTGCGATTGAAATATAGCCTGAGATATCAAGTATAAAGTCATCCCATTTCACACATTTAATATATGGAAGTTGTTTAAAGTCCAATGTTGAAAAGAAAGAATATTACTAACATATTGAAAA
>CAXBMR010000019.1:0-48680 GCA_963976995.1 uncultured Fluviicola sp.
TACTGGACAACCAACCTGTGATGTATAGGTTTTTTCTCCCTCACAATGCATTGGGCAGTAGAAAATACCATTACCATCTTCAGCCATATTAGTTTGACCGCTTTTGTGATCGTGAGAATGTCCATGATCCTCACTCGAGCTGCAACAAGATGCTTTTTCTTCATCTGTATGTTTCATAGGGACTAAATCCATCTTGCATATTGGACAAGAACCTGCTTCGTCTTGAATAATCTCAGAATGCATTGGGCAAGTGTACTGCAAAGTTGATGTTTTTTCATCAGAACTACAGCATGATTTTTTTGTTTCTGTTTCCTCAGAATTGACACTAATGGTGTAGTGCAACCCTGCTTTCAGCATAGTTTCTTGCAGCTTTTCAATTGAAACATGTGCAGTCATTTCAACTTCAACTAGTCCATTTTTTATGTCTGCTTCTACTTTTGTTACTTCATTTAGCTTTAATAAGGCGCTCTCCACATTTGTTTTACAACCTGTGCAGGTCATTGCGGATATTTTATATGTATGTTTCATAATACTGTTTTTTAATCAATTAATTAACGTATGTAATTATGTTCTAGATTTAAGATATCGTATCTATCTCCAAATTGCTTATTAAATATTTTATTAAACGAATAAACTAAAGCGATTTGAGCCCTGTGCTCATATCGTCCAAAAAATATACTGGTATATCCATTATTTGTCAAGTATCGATATTGTAAACCAACATCAAAATTTTCTCCAATACGATAAAAAGCATTGGTAATTAACATGTATTGATCGGAAATAATATCCAATGAAGGCATGTTTTTGTACCCAAATCCTACAGAAATTTGATAATTCGGTCTTTCTTGCTTACGCTTCATGTATCTTATCATTCCAAAAAGTGAAGTCGATTTAGCTCTCGTGTAATCAAAGTAACTTCCCAAGAAATTAATTTCGCTCCATCCAAAATTATGAATTGCTTGAAATTTAAAATCAACAAAATTAATCGGATGAGGTATTAAATTAAGAGTAGTAGAAAAAATTAAATTCTTTGTAGAAGCCTCAAAGTCATCTGTTGTATATGGACTTTTGGTAAAGAAATTATTATAGCTCACACCAATTTCTTGTAAAATGTTTCTGTTCCATTTTTGACTTTCAGGAACACGATATACAATAGATAACCCTAAAGAGTTTAGTCTAAAATCATTAGGATTTAGATTATCATAAAAGTTTTCTCCATGAATAGATACTGTTAATTTTTTTTTGATAATTCTAGCATACTCAAGAACATTTGCGTATTGATCTCTCTCTGTATTTACACCATTAGAGAAAGGATTTAATGAATATACGAATCTTTGTGCATCGTCATCCCGCAATGTTGGAAATTGATTTAAAATAGTTTGTGCTAGCGTTCGTCCGACTTTAAGAACGTTCTTTTCATCTTCGAGCCTAATAAAAATATTATTGTAAAAAACCTGACCAAGATTGGAATTAGCATCTGGAAACTGAAGACCTAGAACAAATTGTGCACGCCAATTATTGTAAAGTTTTTGCCTTAAACTGAGTAATAATTGAGTATCAGAGAAATCGGCGACCGCGTTCGATTCATCCGAGTTATTGTTGAAGTTACCAGAAAAAACACCTTTTGCTCCAATTTGAAATTCAGGTGTAATCTGGGACACAACAATGCCATGGATTGATACAAATAATATAATGAGTATTTTTTTCATTCTTATTTTTAATAAATATTTTATTCGTCTAACGCTATTTTTGGAAGCTTATCATCACCAAATAACATATTTTTTTTCATTCCTTCTTTGCTGCTAGTCATGTCCATTCCGTCCATTTTAGTCATTCCTCCCTTTCCAGCGTTTGGATTCAGCATTGGATTACCAGAATTTTTCGTAATTACTAACTCATCATCAGGCAAGTCTTCATAAACAAGTGCAAGGAGGTTTCCTCCGGGATAAAGACCATTATTGGTTACTTTTCTTACATCATGGTCGTGAAAAGTCCAAATTCCTCTGTTGGTTCCTTCGACAATAATATCATACGTTTTACCAGGAGCGAGGGGGACAGTATTTCTTTTCCATGGATGCTCGAGCGGGACACCGTCATCTGCAACCATCCAGAAATCATGACCGTGAAGATGTAAATTATGTGTTTCTGCACCTGCGTTAATAAGTCGAATTCGAATATTCTCATTCTCTTTGATAAATAAATAAGGTGTTGAAGGGTAAGATTTTCCATTTACAGTAAACCAATTCGCTTGAGGTAGATCTGCGTTTGATCTTCTATTTGTTAGGTATGGAGGAACATATCCATCTTCAATGCTTGATTGCATTTGTTCTTTAGAGTCGAAAACAGACCATTGCTCTGGTGTAAATTCTCCGTTTTTCATTAAAAAACTTCGTTGCTTCATTCTTTCAAGCATCCCGTTCATTTCTTCGCGAACATAATTTGTGTCATGCGAAGAATAGACAAGTGTGTATTCTCTGTCGTAGGGAAAACGCTCTTTAATTGGATCTTGAGGATTTTCAACGATCAAACTACCAAACATTCCTGCTTGCATGTGCATTAGAGTTCCCCAATGACAATGGTAGAAATGCGTTCCCTCCGGTTTTGCTGTGAATTCATAAATAAATTCATTATTTGGCATTACGGGAAGTTGTGTAACGAAAGGAACACCATCCATTCTCCACGGAACATGCATGCCATGCCAGTGAATAGTATGATTTAAGTCTGTCTTGTTCACAAATTTTACGCGTACCTTATCACCTGTATTTACTCTAATTTCGGGCCCTGGAATAGTGCCGTTAAATGCCAAAGTATGATACTTGAAACCAGGTGCAGGTTCATGGATATGAATATCTATGTATAACTCAAACTCTTTCCATTCGCCGTTCATTTTAAACGGTAATGGTTTTGTAAGCCTACCCTTGTTTTCAATTTTTGCTTCTTTGGCCAATAAATTTCCAGGAAAAAAAAGCATCCCTGCAGTAGATACTGCTCCTGTTGCTAAAAAATCTCTTCTCTTCATAAAATTTATTTGTTAAGCTTTGTAAATATTATACTGAATAAATAACCTATTCCACTCCAGAATATGAAAGAAACGAATAAATTCAATATTCTTTTGAATTTCTCATATTCAATTATGATTAAATATTGAGTGTAAAATTCTAATTTAAAAATGATTTAGATGTGCATAATTTGGCTTAAATAGTATCTAATTTAGCTCTGGCACCATTTTTCTTAAAAATAGATGGCGTTGAACCGGTTATCTGCTTAAATTGTCTCGATAGATGCTGAGGGCTGCTATAATTCAGTTCGTAGGAAATTTGACTCAATGTTAGCTCATTATATGAAAGTAGTTCCTTTGCTCGTTCTATTTTCTGAAAAATAATATAATGTTCAATCGTACTGTTTTCATGCATCGAAAACAACTTACTTAATCTCGAATAGTTTACACCAATGTTGGAGGATAGATAGTCAGAAAATTTTTGTCCATCAAGAATTTCTTTCTCATGAAAAATATTTTGTATTACGAGTGTCTTTATCTGGCTGACCAGTTGATCGTCTATTGAGTGAATAATTTCAAAACCTTCATTCTTTAATTTAAGCGAAAGATGGTTTACCTCGTTTTCTGAAAGTTGCTTTTTAAATGAAATATTCCCAAGACGAACATCAGAAAAGTCAAAATTATTTTCTTCTAGTAGTGACTTAACAACCGAGATACAACGATCACAAACCATATTTTTTATTGCTATTTCGGTTTGTTTGTCAGACATTTTCAGTTAATAATCACTTTCTCCGTAGTCGCAGAATTGTTTTGTTCAACTTCTATGTAGTAAATCCCTTGTGAAAATTTCGAAACGTCAATACTTGACTTAGTTTGATTTTCCAAGTTATCTGTGTAGAGAATTTGTCCTATCGAATTATACAACCTAACTATTTTGTTGTTCTGATTCTTAAATGAGATGTTAATCAAATTAGACACAGGGTTAGGGTAAATTGTAAATAAATCATTCTCTTTCTCAGAAAGGGAAGCATTGAATTCTCCGACATTAATATTATCTATATATAAGTTGTTTCCACCATCTGTAACATTCACAATTTTCAGTTGCACATATTCGAAATTACGATACGCGTAAAGTGAAAAATTAGCTCTTTTCCATTGTGAAGAATCCGGAATAAAAGGAGTAGTTTGTGTTGGCCCAGAAGCAAGTCCATTTCCAGAGCCATAAAAAACTTGATTGAAATTGACTCCACAATCTGTCGATAGCAATACAATTAACTCATCCGAGAAAGAGGCGTCTGACCGAGCATACGCCCAATCGAAGGACATGTATAAATTTGTACCATAAGTCGTTAAATCTAAATATGGTAGAACCATTTCGTCTGAAGAACCATAATTAATATTGATCAAATTGTTAATTCTAGCAGAATAATTTGGAGATACATAAGCTGCAGAATCCAAAACCCATGTGATGCCTCCGTCAGGATTATTGAGAGTGAGATTACTTGGTGGAAAAATACCAGAATCGAAATTTTGTGCAAATGGAAGAGCGTCACCAATTCCTGGAGTTGTTACATCAATGTATAAGTTAAACGTTACGCTGTCAGTCGTAACTCCATCCGACACCACTAATTTCACTGGGTAATTTCCGACAGTATTATATACAATTGCAGGATTTTGCACTGTCGAGCTACTAGGAGTTCCTCCTGTAAAAGTCCATTGCCATAAAGTTGCATTATTTAATGAAATATCCACGAAATTGATTGTATTCCCGATACAAACAGTTGGGGTTAGTGTTACAAAATCAGCAACCACAGCACATGTCGATGGAGCAGTATAAAGTGAATCACAGCCAGTTGCAATTAGATTTGTTTGACTCCAAATATTGGTTCTAATATTGTCGAGAGTACTTTGAATTCTTAATTTTTGACCATTTGTGAACATGTTTTTACAAGCATCATTTGTGTAATTCATGTAATTCTCCTTTTGATCATCAATATCGGGAACATCGTTGGAACAACTATTAATTACTGCACAGTTAAAACTAGGAGCATCTTGAGGAGGAGTATCACAAACGTAATCACCATCCGTACATAAATCGGTCCCACAACCATTGTTAAAGGTGTGATACAAACCAAACCAGTGACCTATTTCATGTGATGCAGTTCTTCCCAAGCTAGAAGATGCAGTACCTATATTTCCAAATACATTGTGTCGAACGACCATTCCATCTTCGTCTGGAGGTCCTCCAGGAAAAGAAGAATAACCTAGAACACCACCTGTAATAGATTTTACGATGTATATATTCATGTACTTCGTATTGTCCCAAAAACTGAGTTGTTTTAACATTGCTCTTTCATATGTTTTGTGATCTGTTAATGAGGAGAATATTCGAACGACTCCATCCGTACAGTTGCCATCAGGATCAATTTTAGCAAGGCAAAATCGTACTCGTGTGTCAACACCAGAACCATATCCGTTGCTGCCTAGTATTCTGCCATAATCTTCATTCATAATGTCAATTTGACTCTGAACTTGCGCTAATGAGATGTTTTCAGAACCATCTGTATGAAGAACATGCACGACAACAGGAATAACTTTAATACTGTCGTTATTTTTTGTAGAAACTTGGAGTGATTCGACTCCGCTCTGAATGATTTGCTCAGTAGCTTTTATACTATTGTTATTTGTATATTCATCAAAATAACACGGTGCATTTTGTGCAATTGATAATTGACCTATAAAGAATAGTACGATTGTAATTCCTGTTTTCATATTTTTTATCTAAAGATTATCTCTTAATTCATTTAACCAAATGTCTAACTCATCCTTTTCACTATTAGAAAGAATTGCGTCGGAATGAACCAACGTATAAGAAGATAGAGGCATTTCACCATTATTAATGTGTCTAATAATTGATTTTAATTTAGATTTCTGTTTTCTTGATGAAAGATCACCAAAAGTGCTAAAATTTAATTCCTCTTTTCCTTCCTCAATATGTTCAGCAAGCATCCAGCTAACGGGAGCAATTCTATTATACCATGGATATTTGGTATTATTACTGTGACAATCGTAACATGATGTTTGAAATAGACTTGCTAGATTGTCAGGAACATTCTGAGATTTAATAAAGTCGGATTCTAATACAACATCGCTTTCATTGCGATCTGTGGGGACAAACTGTATCCCCACAAATGCAATAAGAAGTATAAGAAGTATTTTTTTTATTATCTTCTTCATTCGTTTATTTTATTTTGTATTTCTCCACAATCAACCATCTTAGAGCCAAAGTATGGATTCTGAATCTCTTCAGAACTACTTATCCAAGTAGCGCCTTTTCCTCCTGAAGCCATTGGACAAAAATCTTGAAATAACGATTTCGAAGTGCCAATTAGATCAATCATATCATTAAGGTCAACACTTAATACTTCAAAGTGTTCTCTTTGATGATCGATTGGGCTTTTTACTATATGCTCAGCCTGCTCTTTAGAATTTTCCATGATATCCATATAGTCAGTATGTTGCTCATCAGACAACTGTGTCATGTCAAAATCTTTGAATGAAGCCAACAAAGATTCTGCTCCTTTAGCGGCAGCTTCCTTATCATCAGCGACAAGTCCGTTCTTGATTTCTAAATACGCATCGACGATTGCATCGGCCATATTACTCTCTACATCAGAAGACTGAATATTTCTTTCTGCAGTTTCAGAAGAACTGTGATCGTGATCACCATGATCGTGGTCATGACCGTCAGATTCTTGTTGTTTAGATTCGTTTCCTTCAGCTTCGACAGAATTGTCAGAGCCACAAGATGTTAGAATTAAACTTACAACTGTCAATAATAAAAATATTTTTTTCATAATTCTTATTTTTTAATTTATATTTAACAATACTAATGTTGATGTCCACTATGATCATGGTCTCCATGGTCATGTCCATCTTCACTTTTCTTTATTTTTTGACTCATTTTTTGCTCACGATCGTATTGGCAACATCCTGCAAGACCATTGTATGCTTTTTTGCCAGCTGTTACTTTATCAGTGTCATAACCAGACTTAGCTATTGCTTGATGAATTTTATCAAGAGACGCTTTTGCTGGGTCATAACTTACAATAACTTGTTTGGCATCTTTGTTCCAAACAGCACTTCTCACTCCATCTACAGAGTTTGCAGCTTTTTCTATTGTAGCCTTGCACATTCCGCAATTCCCTCTAACACCAAAAGATGCTAATTTATAACTTGCTTTCTCTGTTTTGGTATCTTGTCCAAAACTTACAGTAGTAGCTAAGGTCGTTAAAGCCATACTTACAATTAATGTGATTACTTTCATAATAAAATATATTTAAAGTTAATAAAAAATAAATAGAGGGGATATTTCGACTTAGCTCTATATGAGCAAAAGTATATCCCCTCCAATTTGTTAATGAGCATGTTCCATTTCAACTAGATCCATATTACATACTGGACATGACCCAGGCTCTTCATACGTTTTACCGTCTTCACAACCCATTGGGCAATTATACATAGCTGCATGCGAGTGTCCTTCTTCCGAATGACCTGCTTCTTTTTCATGATGTTCTACATTCTCATTGGCTCCTTCTACAGCTTCTGTAGTTTCAGAACAACTAACTAATAGGAGCGATCCAATTGCGATAGCTCCAACGATGTTTAAAAATTGTTTTTTCATTATTTATTTGTTTTTATTTGTTTACTTATTTAGTGTATGCTTTTTAATAAAGCATGCGTGTTGTTTACATTTAAAAATCCTCCAACTTGTTCATTACGATTTGCATTACTTCAATTCTAATTTCATCTTCAAGATCAATTCCTTCAAAGTTAAATCCTAAGTCACTTGCATCCAAAATGAAACTTAATGTAAGAATACAAGATATGGCACCTTGGTCGAAAACATGCTCAAGTCGTCCTTTTCCATTAATCAATTTATTAGAATTCGATAATTGACCATCAACAAGAAAGTCGAGTGGGGGGTGCCCCTCTACATTGATGAAATCGAGATCCAATTTGCCGGTGAAACTTATGGTTTTCGTTTCTGATCCCTTTAGAATGGAATCGATTTTGTAGTTTCCCGAATTGAACGTAGCTAAATCTGCTTTAAGTTCAAAGCGGGCGTCATCATAATTGAGAAGAGCATATAAATTCTGTGTTACTAACTGAACAGATGTATCAGCTAATATACCATTGAGAACAACCCTGCCATTTTCAGTCAGAAAGGTATGATTTCCTTTCATTTGAGCGTTACAGTAGGTCCCAATAAAGATTGAGAAAATAAGTGCTATTTTATTGATTTTTTTCATATTAACTTAGTGCTGATGTTGATGTCCTTCTTCATGAGAATCATTTTGTTGCTTTTCCGGTTCGTTAACAGGAATTAGTTCCATACTACATATAGTACAATTACCAGGCGCATCAGTTTTAATCTCTGGGTGCATGGAACAAGTATAAGTTATACTCCTTCCAATGCTCTCATGTGTATATACAGTTGAAATTTTCTTTTTCTTAATTGTGAATTCAACAGTAAGCGTAAATGAATCGAAACTGTTTATGGATCCAACAAAGAACTCACTCATTACACTTCGAAGTGTATCCGAAAACACCTCACCATTTGCATAGTTTAAGCGAATAATTCCAGTTATTCCTTCAGTCGAGAGTGGTTTTAATTCACCTTTAAAAATATAAAAAGTCAATTGATCCTCTTTTTGATAGAGATTGGTAATTAACTCGATTTTATACCTGCCAAGTTCTTGTAATTGACCTCCGTGTGGCGCCACAAGAGCCTCTTCCGCTGACCCTCCTTGACTTTCACCCGCGCCATGGTTGTGCTGAGCAAGAATATTATCCGTCCCTAGTAGGACAAGACAACTAAAAAATACAGTTCTAATATTCTTCATTTTTCTATTCTTTTATTTCACCTTTAACTTCTCCGCATTTAGACATAGCTTTGCCAAAGTATGGGTTTTTAATTTGTTTTTCAGCACTTAACCAATATCCGCCTTTATTGTTATCTGCCATTGGACAAAATTCAAGATAAACGGTTTTGTTACCTTTCATTTTTACGCCTAGTTGCTTCGCTACATCTGAAAGTGATTTGCTTAGAGCTAAGAATAAGATTCGTTGTTCATCAATACTAATCGATTTCGACATAGATTTTAACTCTTTGTTCATAGATTTCAACGCTTTCATCCATGCATTATGCGCATCGCCTAGAACTAGGCCCATATCAACCTTCTTCAAAGCATCATGAATTGACTTGATATCCGTTTTAATGTTTGAATTGTCGTCAGCCATTTTATCTTTCAGAGCTAAGTAGCTGGCAACTACATCTCCCAATTGAGTTTTAAATTTGGACGAAATTTTCTTTTTGTCAATCATCACCATTGACTCCCCTTTAGAATCATCGGCAGCATCATCACCACCCATATCCATCCCAGCATGGCCTCCTGTAGAAGACTTTCCGCCGGAAGGATTCATCATGCTCTTTTTACCTGCAAGTTGGGCTGAGGCGTCAATTTTAAATACTCCATTAGACGCGATTATTTCACCATCTTCCAATCCGTTTTTAACAATGTAGAAATCGCCAGCATCTTCTCCAAGAATAATTTCTCTGTATATAAAAGTATTATGTTCTCTATTTTGAACTTTAACATAGACAACTGCTCGTTTTCCAGTCCAAAGAACTGCAGATTTAGGAACTAAGATAACGTCCTCCTGTATTGGTAATTTAGAAGTGATTATTCCATCTGCGAACATATCCGGTTTCAAATTCCCTTTCCCGTTTGGTAATTCCACACGAACATAAGCAACACGTGTTTTTGGGTCGATAAATGGATCAATAAATTTAACTTTACCTTTAAATAATTCACCTGGTACAGATTTTAACTCAATATCAAGATCATCGCCCAATCGTATCCATGGCAAATCGTTTTCATAAGCTTCAAATAGCACCCAAATTTTACTTAAATCGGTAATTTCAAATAAGACATCACCTTCTTTAAAGTAATCTCCACGAGAAACCATTCTCATCATAACATAGCCCGAATGATCGGATAAAATATCGATGTTATTTTGGACTTTTCCAGATTTTTCTAGAGCTGTAATTTGTTCATCAGAAAATTTCCACTGCTTTAATTTATTTCTTGCAGCTTCAACCAAGTAGGGACTTGTTGCTTCTGTTTTAAGGACTTCAAATAGTTCTTTTTGAGCAGTTACTAATTCAGTAGAATAGATTGTGGCTAATTTTTGACCTTTGTACACCTTTTCTCCCGTAAAATTAATGTACAATCTTTCTATTCTCCCGGGAAAATGAACAGTTTGAGAATACATTAGTCTTTCATCCGGTTTAACTCTGCCTAATAAGCGAATTTCCTTTTCAGGTTTCTCTAACTTAACCTTGTATGTTTGAATATCAGCAAGTTTCATTGCCGCATCTGACATTGGAACTTCGTCAGGCATCCCTTCAGCGTTTAAATCATTGTCCATTGGTATCAGATCCATACCACACAACGGACATTGTCCTGGTCCGTTTTCCTGAATTTGGGGATGCATTGAACATGTCCAAATTTGATCTTTTTCTTCACCTCCATTCGCTATTTCGCTATCAGTATCAGCGGCGTTAGAAGATCCCATTCTGCTTCCTATGAATACCCCTACGAGTAAAAAAGCTATGATTAAAATCCATTTATTATTCATTATTTTTTTCATCTTCTTATTTTTTATTTACCTGTTAGGTAATTAATGAAAGCTGCAGCCACATTTTTGTCTGCTCTTGCTTTATCTAATTCTAATGCATATTTCAATACTTTTCTTTCCATTCTTAATACTTCTTCAAAATTTTTGCCATCAGCAGAATAGGAGACTATTAAAATGTTCAATGATTGCTCAGCAATATCGAATTGTTTTTTGTATAAATCAATTCTTCTATTCGCATCTGAATAATCTCGGTAAGAACGTTCAAAAAGAATAGTTAATTGATTTTGCTTATCTATTTTTTTGTTTTCAATCGATTCAATCTTTAAAAGAGCCTCGTTAATTATTCCTTTGTATTTTTTTCGATACAAGGGAATAGATATTCCAACCATTGGCATAATAGCGTCTCTACCATTGAGTTTTCCTAAACTGGTATTGTCACTTTTACCTATAAAAGCATAATCTAAACCAACCACGAATGAAGGTAGGCCGACTTTGTGACCGACTTTTTCTTGATTTTGCCATGACAGCATTCTGTGTTCAAGTTCTTTAATTAGATGATTTTGATTCGTAATTGAATCTAACAAAACTTGTTTTTGTAGTTCTAAATCATCTTCCCAAAGCACATCTGGTGTAATTATGTTATAGTTAATCGAATCATTCAATAAACGATTGAATTCAATCTCAAGTGTCCATTTACTGTCTTCTAAAAAGATTAAGTTATTATCAAGTTCATTGATTTCTAATTCAACACGAAGCTCATCTACTACACTCACTTTACCCGTTTCAACTTTGATAATTGCCAACTGTTTAAAAGTGTTCAAAATTTCAAGATTCTCTTGTGTAATTTCGATTCCTTTTTTAATAAAGTAGTAGTTATAGTACACCGACTTAACATCGAAGAATAACTTTGATTTTGCGTCTTCAAAACGCTCGTACTTCGCTTTTGCTGCTTCAACAAGCACATCTTCTTGCGCATCTAAAGTTCCGTACCATGGAAACATTTGACTGATGCCCAATTTTGCTCGTTGAGGACCGACTCTTGTTTCTATTGGCTGAATAAAATAACCAAATGAGACATTTAAGTTGGGTAGGGTGCCCACTTGAGGTATTTTCTCAAGTGCGGCGTTATAGTCCAAGAAAAGTGATCTTATCCCAGGATTGTTCTCTGCTGCAATTTTTAAATAGTTGTCAAGTTCTGTTTGAGCATTGACATTGCCAGCACAAAGAATCAAAATAATTAATAGGTGTTTAACTCTTACTTTCATCTTTCTATCTATTTAAACGTTTTACTTTTCCTTCTTGCCACATAGAATAGAGTACTGGCATAATAAACATGGTCATTACCTCAATTAACATTCCTCCAAACAGAGGAATGGCCATCGGCCCCATAATATCAGAGCCTTTTCCTTGAGAGGTGAGTACTGGTATTAACGCTATAATAGTTGTTGCTGTAGTTAAAACAGCAGGGCGAACTCTTTTAGACGCTGCTATCAAAACGGTAGCTCTTACTTTCTCTTTCGTATCAGGTTTCTCCTTCTCAAAAAGTTGTGTTAGGTAGGTCCCCATAAGGACACCATCATCCGTAGCTACACCAAATAGGGCGATAAAACCAACCCAAACAGCGACACTTAAATTCACTGTGTGTACTTGAAATAAATTTCTAAGATTAATTCCACCCACATTAAAATCAAGGAACCCCGGTTGACTATACATCCAAAGCATGATGAAACCACCAGAAAATGCAACAATTAAACCTGAAAAAATCATGGAGGTCGTTGCAACAGATTTAAATTGAAAATAAAGAATTAAGAAAATGACCAACAATGAAATAGGTACAACAATCATCAATCGCTTAGTTGCTCTTACTTGATTTTCATAGTTACCCGTAAATCGATAAGTAACACCATCTGGTTGAACAATCTCACCAGATGCTATTTTGGCTTTAATTAGTGCATCAGCCTCTTCTACGACATCTACTTCGGCCTTTCCTTCTTTTTTATCAAAGATTACATAACTCACAAGAAAAGTGTCTTCACTTTTAATTACTTGAGGACCTCTGGTGTAATTAATTACGGCCAGTTCTTCTAGAGGAACTTGAACTCCAGATGGGGTAGGAATTAAAATTTTCTTTAAATCATCCGGATTATCTCTGTATTCTCTTGCGTAACGAACACGAACGGGGAACCTTTCTCGACCTTCAACAGTGGTTGTTAATTGCATACCTCCAACGGCAGAACTAATTACACTTTGCATATCCTTAACAGTTAACCCATATCGAGCTATTTCCTTACGTTTTATTTCGATTTCTAAATAAGGTTTCCCTACTACCCTATCCGCGAAAACTGCATCCGCTTCTACATTGGGTACTTCTTTGAGAACCTTTTCCAGTTCGTATCCAAATTTCTCAATAGTTTCTAAATCTGGACCAAACACTTTTATTCCCATTGGAGCTCTCATTCCAGTAGCTAACATAACCAGTCGTGTTTCAATTGGTTGAAGTTTTGGCGCAGAAGTCAGCCCCGGAATTTTTGAATGTTTAAGAATATCTTTCCAGATGTCTTCAGGAGATTGAATATTTTCTCTCCATTGTCGGAAATATTCCCCGTCTTCATCTACAATTAAACTTTCTGTTGCAATTGATTTGAATTCATCAACCGTGTATTCGTACGTTGAGCCATCCTTTAAAACAAAAGCGTTATCACTGTTGACTTTAAATCTCATTTTATGGCCATCTTCATTTACCTTGAATTCAGGTAAATAGTTAATCACGTTTTCATACATCGAAATAGGTGCAGGGTCTAGTGCCGAGTTAACTCGACCCCATTTACCTACAGAAAGATCAACTTCAGGAATAGAGTTTAGATGTCGATCCAATTGTCGAATTACATTCACGTTTTCTTCTATACCTGAGTGGGGCATAGTTGTTGGCATCAATAAGAAAGACCCTTCATTTAGAGAGGGCATAAATTCTTTCCCAATTCCTGGGAAGGTTTCTTCCATTTTATTCCACGCGGAATTATTCTTGATACCATCTGGCATAAAACCAAACACTTTTTCAAACCCTAGCCACGATAACATTCCCAAGAGAATGATAAAAATTGGAACCATCAAGAACTTCCATTTGTTCTCCAGACACCAAGTAAGTAGTCTCGTATAGAACTTAATGATTAACATCAATGCGCCGAGAATGATACCTACAGTAATTGCAACGAACAGAATATTTGAAAAGAAACTATTCTGCACACCTAGTGGCATCCATATTTCAGCTATGAAATAGATTACAACAAATAGGGTTATGATAATGTTAATTACATTGACATACTTCCTTTTGCTTTCAGGCCATTTGTGTTCAAGCAAGTTATTAATTCCGAATAGAATCAGTGAAATGGATAACCAACTTCCAAAACCAATCAAAAAAATCAGTCCTGAAATAATAAGAAGACCGTTCCAGATTTTACTCATTTTACCTTTGTCAAAGCGAATAGAGAATACGATATGTGCAAAAGTTGGAATAAATAATATCCCAATGAAAAGGGCCGCCAGCATCGCAAACGTTTTGGTAAATGCTAGAGGGGTAAATAATTTACCTTCTGCTGCTTGCATGGCAAAAATCGGTAAAAAACTAACTATCGTTGTGAAAAGTGCTGTCACTACAGCAGAAGCTACTTCTGAAGCACCATTATAAATAACTGTTCTTAATTCTTTTCCTTGCTTACCTAAATTCTCGGGTAATTCTATGTGCTGAATGATATTTTCAGTAAAAACAACTCCCACATCAACCATTACACCAATAGCAATAGCAATTCCCGAAAGTGCAACGATGTTGGCATCCACTCCGAATTGCTTCATCATGATGAAAGTGATTAATACTCCTAACGGCAATAGACTCGTAATTAGAACCGACGCTCTAAGATTCATAACTAAGACAATTACGACCAGTAAAGCAATCAGCATTTCTAATGAAAGAGCTTCTTCAAGTGTTCCTATTGTTTCTTTAATCAATCCAGTTCTATCGTAAAAGGGAACAATGGTAACTCGAGAAATTGTTCCATCCGCTAATGTTTTTGAAGGTAGTCCGGATTCTATTTCTTTGATTTTCTCTTTAATACGATCAATAACCTCCAGAGGATTTGCGCCATATCTTGCAACCACAGAACCTCCTACGGCTTCTGAACCTCCTTTATCCAGACCTCCACGGCGTGTTGCAGGGCCAAAACTGACCTTTGCAACATCTTTTATACGGATTGGAACATTGTCATTTGAGATAATCACACTTTCTTCAAGATCTTCAAGCGTTTCGATATAACCTAGTCCTCGAATTAGATATTCAACTTTATTGAACTCCAATGTTCTTGCACCAATATCCAAGTTGCTTTTGTTAACAGCCTTCATTATTTGAGCAACACTTACGTTACTGGCTTTCATGGCTTTGGGATCAATATCGACTTGGTACTCTTTCACAAAACCACCGATAGTTCCTACTTCAGATACTCCTTTAACAGAAGTTAACGAGTAACCTACTTGGAAATCTTGAATAGTTCTCAATTCTTGAGGATCCCATCCACCGGCTGGATTTCCTGATGAATCTCTACCTTCTAATGTGTACCAGAAAACTTGTCCTAATGCAGTTGCGTCGGGACCCAACGCCGGAGAAACGTCTTTTGGTAAAAGATTACTCGGTAAAGAATTCAGTTTTTCTAAAACCCTCGTTCTACTCCAATAGAATTCTACGTCATCATCAAATATGAGGTAAATACTAGACAGTCCAAAAATAGAGTTACTTCTAATTGTTTTTACTCCGGGAATACCTAGAAGGGCAGTGGTTAAAGGGTAACTAATTTGATCCTCTATATCCTGTGGCGATCTCCCAGCCCATTCTGTATAGACAATTTGTTGATTTTCACCAATATCGGGGATAGCATCAACTGGAACAGGATCTCTCGGTATAACTGATCCACTCCAATTAAAAGGAGCCGCAGACATTCCCCATACAATTAACACTCCTAGAAAAAGTAGAGTGATTAATTTATTTTCGAGAAAATATTTTATTGATTTATTTAACATTTAATTTAATTTAATAATGTCAATATTTATAATTGACTAAAGTGGACAACACTTTTACTCCAACACCAATGCAAGGAGTGAACTTACTAAATTAAATAATCAGATAAGAAATTTCTGATGAAGGATTGGTATATCCTTACTAATCAGAGGGGGGGAATAGGATGAAAAAGTAGGAGCCTTTTCTTCCGTATAGAATAAATCGTAAGAGCTTAATATGAAAGAAGCGATAAATTTTAGTTGGGCATGATTTGAAGAAGAATTCTCATCACTTGATAATTCATCTGTTACATCTACACTGATTGTCTCATTGTAGCAACACTTCTCCTTATTGATAGTGCTCTGACTCTTTTTATTTAATTCAGACTTACAAGCACTTTTAACTTCGTTAGATTTCTCAGAAAACATATTACAAGAATTGGCTTTACCAAAAACGCTAGTGTCAGCAACCTTACCTTTGCAAAAATGCTTATCAATGGTAAAACCGGTTGAAGCAAATAATAGCATCAAAGCTAATGAAAGTGATACGAAACGATATGTCTTGCTTATTTTTTGCAATTACTTCTATTTAGAATTGCTGTAAATTTAAGTTTTTTTTGATTTAAATCAGTATGGAAAATGATATATTAACTAAAAAATAACTTTAAGAATGTGATTTCAAGTTAACTCAACAGTTTAATTTTCTTAGAGTTAATTATTTTTTTAGCTTATTTTTTCAGTGTCAGGAAGTTATTTAACTAATAATATAGTTGTATAACTAAATAATTAGTTTACATTTGTGTAAATTGTTATTATGATTGAATTAACAAAAGCAGAGGAGCAAGTTATGCAAGTTCTTTGGGACTTAAAAGACGCATTTGTAAAGGATATTGTTGAGAAGTTTCCAGAACCTCGCCCTGCTTATAATACCGTTTCTACTATCATCAGAATACTTGAAAAGAAAAAAGTTGTTGGTTACAAGTCGTATGGAAGAACTCACCAGTATTTCCCAATGATTTCGAAGGAGACATACACCAAGCAAAGAGCTGATAATCTGCTAAATAAATACTTTTCGGGTTCAATGGAACAGATGCTATCTTTTTTTGTGAAGGAAAAAAATATCTCGACTAAAGAGCTGGAAAAAATAATGGAAAAGATTGATAAGCTATGAGTTTACTACACTTTGTATTGATTAATTTTTTTTTAGTTGGTTTCTATGCTGTCTATTCTCTTTTAGAAAAAGGACGAAGTCATTTTATGTTTAATCGTATTTATTTAATTGTTGCGCCAATAGCTTGCTTTATTTTACCTTTTGTTTTTGAAGGAGCTTCTAAGACACCTATTTGGATTAAAGTACTCCCATTAACTGAAATTTTGCAAGAAAATTCAATTCTAAAAACTTATTCGGTGTTTGATTGGAAGGATGTAATATTCTATATCGGACTAATTATGTCTCTTTTGTTTATATTGATCCAATTATATAAAATTTTCAGGAAGTCCAAAAAGTCATTTTACAAGAATTATAGAGGAACTAAGGTTTATTTACTGATGGATAAAGAGGAGTCGTATTCATTCTTTAATAATATCTATTTAAGTGCTAATATCGGGAATAGTGAAGAAATGATTCTCCTGCATGAGTTTGCCCACTGCAAAGGACGTCATTCTTTTGATGTAATTTATCTCTCTGTTTTAAGAGGTTTACTTTGGTTTAATCCAATTGCATACAAATGGCTGGGAAAAGCAAAAGAGAATCATGAATTCATGGCAGATAACTATGTTTTACAACAGGGTGTCAACGCTCAAGAGTATGGAACGACTCTGTTGACTAATGTTTTCAATGTCCAGTCACCAGTTATATCAAATTCTTTCAACTCTAAATCAACAATTAGGAAGCGACTAGAAAAGTTTAATCACAAAAATAAATACAATATGAAACAATTAATTTTAGTGCCAGTTCTTGTGGGTATGACATTTGTCTCTATGAGTTTGAACGAGAAACAGTTGACAACTCAAAAAGTTGAACAAATTAGCGAAGTAGATCAAGAAGCATCATTTCCAGGAGGAGAAGATTCGTTTTATGATTTTATTGCATCAAATTTTAATTATCCTAAATCTTCATTGGAAAACAATAGTGAAGGGGTGGTGTATGTTCAGTTTACAGTAGGGAGTGACGGAAATCTTTTTGATTTTGAAGCTGTCAAGTCTTTGAAGGATAAAGTGCTAAATGAAGCGGCGTTAACATTGTTAAAGAAAATGCCAAATTGGATTCCGGCCAAGAAGGATGGTAAGAATGTTAAATCTATAATGATTTTACCAATAAGTTTTAAGCTCAACTGAGTAATTTTTATCGATTTATTTAAAAGCGCATCCATAGGTTGTGCTTTTTTTATGCTCTTAATTTAAAGAGTCTTGTAATTTCTTTAGTCACTTTCACTATCTTTGCGCCAAAATTCAATTAAGTAAAATGTTAGCAGTAAATAATTTATCTCTTCAGTTCGGGAAACGCATTCTTTTTGATGACGTTAACGTAAAATTTGTCACTGGTAATTGCTATGGCGTTATCGGAGCAAATGGTGCAGGAAAATCAACTTTTCTTAAAATTTTAACTGGAGACCAAGATCCTACAACAGGTCATGTTATTCTTGAACCTGGCAAGAGAATGGCAGTTCTTAAGCAAGATCATTTCGAATTTGATGAGAATCAGGTTTTAAATACTGTTTTAATGGGGCACAAGCGATTATTTGAAATAATGGTTGAGAAAGAGGCTTTGTATGCAAAGCCTGATTTTTCAGATGCAGACGGAATGAGAACTGCCGAATTGGAAGGTGAATTTGCTGACCTTGAAGGTTGGAATGCAGAAACGGATGCGGCAACGATGCTTTCTAACCTTGGAATAAATGAATCAAAGCATACTACTTTGATGAAAGATCTTTCGAATGATTTAAAAGTTCGGGTACTGCTTGCTCAAGCTTTATTTGGAAACCCTGATGTACTTGTTTTGGATGAGCCAACAAATGATTTGGATTTGAAAACCATTACTTGGTTAGAAGACTTTTTATTGGAATTTAAAAATACGGTTATTGTCGTTTCTCACGATAGACACTTTTTGGATACAGTTTGTACTCATATTGCAGATATTGATTTCAAGAAACTAAATATGTTTACAGGGAATTATAGTTTTTGGTATCAGTCTTCTCAATTAGCTCTTCGTCAGCGTTCTGATAAAAACAAAAAAGCCGAGGAGAAAAAGAAAGAATTACAAGATTTTATTGCGCGTTTTTCTGCTAATGCTGCAAAATCTAAGCAAGCTACAAGTAGAAGAAAAATGATTGCAAATTTGGATATTGAAGAAATTCAACCTTCTAGTCGTAAATACCCTGGAATCACTTTTTCACAAGAACGAGATGCTGGAAATCAGATTTTAAACGTAGAAAATCTCTCTGTTACCTCTGAAGATGGCGTTCTTTTTAAAGATATTAGTTTTGTTGTGAACAAAGGAGATAAAGTAGCCGTGATTTCGAGAAATTCGCAAGCACTAACTGCATTTTTTGAAATATTAGATGGTAGCATGAAGGCAGACTCTGGAGAAATTATTTTCGGAACTACAATTTCAAAAGCGTACTTACCGAATGAGAATCATGATTATTTTGAAGAAAAATTACCTCTTATTGACTGGTTGCGCCAGTATGTCCATACAGATGAAGAGCGCGAAGAGGTTTATTTAAGAACTTTCTTAGGACGAATGCTATTTACCGGTGAAGAAGCTATGAAAACTGCAGATGTTCTGTCTGGTGGAGAAAAAGTTCGTTGCATGTTGTCTCGAATGATGCTGGCAAAAGCAAATCTATTATTAATGGACGAACCAACCAATCATCTTGATTTGGAATCTATTCAGGCATTGAATCAAGGAATGAAAGAATTCAAAGGTACCATGCTGTTTACTTCACATGATCATGAGTTGGTATCAACTGTTGCAACTAGAGTGATAGAAATAACACCGGATGGCATTATCGATAAAATGATGAATTATGATGATTATTTAAAGGACGAAAAAATCAGTCAAATTAAAGAATCAATGTATTAATAAAACAAATAAGGAATTAAGAAGGAAGTTAAAACTCGCTAGCTTCTAATCTCCTTAACGCCTTACTACCTGTACTATGACAAAATTCACATTCAACGCAAAAAATCACTCTCAACAGTATATTAAAATCATTGCAGAAATTACCACGAATGCGAGTGAAACAATTGTGCAACTTCCTGCATGGAGACCTGGTAGATATGAATTGGGGAATTTTGCAAAAAACATAAGGGATTTTAAAGTTTACAATTCAGACAAGAAATTAATTGCTAGTGAAAAGAAAACAAAGGACAGTTGGATAGTTGACACTTCTTCGACAGATGAAGTCAGTATTGAATATTCATTTTATGCGAACATTATTAACGCAGGATCTACATTTTTAGATGCCGAGCAAATGTATGTTAATCCGGTGAATTGCTGTGTTTATACAGAAGAATCATTTTTGAACGAAGTCGCCATAAGTGTAGATGTGCCTTCTCACTGGAATGTTGCAACATCTATGGAGAAAGTAGGAGAGGACTTTAAGGTTGCCAATTTTGATGAGTTATTGGACTCACCATTTATTGCATCTTCTCAATTGCAACATGGAGAATATAAAGTTAACGGGACCTTGTTTCATATTTGGTTCAATGGTGAAGTAAAACCTGATTGGGATAGAGTTATCGCTGATTTTAGAGGATTCACTGAAAAGCAAATTGAGAGATTTACTGAATTTCCAGTTAAAGAATATCACTTTTTGAATCAGATTCTTCCTTACAAAGCATATCATGGAGTGGAACATCAGAAATCGACAGTAATATCTCTAGGTCCGTCTTATGATGTGTTTGGTAAGCTGTATAAAGAACTCATGGGAGTTAGTTCTCATGAACTATACCATACTTGGAATGTCAAAACGATACGACCGGTAGAAATGTACCCGTACGATTTTTCTAAAGAAAATTATTCAAAGCTAGGATACATCTGTGAAGGTGTAACTACTTACCAGGGAGATTTATTTTTGCTGAAAAGTGGTTTTTTCTCTGAAGATGATTATTTCAAACAATTGAACAGTCAATTACAGCGTCATTTTGACAATCACGGTAGATTTAATTATTCCGTTGCAGAATCTTCTTTTGATACGTGGCTCGATGGTTACGTTGGAGGAGCTCCAGCAAGAAAAGTGTCTATTTATACAGAAGGATGTCTCCTAAGTTTTGCGATAGATGTTAGAATTAGAAAAGCCACGAAGAATAAGTATGGTTTAGATGAGGTAATGAAACGATTGTATTTCAATTTTGCATTGCAAAATAAAGGAGTTTCAGAAAATGACTACAAGTCAACTATAGAGTCCATCACTGGTCAATCTTTTCAACCATTTTTCGATGATTATGTGAATGGTAATAAACCCTACGAATCAATAATCACAGAAGCATTAGAAACTTTAGGTTTAAAATTGAGTCATTCTCCTTCCAAGAAATATTCTGAAGGGAGGCTAGGCTTTAAAAGCCAAATGAAAGGAATAAATGCTATTGTCACAGCACTTTATCCATCAGGACCTGCTGACTTAGCAAAACTTTCCGTAGGTGATGAAATAGTTGCGGTCAACGATTTTGCTCTAAACGGAGAACTGGATAAATGGTTATCATACTTTGATGATGACGCAAAAACGGTGACTGTTTTAAGAGGAGGTAAAATGTTGAGCTTTACTTTTCCTGAAGTCAACCGTAATTTTTACAATAAATATTCTGTTTCAAAAATTACAAACCCATCGAATGATCAGAAGAGAGCATTTGAGAATTGGAAAAAGTAATTTTCTAAAACTTATAACTCATTCCAAAGCTTGGTAAAATCGGGAATTGTAAGATCTTTTGATTGGTAACTCTGTTCACATAGAATATATTCTTTCTATTGTATAAATTAGTAATAGAACCAACTAACTCAATATAATCTTTATTCTTAAAAATAAACTTCTTTTTGATTGTCAAATCCAATCGATGATAAGTAGGCAGTCTTTGACTGTTAAACGTTCCTAAGATTGTTGAAACTTCGTTTGCATTCGATGTAGTATAATCCGTTGTAACACCACCTGTAAATGGTTGATTTTCATAGAAACCTGCTGTTGGAGTAAATGGTAAACCAGAACCAAAGTTCCAACGAATACTAACTTCTAGGTCTTTCTTCTTCCCAAAGAGGTATGTTCCTACTAAATTAATGTTGTGTCTTCTATCAAACACAGGGAAATATGTTGTGTCACCGTCCCATCTGACCGACTTACCATAAGAATATACACCCCATAGAAATAACCTATCCCCAGAATATTTAATTAGTACATCAGCACCATAAGATTCTCCATTTTCTAGAATAAAATCTTTCTTAAAAACGTCATCTATTTCAGAAAATTCAGCAATGTCTGGATACAATTTGTTTTGATTGATGTTACTCAACTGTGTGAAATATTTGTAGTAACCTTCAACGTTAAGAGACAATTTTTTTGCGATATCGTATTCAAATCCCCCAATTGCGTGCCATGCATATTGCAATCCATTCTTTGGTGTTTTTTCGTTTTGGTACAGCGTAACAAAATTAGATTGAACATTTGTTGGTGCCGAAAGCAAGCCATTAAACAAATTAACAACATCTCTATCTGAGGATGCCGAGGTAAAATTTTGTGAGAATCTACCTCCAGATGCTTTTAAACGAAGTTTTTCAGTTGCATTGTACTTTATTCCCAGTCTTGGTTCAGGAGAAATTGTCCCTAAGGAAGCATAAACTTGTGTTCTAAAGCTCGGTTGAATAACCCATCTTGGAGTCACATATCTATAGCTAAAATAAACACCTATTTCAGTTGTAAAATTATTGTCTTCTATTCTTTGTTTAGCTTCATTGAAGGTTAGGTATTTAGTATTAAATCCACTAAGATTGATTCCGTAATCAAATTGAGCATCGTCTTTTAAGAAATACGTAAAATCAAATCCCAGATCAAAACCTCCAATTGAGCTGGTTCTAAAAATAGAATCATTTGCTGTTACAAATTCGTTAAATTCTGTTGAAAAATTACTTCCGTTTACATGTCCTTTAATGAAAATAGGTGAACTAGTAGGTACCAGTAAGAAGTTTATTCCTCCACCACTTTGTGTCCAGTTAATATCAGCAATGTCATAATTAACTTGATCTCTGTTATGGAAACCAAAAGCTGAGAATTTAGATCCACCATCACTCTTGAAGGTCAATTTACCATATAAATCTGTAAATGCAAAAGGAAGTCCAGCTCCGGAGTTAATGTTTCTGTATAGCGATTTCGAAGTATAATTCAATAAACTATGCTTTGCAGAAAAAATGTACGAACCAGGACTTGCCTTGCCATCCTTTGCTCTAGCTAATGGGCCTTCAAGAACGGCTTTAGCAAGGAAAGGAGAAGCTGAAACCTTTCCCCCAAAACTCTTTCTATTCCCATCTCTATAAGTGATGTCCATTATAGAGGATATTCTGCCACCGTATTTTGCGTCAAATCCACCTGTATAAATACTTGTACTTTGAATCAACTCTGTTTCAAAAATAGAAAAGAATCCGATAGAGTGGAAGGGGTTATAGATGGTCATCCCATCAAGTAATATTTTATTTTGAATTGGAGTACCACCACGCACGTACAATTGACCACCTTGATCTCCAGTTGTAATAACTCCAGGTGTTATACTAAAAGCTCCTACAATATCATTTTCACCACCTACACTTGGAATTCTCTCCAATCCTTTTTTGTCTAATCTAATTTCAGAAATTAAAATTTGTGTTGTTTTTCTTTTAGAATCAGCACTTACGCTCATTTCTTTAATATCCAGAATACTTGATTTTTTTTCTAAGTTAAATTTCAAAGATGTAATACCGGAACTTTTAGTGATAGATACATTTTCAGTTAATGTATTATAAGAAGCACTTTCAACTTTCACAATATATTCACCAATACTTATTTTAGCCATGGAAAAAAAACCGTTGACATCTGTTATGGCACCTGTAGCTGTGGTGCTATCGCTTTTTAATAGTCGAACTTTTTCAAATGGCATTGGTTCACCATCCACCTTGTTAAAGACGAAGCCGCGAATGGTAGCATTTTGAGAATAAGTAAACTGGCAGAAAAAAAGAGAGAGGAGAATTCCAAAGATGAGTTTCATAAGTATTATTTCTAGTTTTAACAACGCGAAGATAATGCTTTCGTTCAAGAATGCAACCAAATTGTTGTCTAAGTATTTAAAGGGTATTAATTATTGAGTTAATGGTTCTTTTTGATGATTTCTTTTGATTTTCCCCAATATATATCCATTGTACTTAAATCTGAAGATGCAATATCGATTTTTTCTTTCTCCATCAACTCTTCCATTAAAGTAAAGCGTTTGATAAATTTCACGTTGGTTTTTGCCAATGCATTTTCGGGGTCAACATTAATAAATCGAGCATAGTTAATCAAAGAAAAAAGTACATCTCCAAATTCTTCTTCTATTTTTTTATGAGATTCTTTTGTGACAACTTCATCTTCTAATTCCTGTAACTCTTCTTTCACTTTCTCCCAAACATCTTCTCTTTTTTCCCATTCAAAGCCTATACCCATCACTTTTTCTTGAATTCTAGCAGATTTTACTAGGGAAGGCAAAGACTTGGGAACTCCCTCAAGGACAGACTTCCTTCCTTCTTTTAATTTTAATTTTTCCCAATTTGATTTTACTTCTTCTTCAGTTTCTGCTATAGAGTCGCTATATATGTGTGGATGTCTATATACAAGCTTGTCGCATATAGCATTCAAAACTGATGTGACACTAAATGCGTCTTTTTCTTCTCCGATCTTACAGTAAAAAACCATGTGTAAGAAAAGGTCTCCAATCTCACCTTCTAGACTTTTCAAATCGTTGTTGATGATTGCATCAGCAAGTTCATAAGTTTCTTCAATTGTTAAACGCCTCAACGACTCAATGGTTTGCTTTTTGTCCCATGGACATTTTTCCCGGAGCTCATCCATAATATTCAAAAGCCTTTGAAAAGCAACTAATCTCTTATCCATCTTTTTCTTGCAAAAGTAATAATATTCATATGTGCAAAGCTTTTATTAATTTTGCATTGTTGAAATTACTAATTGTCATATTATTTATTACTTCTAATTCTTTTTCTCAAACAGAGAATGATGTTTGGATTGAAGGACGTGCTAAGCTAGGTTTTTTAGCAGCGCATAGTAGTGTTATGGGGCATTTAGCAAAACAACATGCTAAAAGTATTGAATTAGGAGTGGCTCTTCAAACTAGGGGAAAGAAAAACTGGCATAAAGCATATAATTTCCCAATTATCAGTCTTACCGCATTTTATAGTACTGTTGGTAATCGTGAAATATTAGGAAACTATGTAGGTGCTTTTGGGTCATTAAATTTACCATTAATTAAAAGAAAGTATTACTCTTTTTCTGCAAAGTTAGGTGCAGGAATGGCGTACACTAATAAAGCTTATGATTCAGAATCAAATATCTTAAATGTTGCCATTAGTACCAACATTAACGCAAGAATAACAATTGGCATTGATAACCAATTTGTTTTTGGAAACCATAGTTATACTGTCGGAATTGATGCTTCTCATTACTCTAACGCGGCCGTTCAAACTCCTAATTTGGGATTAAATTTGCCGTTTATTAGTTTGGGTTACGGCTATAGAATAAATAGGAGTCTTGACACGATAAATGTTCAACTTAGAGAAGATAAATATTGGGAATATGGTTTACTAGGTATTCTCTCAGTTAAAGAAGTTTTTCCAACGGGAGGGAGTAAGTATCCCGTTTATGGACTTAATTTTTTTGGAAGACGCTTTTTTGGACCTAAGACGGGAATGGAAGTCTCGTTAGATTTTATTTCAAAGCAAATTATTCAAATATACCAAGATGATGTGGAAAAAACGCAAGCTGAAATTTTACAAATTGGAGCTTTCGTGGGGTTCATTTTGCCTTTCGATCGTTTTCATTTAATTACAGGAATGGGTGTATATCTTAAGGATAAATACAAACCTGAGGATGCCTTCTATCATAGAGTTGGCATGAGGTACATCTTGATGAATGGAATACAACTTAATTTAGTGTTAAAATCTCATTGGGCTCGGGCAGATTATATGGAATTTGGAATTGGTTATACATTTAAACGATGAAAAAATTTATTATTTTCTTGTTTTTACTCAATCTAATTTCTTGCAAAAAGGCAGAAAATAGATCATGTTTCAAAGGAGTTGGAAATATTATTTCATCGGAAATTCTCTTAACTAATTTTGATAAAATTTTCATGGGACCTCACCTAAAGTATGTTTTAGTTCAAGATACCATTAATAAAGTTGTGCTAACGGGTGGGGAAAATTTATTAAATTTTATTGAGACAAATGTTGACGCGAGTTTGCTATCAATAAATAACAATAACAAGTGTAATTTTTTAAGATCTTACAGTAAAATTGTAACGGTAGAAATACATTACATAAATGTTATTAATATTGAATTTGAAGGAACGGAAAAAGTCGAGTCTCGTAATCAGATGCAAACGAATTACCTAACTCTAGCCCTCAGCACAGGTGCTGGTGAATTTAATCTAAACATTAATGCGCTCAGCTTAAATATAGTTGCTTCTAAAGGATGGAGTAATTATAAATTAAAAGGGCAAGTGAATTATTTAAAAATAGTGGCTAGGAGTAATAGTTTTGGAGAAAGCTATGGTCTGGCAGTTATGGACTCAATACATGTTATTTCTAATTCTTCTGAAAATATCAAAATAAATGCTTACAATTGTTTTTTACGTTCTGAGACGAACAAAGGAGGTGATATTTGGTATCAAGGATACCCAACATCAATTATCCATAATTCTTATGGAGAAGGCGTTCTATTGAATAAAAATTAATAACTTTATTAAAAATAAACAGAATTATGAAGTTAATCCTTATTTCTATCGGTTTACTTGCATTGGCTTTCGCTGGTATAGCTATCAAAATTTGGGCAAAAAAGGATGGTAAATTTGCAGGAACTTGTTCAAGTAATAATCCTTTGCTTCAAAAAGAAGGGGCTACATGCGGTTTATGTGGAGCAAAGCCAGAAGAGCAATGTCAAAATTAGTTAATAATTAGACCTTCCTCTTGAATCTTTTTTTTTACTAGTTCTAAAGCAAAATATAATTGCTCATCTTTATTCAAAAAGGTATTGTCAATCTCAATGGCATCGTCAGTTTTTAATAAAGGACTCTCTTTTCTGTTGCTATCTATGTAATCCCGTTGAATTAGATTTTTTTGAACGGCTTCTAGAGTAGTTTCGAAACCTCTCTTCATTAGTTCATCGTACCTTCTTTTTGTTCTTGTTTCTATTTCGGCAGTTATAAATAGCTTGAGTTCAGCTTGTGGAAATACAACAGAACCAATGTCTCTGCCATCCATGATGACTCCTCCATTTGCCCCCATGATTCTTTGCTCGTCAACTAACTTCTCTCTTACTTCTTTTATTTCCGCAATTTTAGAAACGAAAGATGAAACCACAGGTGTTCGAATTTCTGAATCTACATTTTCATCATTCAGAAAGAGTTCTTGAGCATTGGATTGAGGGGTTAGTTCAAAGTGTAGTTTAACTTCAGATAATTGTGATATTAGACCAGGAATGTCCAAATCATTGTTTGAAATATAATTATTTCGCAGGGCATGAAGAGTGATTCCACGATACATAGCTCCTGAGTCAACAAATAGATAGCCCAATTTAAATGCGAGTTCTTTTGCTAAAGTGCTTTTACCACATGACGAATAACCATCAATTGCTATTGTTATTTTTTTACTCGAACTCATGAATCAAATATAATGGAATTTATTGGACAAAAAAAAGGTGCTTCAACTAAATGAAGCACCTTTAAATAATAATCTTTCTACTCCTTAGAAGTGGAAAGTAATTTTTAAATTAGCTGATGCTCCGAAAATTTTGTTCAAATTGTCAGTATCAATTCCAAAAGAAGAACCGTTAGATACTTCTGCTGTAGAAGACAATGTTTCTTCATCACCTGCAGCATTGATTCCTTCAGACTCCATTGTAGTTGAACCAGTTCCGTTTGCGTTAAAAGCAAGACCCCAACCGAATTCACCTCCTACAGATAATCTTGGAATTACGAAGTACTCAGCTCCGATGAATCCTCTAAGACCAAATCCGAAAGAAGTTCCAGACTTAGATTCTGTAATTCTACCAGGGTTACCGAAAACATCAGTAACACCTGTTTGGTTGATTCCACCTAACATGTTATCAGCAGGACTAAGATCAACATTAACAGCTGCTGTGTTTGAAGTTAGAGCATTACCATACTCATAAGTATTCTTTGAGCTTCCAATCATGAATCCTAGTTCAGCACCGTAAACACCTACTAAGCGTCCAAAACCTCTTCTTTTCTCTAATCCTACAGAAAGTCCAATGTTAGTTGTCCCCATCTTGTAGTTATTCATTACCATTGCTGGAACTGTCCCAGGAAATACAGGAGCTGTTGAAGAAGAACGATCAGTAACTTCCATTTCACCTTTTGTAGAACCGAAACCGATTCTTAAAGAAGCACGGTAAGCTGTTTCTGCATCAACAAAATACTTTCCAGTAATCATGTTGTTAGCGGTAAGGTAATTAAACGATGGAGCGGTATTAAGACCGTTTCCTCCGATAAAGTTACCGAAATAATTTAAAAATGGAGTAGCATCAATGCTAAGAGCCCAATCACCAGCTTCTGGCAAGAACGCTTCGCCCTTCTTTGACGTTAAATCCTGAGCAAATAAAGAAGTACTTCCAAGTACTACTGCTACTGCTAAAATTGACTTTTTCATAAAAATTTAATTTTTGGTTTGTGTAAATATACTGATCTTTTTTGAAAAGGTTTCAAAAAAAGTATTCACAATTAATAGTTAATAATGTATTACATCATTAATCCCTCTGTTTTTAAAGGCTTTATTAGCTTTTCCATTTTGATAAATTTGTTGATAAAGTTATTGCGTTGTTGAAGCCCGATCTAGAGAAAATGACAAATCCATAGTCCAAACTGAATTTTGCAAAGTGAAAACCTGCTCCAAAAGAGAATCCTGCCATGCCTGATCTTTCAGCGAGTGCCAATTCTTTTCTTCTGTTGTAGTCAAATCCAACTCTCAGGTCAATATTCTTGCTAATTAAAATTTCCAATTGATAGGTGAAATGGTTGGCAAGTTTCTCAAAAAAACTTGATGTTTTTACCGGTATAGTATCTCCAGTTAGAGGGTCAATAGTCGGTTTTAGATTCGGGTCATTGTAAGTAATATCCCATTTATTTAGATTATGTGCCAAAATCGAAAATCGAAAAGGAGCATGCTTTAGTTTATAAGAGACAGCCATTTGAATCTCAGTTGGTAAAAGATCTCGGCTGTCATTCAGATAACTCTTGAATTGATAACCAATATTTTTTGCAAGTATAGTCACCAAGAATTCTTTGTCCTTATTATAATACGTTCCGGCAAAGTCCAAGGAACCACCGAAGGCATTGTATGTTTCCAATTGTGAATACAAAAGGTTAATATTTGCTCCAACTGAGAGACGTTCATTAATTTGTTTACCAATAGCTCCACCAACAATTAATTCAACTGGTCTGAATGTTCCTTCATTTACGCCAGCAACACTAGTTCTTTGCATTTTTCCATAGTTGACGTATTTAATGTAACCTGCAAGTGTGCCAATTTTCTTTGTGTTCTTTCCGTATGATAGCATTCCATAGTTAATATTTCCAGCTTGAAAGGATGAATTGAAACTAATTACCTTGTTCATTTCGGGATTAAGTAATGAAGGATTACTAATTCCCATATTAATGTCATTGTCCATAACGGAGATGAAATCACCTGCTAAACTGATAGAACGAGCATTGAACGATAAATCGAGGAGTTGAAAACCTTTTGTACCACCTGTTTGAGAGTGCAATAAAATGCTGATTGAGCTGAAGAATAAAAGTAAAGTTGTTTTCATTATAAGTGTCTAACGCAAAAAAAAAAAAAAAATTATATGTCAAATTCGTTTTCCTAATTCTATCACTTCCAAATCATGAATTTTGTCATTAGAAATAGAAAATCGAAGAATGGTTTTTACTTTATGGAATCCTTTAAATCCACATGCTCCTGGGTTCATCCAAAGCATATCAAAATGTGTGTCCATTTTTACTAAGCAAATATGAGAATGTCCACAAATAAATAAATCTGGAGCATTTTTTTTTAATCGTTCGTGTGCTTTTTGATAGTATTTTCCTGGTTTTCCAGCAATATGAGTGATCAACACGTTTACATCTTCACATTTGAATTCTTCAAATTCGTTGAACTCTAATCGCAATTCAGCATCATCGATGTTGCCGTAAACTGCTTTTAAAGGTTTGAATTTTTTGAGAGAATCTGTAATTTCAGTTGATCCAATATCTCCAGCGTGCCATATTTCATCAACATCTTTGAAATAATCATAAATCTTCGGGTCAATGAAGCCATGCGTGTCGGACAAAAGACCTATTTTTTTCATAGAATAAAGTTAGCTATATAAATTTAGGTTATTTCCTGATTTAATATCGAATTTATATTCTCCCATCAGTTTTCTCAAATAAGGCTGTCAAATGCTTTCAGAATTATAAGAAAGTTGTTAAATTCGCCCGACAAATTAGAAACACATTTAAAACACATAATTACATGGCTTTTGATATAGAAATGATAAAAGAAGTGTACGCTAAATACCCTGAAAGAGTAGAAGCGGCAAGAAAAGTTGTTGGAAAACCATTAACTTTAGCTGAGAAGATTTTATATACACATTTATGGCAAGGAGTAGCAACTAAAGCTCATGAAAGAGGTAATTCTTATGTTGATTTCGCTCCGGATAGAGTGGCAATGCAAGATGCAACGGCTCAAATGGCACTTCTTCAATTCATGCAAGCTGGTAAAACAAAAGTGGCTGTTCCTTCAACGGCGCATGCTGATCATCTTATTCAAGCTAAACTTGGCGCAAGTATTGATTTGCAAGAAGGAATTAACAAAAATAATGAAGTTTTTAATTTTTTAAGCTCTGTTTGTGACAAGTATGGAATCGGGTTTTGGAAGCCTGGTGCAGGTATCATCCATCAAGTTGTATTAGAGAATTATGCTTTTCCTGGTGGAATGATGATAGGGACTGATTCTCATACAGTCAATGCAGGTGGACTTGGAATGGTAGCAGTAGGTGTTGGTGGAGCTGATGCCGTTGATGTTATGGCTGGTATGGCTTGGGAATTGAAAATGCCAAAACTGATTGGTGTTAAACTAACTGGTAAACTCAATGGATGGACAGCTCCAAAAGATATTATTTTGAAAGTTGCTGGAATTCTAACAGTGAAAGGTGGAACTGGAGCAATTGTAGAATATTTTGGGGAAGGTGCAGAAAGTATTTCTTGCACGGGTAAAGGTACTATTTGCAACATGGGTGCTGAGATTGGGGCAACAACTTCTACTTTCGGTTATGATGATTCAATGAGAAGATATTTAGCTTCCACTGATCGTCAAGATGTTGTTGACGCTGCAGATACAGTAGCGGAACATTTAACTGGTGATGCTGAAGTTTATGCAAACCCAGCGAATTATTTCGATCAAGTTATTGAAATTGATTTGAACACGTTAACTCCTCATTTGAATGGACCGTTTACACCAGATTTAGCAACTCCTATATCAGAAATGAAGACGGCAGCGGTAAAAAATGACTGGATAACGGATATCGAATGGGCTTTGATAGGTTCTTGTACCAATTCTTCGTATGAAGATTTGTCAAGAGCTGCATCCATTGTAAAGGATGCACTAGATAAAGGTGTAGAGGCAAAGGCGACTTTAGGAATTAATCCTGGATCTGAGCAAGTAAGGTTCACAGCGGCAAGAGATGGCTTTATAGATACCTTTGAAAAACTAGGCGCAACTATATTTACAAATGCTTGTGGACCTTGTATTGGTCAATGGGCGAGACCAGGAGCTGAGAAGGAAGAGAAAAATTCTATTGTGCATTCTTTTAATAGAAACTTTAAGAAAAGAGCAGATGGTAATCCAAATACTAATGCATTCGTTGCGTCTCCAGAAATGGTTGCGGCCATTGCTTTAGCGGGAAAATTAGATTTTAACCCAATTACTGATACATTAACAAATAAACAAGGAGAAGAAATTAAATTGAATGAACCTACAGGTTTTGAATTGCCGTTAAAAGGTTTTGATGTTGAAAACAATGGTTTCCAAGCTCCAGCTAAAGATGGAAGTGGAATTAATATAGTTGTTAAGCCAGACTCTGAGAGACTGCAGTTGTTAACACCTTTTGAAGCTTGGAATGGAGGAGATATTAAAGGCGCAAAATTATTAATCAAAGCATTTGGAAAATGTACAACTGATCATATTTCTATGGCAGGGCCATGGCTAAGATATAGAGGTCACTTAGATAATATTTCTAACAACTGTTTAATTGGTGCGGTAAATGCTTTTGGAAAAGCAACGAATGCAGTTGTCAATCAATTAACAGGTGCTGTTGGTGAAGTGCCTGCAACAGCGAGAGCATATAAAGCAGCTGGTATTCCAACTATTGTTATTGGAGACCATAACTACGGAGAGGGTTCTTCTAGAGAGCATGCAGCAATGGAGCCACGTCATTTAGGAGTAAAAGCTGTTATTGTAAAGTCCTTTGCAAGAATTCACGAAACTAACTTGAAGAAGCAAGGAATGTTAGGTTTAACTTTTAACGTTGAATCTGATTATGATAAAATTAGAGAAGATGACACTTTCAACTTCACTGATTTAAAAGATTTTGCTCCTAAGAAACAACTGACTTTGCAAATAGTTCACGCGGACGGTTCTGTTGAAGAAATTAAACTGAACCACACTTATAATGACCAACAAATAGATTGGTACAGAGCAGGTTCTGCATTGAATTTAATTCGTACACAAAACGCGTAATTATTAAATTGTTTTAAATGAAATCCCTTGAGCATGAGCTTGAGGGATTTTTTTTTTCAATGTAGTTTGACATCGCTTTTATAGCTCTACATGTCGTCCATGTCCATTCCCATATGCATGTCTCCACTTTTATCCGTGTGTGAATACATGAATAGGCGTTGACCAATAACTATTAAAGCAAGTCCTATAAACGCAACGATCAGAACAAAGGGATCACTAAGGTATTTGATGTAAATGAAGGCCCCCAGAATAATGAGGTCTAATAAAATGGCAACTATGGGTATTATTGGGTTAAATTTTATTTCTTTTCTTAGGTATCGGACAAGTCCCCAATGTATAGCAATATCCATAATTAGGTAAAATATGGCACCAATGGATGCAATTCTAGTTAAGTCAAAAAAGATAGTAAGAAGGATAGCTAAAGTAACCGTAAATAGGAGAGCTGGGTTTTTTAATTTTTCAACCCTTTCTAAATCAGGAACTTGCTTCATTTTACTTAGCATCCCCAACATTCTAGAAGCAGAATAAACACTTGCAATCACTCCTGAGATAGTGGCAATCATTGCTAGAATTATCGTCATGATTGTTCCCCACTCTCCAAATGCAGGTCTTGCGGCTTCGGCTAATGCATAATCTTTCGCTTTAATAATTTCGGAGATACTTAAACCTCCAGCTACAGATAACGCTAGAGTAACGTAAATAATAGTGCAAATTAGGATAGAAATAACAATTGACCGTCCGATATTTTTATGTGGATTTTTAACATCCCCACCTTGATTCGTTATAGTTGTGAAACCCTTAAAAGCTAGGATAGACAAAGCTAACGCTGCTATAAATGCAAATTCTTTAGAAAATAACTGTTCATTTTCTGAGATGTAATTTCCCGCAGTACTAGGAAAACCTGAAATGGCAAGGCCTGCGATTGCTAATATTGCAATACCAGTGACTTTAATCACCGCAGTGAATGTAGCAGTGGCTTCTATGATTTTATTTCCTGAAATATTTACAATATAAGCAACAGCAATGAGAACAACTCCTAAAACAGAAGCGTATCCCGCATATTCTTTGGGAAATAAACGAAGTGTATATGCACCAAAAGTTCCAGCGACCAAACTTTCAGCGATTACCATGGAAACATACATTAACAAGGAAAAAGTACCGGTGGCTGTACCTGGCCCATAAGATTTAGTCAAAAATTTTGCGACACCTCCAGATGACGGGTAAGAATTGGAGAATTTAACATAAGAATATGAGCTAAACCCAACAACAATGGCGCCTGCAATGAAAGCAATTGGGAATAAGTCGCCAACTAATTCTGCGATTTGTCCCATTAGAACAAAAATTCCTGCGCCAATCATCACTCCAGTGCCTAGTGAAACAGAACCAATCAAAGAAAGTTTCTGGTTTTCTGGTGGAGAATCATTCATTTGCTGCATGTCCATCCCTTTCATCTGTTTTTAAGTTTTTGTCAATAATTAATCGATTACTTTTGTCATAACTGAAATAACTCATTGTCCAATTAATTCCAACTACTAATTTATTTCTAAATCCACTAATAGATAGCAGGTGTACAACGGACCAAATTAGCCAAGCGAAATACCCACCAAATTTGAGCTTACCCAAATCAGCAACTGCTCTGCGTTTACCTATAGTTGCTAAAGATCCTTTATCTTTATATTTAAAGCCATTAATAAGGGGCTCATTGCGAATAATTTTCAGCAAAGCTTTTGACAGAAATTTTCCTTGTTGAATTGCTGGTTGGGCAACTTGAGGATATCCTCTCGGCGTTTTTTCTGATATGACTGCGGCTATGTCACCCATTGCAAAAACACGATCGAAGCCCTCAACTTGCAGAAATTCATTCGTTTTTACACGATTCCCTCCAACCATATGCTCTTTTGAAATTCCTTCTGGCAATTGCCCTTTAACTCCCGCCGTCCAAATTAAATTTTTGGCGAGCAGTTTTTTTCCACTTTCTGTATTTACATGTGTACCATCATAATCGCTAACTCTTTCATTTAATAGAACTTTAACATTCAGTTGTTTTAGATATTTAAGCGATTTCTCCGATGCTTTTTCAGACATTGAAGCGATGAGTTTTCCAGAACCTTCAATAAGAAAAATAGTCATAATTGAAGAAGGATACTCAGGGTAATCTTTCGGTAAAATATAACGGCAAAACTCAGCTAAAGCACCGGCCATTTCAACCCCAGCAGGTCCTCCTCCGACAACTGCGAAATTAGTCAAGGCATCTCTTTCTTCAGGGTCACATGTGACTGTTGCTTGTTCTAAATTAAGCAACATTCTATGTCGAATATTTAGAGAATCTCTAATTTCTTTCATTCCAAGGCTATTTTTCTCAATTTCCTTATTGCCAAAGAAATTAGTAACAGTCCCTGTAGCAAGAACAATATAATCATAGCTCAATGTGCCTTTATCGGTGTGAATGATTCTTTCATCCGTCTTGATTTCTTTGACCTCAGCTAGACGGAAAGTGACATTCTTATATCTACTTAATTGCTTTCTAAAAGGAAAAACGATACTGTCAGGTTCTAATCCACTAGTCGCCACTTGATAGAGTAGCGGTTGAAACTGATGGAAATTGTTTCTATCCAAAAGAACGACTTGTACATTCTTTTTTCTCAGTCCTCTGGCCAAAGAAAGACCAGCAAACCCACCACCTATAATTACAACACGAGGAAATTCGGAATTGGGTAAACAAATTGCATTTTCAACTTGACAACTGTCGTTATTGCATGTATGAGATGATTTTGCATCCATAAATTGAGAAATCTTATTCTTGAATGACGAAGGTATAAATTGTTAATCGATTAAAAACCCAAGTCCCAAGTTTTCTTGATTATTTTTTGATATTCTGACCAACTCTACTGAGCAATATCGTTTAAATGGGTAGCCCTATTCCTTTATTGTTTTGTAATTTAACGCTGAGTGTCTTCTATTTCGATTATACCAAGTTTCTATCCATTTAATTATTGATATTTCAGCATCAGTTTTTCGAAGATACTCATTTTTATAAATCCATTCTGTTTTTAAGATTTCATTTTTCATCTTGACATATTTTACTAAGTTAACTTCTGCAAACATACCCTTAACTTACTGTCCAGTTATTTATAGCATATCCAACCTTCTTCTAATCAATTTAACATACGTTAAGGCTGTCACTTTACAAACTAGGTACTATTTTTGTATTTTCGTAGTCGATATGAAACATTTTGTGCTTATTATTTTTCTATTTGTTGTGGCTCAGACTTCCCGTTCACAAGAGTGTAGTCGTATTCTGGTGATAGGTAAAGTTGTTGACACCTTACGTCCACAAGCATTCTACAATTTGATGGTTATTAACAGAACCACGGGTAGGGGAGTATTTGGGCAACCCAATGGTGCTTTTTCAGTTTATGTATCTCCGGGTGATTCTATTTCCCTTTCGTGCAAGGGATATCCGATGATTAACTTCTCAGCCGTTGCGGACAGTAATTGTCAGCATAAAGCAATTTACTATGTGGAAGGCAAAATGCAAGAAGTGGCAGAAGTCACTGTACGACCGATAAAATCATTGGAACAAATTAAGGAAGAACGATCTGCTCTGGCGATGAGAGAAACCAGAATGGTAACAGGGATTGAAATGATGAGAAGCCCTATAACAGCGTTGTATCAAGCTTTTTCTAAGAAAGAACAATCTAAAAGGAAGGTTGCCGAATGGGAACACAAAGACAATCAAAATAGAATTGTTCAAGAATTGCTAAGAACATACGTAGCTTATGAAATTATAGAATTAACTGAAGAAGAATTCGAAGATTTCGTTGCCTTTTTAAATATGGACGAAACATTCTTAAAAACAGCTTCAGAGATGGACTTGATTACTTTTATCCAGGATAAATTTGAACATTATATGTTCTTGTATGATCGATAATCTTTGGCTTCGATTTCTCCGTTAAATTTCCTCTAGAATTAATGATTATTCCTACGCTGTTCTTTTTTGAATAATTCAAACTTAGTTGGAACTTGTTTGTGTGGCCAGCTATTGTTATTGACATCCGTATCTGCTGTTTCGAGAAATGGGTCTAATAGAACAGCTGTTACTTTCTGTTCAAAAATGAAAACTTTGGATACTTTCTCCTCATGCTTTCTCCAGATTTCAGCTGGAATACGAACAACATCTGTCGTTCCATCTTCAAAAGTAAATTCTAGAATAACGGGCATAGGGATTCCACCAATATTCGATAAATTGAGCTCGTAAAATTGTTTTCCAGAATTAAGAAGTGCAAGTTCTTCAGCATCTAATTTCTTTTTCAACTCTTCGTAAGCTTCTTTTTCAGCTTCTGTTGCTATGTATTTGTCCGCTTTGGCGTAATGATCATCAATATTGCTATCTTTTTCATTTACTGTCTCTTTTATGGATTCTCTGTTCCTGATATCACCAATAAATTCGTGTTTTTGAGCATCAGTTACTTTGTCCTTCGCTTTTTCTGCCACAGGATCTTGAGAACTCAACTGAAACCAATTAACAGCATCTAAACTGATGTCAACATGCTCAGTTGTGTAGAACCAAGATCTCCAGAACCAATCTAAATCTACTGCCGAAGCATCCTCCATAGTTCTAAAAAAGTCGGCAGGTGTTGGATGTTTAAATTTCCAACGTTCACAATATACTTTGAATGCGTAATCGAATAATTCTCTTCCCATAACGGTTTCACGAAGAATGTTTAAGGCTGTTGCAGGTTTGCCATAGGAATTGCTCCCAAATTGCCATATTGATTCTGAATTGGTCATAATAGGAGAAATGTAGTCTCTATTTCCTCGCATGTAATCTGTGATTAAGTGCGCAGGACCTCTTCTAGAAGGGTAACCTCGTTCCCATTCTTGCTCGGTTAAATACTGAACAAACGTGTTTAATCCTTCATCCATCCAAGTCCATTGTCTTTCATCAGAATTAATAATCATAGGAAAAAAGTTGTGACCAACTTCATGAATAATTACGCCCCACATTCCATATTTAGTGCCTTTAGAATATGTTCCGTCAGCATTCGGTCTTCCACCGTTAAAGCAAATCATTGGATACTCCATACCGATTCTGTCAGAATGTACTGAAATAGCAACAGGGTAGGGATAATCGACGGTGTACTTAGAATAAACCTTTAAGGTATGCACCACTAATTTGGTAGAATATCGCTCCCAAAGTGGATTTCCTTCTTTAGGATAATAAGACATTGCCATGATATTTTTATCACCAATCTTAACACCTTGTGCATCCCACATAAACTTACGAGAGGAGACAAAAGCAAAATCTCTTACATTCTTTGCCTTAAAATTCCACGTTTTTAGCCCTTTCTCTTTTTTCTTTTCTGCTTTTTCCGCTTCTGCTTGAGTAACAATTAAAACAGGTACGTCAGAATTAGCCGCTTTTTTTAATCTACTTTTTTGTTCACTTGTAAGTACATTGTTAGCGTTTTGTAAAACTCCTGTAGAGCCAACAATATGGTCAGAAGGAACCGTAATTGAAACATCATAGTCACCAAAAGGAAGAGTGAACTCTCCTCGACCTAAAAATTGTTTGTTTTGCCAACCTTCTACATCATTATACACACACATTCTTGGAAACCATTGGGCAATGGTATATAAGTAGTTATCGTTTTCTTCAAAATGTTCGAAACCACTACGACCCCCAATTTTACTCCTTTCGTTGATGTTATACCACCATTTTATGGAAAAAGAGATGGAAGCGTTAGAAGTTAATGGTTTGTCTAAATCAATACGAAGCATTGTCTTGTTAATCGCATATTTCAAATCGCTTCCAGAAGTACTAGTAACAGATTCTATTTTAAAACCACCGTCAAAATCAAACATTTTTCGTTTTACGCTATTTACATTTTGAAAATCTTCCATGCGGTCAACAGAAATAAGCTTGCTGTCAGAATCTTTTGCTCTTACATTCTGATCAAGTTGTATCCACAAATAAGAAAGTGCATCCGGAGAATTGTTTGTGTAGGTGATTGTCTCTTTACCAGAAACCTTTTGCTCGGCGTCATTTAATTCAACCTCAATTTTGTAATCTGCCTTTTGCTGATAATAACTATGACCAGGTGCACCAGCAGCATTTCTATATTCATTAGGTGTGGGTAAAAGTTGATCTAATTGAGCAAATTTATTTTCCTGAGAGAATGATAATACAGGCACTATGAGGGCTAATAAAAGTTTAAATTTCATCTGTTTTCTAGATTTATGGTTTGCGTATTTTTAATTTGTAAAAATGGTTTGGTGTACGTTTTGCCAAACAAGTAGAGAGTGATTTTATTTTGCTGTTCAGGAAATGAATACATCAGTAAATCAAAGAAAAAAGTAATTTGCTCAGTAACTTTGAAAGGTTCCGACTCGAAATAGAAGTTAGTTACCCCTGTTAACAAGGTTTTGCTTCCAATCAGAGATAATTGACAATTTTCTTTAGAAGATATTTTAAAATGCTCGAGTAAATATTTTTCCAAATTTATTGACTCTACCACATTGTTACTTGCCATTTCAAGCGCACCTTCAATAACTTTATTCTTATTTAATACGGACTCTAAGTCATGAGTAGAAACAGACAGTGTTACCTCCATTTTACCTGTAGAATCGATGTACTGAACTTCTGCGAATGCAAAGAAATAGTCATGCGCAAAGGTATGCGAGGTTAAAAGCAAAGCAAAAAGGAAGAGAAATGTTTTCATTTAGTACAAAAGTGCCTCAATATTACAAAAATATGAGGAGAGCTATTGTACCATTCATCATTTTTTATGATAGAATTTCAAAAAAAAATAAACCGATTCCTGACCGATTATGAAAGTAAAAGTATATTTGTGTTGATGAAAAATGAGATTAAGAAATTATCAATTATAATCCCTGCCTATAACGAGGCGCCGACGATACATTATATTTTGAATAAAATTAAAACGCTTGTCTTGTCAAACGGTATTCAAAAGGAAGTGATTATTGTGAATGATTTCTCAACAGATGGCACTGATAAAGTGATTGAGCAATATATTTCTGACAACCCTGAAATGAAAATTCAATTGTTTAACCAGGAGAAGAATAGAGGCAAAGGAGCGGCATTGCACAAAGGAATTGAAATAGCTACTGGAGAATATTTAGTGATACAAGATGCAGATTTAGAATATGACCCAGAAGAATTCAACGACTTGTTGAAACCAATATTAGCAGGTGAAGCGGATGTAGTTTACGGTTCTCGCTTCATTGGAGGTAACCCGCATAGAATATTATTTTACTGGCACTCGATTGGTAATAAATTCTTGACTAAATTGTCGAATATGTTTACTAATCTCAATTTAACAGATATGGAAACGTGTTACAAAATGATACACTCTGATGTTGCTAAGTCACTAAATTTAAAAGAACAACGATTCGGTTTTGAACCTGAAATTACAGCGAAACTTTCTAGGGTTTCTAAAATCAGAATTTATGAGGTTGGAATCTCTTATTATGGTAGAACTTATGAAGAGGGTAAAAAAATAGGATGGAAAGATGGATTTAGAGCCATCTTCAGTATTGTAAAATACAACGTCTTTAGTAGAAAGTAAATTAAAACAAAAAAAGTCAAGTAAAACACTTGACTTTTTCTTTATATAAATACACTATCTATTTTTTCTTCTTGTTCTTCACTTGTTCTTGTTGCTTTTTCTGCATTAATTCTAAACGTTCTTGAAATTTAGATTTTCCTTTCTTTTTCTTTGGATTGGCTTGAGCAGAAGCTTTTCTATTCGCCATCTTTAATTTTAATTTCTCCTCATCAACGAAGAATTTTTTAATTAAGACCATTATCAATATGGATACTAAAGTTGAAATGAAGTAGTAATAACTTAATCCTGAAGAGTAGTTGTTAAAGAAGAAAATCATCATAAACGGGAAGAAGTACATGATAATTTTCATATTAGGCATTCCAGGTTGTTGCGGTGTTTGCATGTTGCTACTATTCAACATCTGATAGACAAAGGTTGTACCAGCCATTAAAAGAGTAAATAGAGAGATATGATCTCCATAAGGCCAGATATTAAAACCTAAATTGTAGATGGAGTCATAAGAGGATAAATCTTCCGCCCACAGGAATGATCGTTGACGCAGATCGAAAGTAGAAGGAAAAAAACGGAATACTGCCAATAAGATAGGCATTTGAATAAGCATAGGAAGGCATCCGGATAGTGGACTAGCTCCAGACTCTCGATAGAGTCCCATCATTTCCTGTTGTTTTTTTAATGCGTCAGATTTTTCAGGGTATTTTTCATTCAATTCATCAACTTGTGGTTTAATAATACGCATTTTTGCTGATGAAACATACATTTTCCATTGAACGGGCATTAAGGCGAACTTGATGATTAATGTGAGCATTAAAATGGCAATACCCATTCCCATCCCCGTTGATTTCAATAGGTTAAAAATTGGTTGCACTGCATAGAGATTAATCCACCTAAAGAGTCCCCAACCATAATTTAAGACGTCATCATAATCATCGTCATAGGAAGTTAAAGTTTTGTAATCATTCGGTCCAAAAAACCAATTCATTTTTACCGAACCATTGTCAACGTTACTGATGTTTAAATTTACCAATGCCTTGAAGTCTTTTAAGTGACTCCATTCTTTCTCGCTCCCTTTTTCGTATTGAACAACGTCCAAACGAGACCCTTCTTTAGCGAAACCATTCTCAGGATTAATAAAAGAAGAAAAATAACTTTGCTTAAAGCTTACCCAATCCAACTTGTCTTCGCAAATTTCTTCTTTTGTTCCCATTTCACTCAGCCAAGAGAATCCTTCTTCCTGATATTTAAAACAAACCGTTGAAACTCTTCTCTGTTCACTGAATAAACGTTCTGTCTTTCTCAAAGAAGCGTTCCAGTTCAACATTACATTTTTCGGTGTTACTTTTCCAGCAAAACCTCGCATATTGACAGTATAGTCAATATCGTAAGCATCTTTTTTAAGTTGATAAATAAACTCGATTACTTGATTTCCTTCTTTCTTTAGTTCAAAAACGATTTTGTCTTTAGACTGTGATTTAATGGAAAACAGCTCATTAGCAGTATTCATATTACCTCCGTCGTATGGGAATTCAATTCCATTGGTGGCGTCACCATTCTTGAAAAATACCAGAGGCTCAATTTTATCATCAAACTTTGCGTAGTTGTGATATGTTTCGTATTCTTTAAGTCTAACGGCTGCAACTTGTCCGCCTTTTGTATTGAAATCGATGATTAGTTTTTCGTTTTCAAGTCTAATTAAATTTCCTTTAGAGTTTTGATTGTTAGTTGTTTGAATAGTTTTAGTTGAATCATTAGTAATAGATGTTGCACCCTCTACATACGTACTGTCAGTATTTGTTATAGCAGTCACTTCTCCTGCATCAATAGAAGAATCAGCTTCTTCCATTTGCTTACGTTCTTGCTCAATCTTCGCTTGACGTTCTTTTAATTCCTCTTCTGATGGCTTGTTGAAAATGGTAAATACAGAAAGTATTAATCCAATTATAACGAGTCCGATAACGGTGTTCTTGTCCATTTAATTGTTATTTCTAAATTGTTTTATTCATTGCTGCTTTCACAAACGCCACAAATAGTGGATGTGGGTTGGCAACTGTGCTTTTATATTCTGGATGAAATTGAGCTCCAACAAACCAAGGATGATTCGGGATCTCTACCACTTCTACCAATCCTGTTTCTGGATTCCTTCCGGTAGCTTTCATACCTCCATCTTCATATTGCTTTAAATAGGTGTCGTTGAATTCATAACGATGTCTGTGACGTTCAGAGATTAAATCTGTATTATACGCTTTTGAAATGTTTGAACCTGGCGAAAGTTGGCATTTGTATGCGCCTAAACGCATTGTTCCACCAAGATTAGAAATATTTTTCTGTTCTTGCATTATATCTATTACAGGAGTTTTACAATCCTGAATGATTTCAGTCGTATGAGCATCACTCATTTGTAGAACATTTCTTCCAAACTCAATCACAGCGCATTGCATCCCTAGGCATATACCTAAGAATGGAATGTTGTTCTCTCTTGCGTAACGAACAGTTTCTATTTTTCCCGAAATACCCCGAGAACCAAATCCGGGCGCAACTAGAATACCGTTGAGTCCTTTCATTTCCGATGAAAGATTATCAGCGTTGATTTTGTCAGAATGAATCCATTTAACATTAACTTTTACATTATTAGCAGCTCCAGCGTGAATCAAAGACTCACTTATTGATTTGTAAGAATCTCTGAGTTCAACATATTTTCCAATAAGGCCAATTGTAGTCTCTGATTTAGGATTCTTTAAACGTGTTAGAAATTCTTTCCATTGTGTTAATTCTGGAGTAGAGTTGGTCGGTAAATTCAGTTTCTCCAATACAATTTTATCCAACTCTTCACTTTGCATGAGTAAAGGAACATCGTAAATTGTTGCCGCATCACGTGCTTCTATTACCGCATTCATATTGACGTTACAGAACTTTGCAATCTTTTTCCGTAAATTCAAATCTAACTCATGTTCTGTTCTACAGCATAAAATATCTGGTTGAACACCCAATTCTAACAACTGTTTTACTGAATGTTGAGTGGGCTTTGTTTTCAATTCTCCAGCAGCAGCCAAGTAGGGAACTAAGGTTAAGTGAATAACGATACAATCATCTTCAAACTCCCACTTCATTTGTCGAACGGCTTCAACGTAAGGTAATGACTCTATATCTCCAACAGTGCCACCAATTTCAGTAATTACGATGTCGTAAGTACCTTTTTTTCCAAGGATTTGAATTCTCTCTTTAATTTCATTGGTGATATGAGGAATGACTTGTACCGTTTTTCCTAAAAACTCACCTCGACGCTCTTTTTCTATAACTGATTGGTATATTTTACCTGTTGTCACGTTGTTAGCCTGTGAGGTTGGAACATTTAAAAAACGTTCGTAATGTCCGAGGTCCAAATCCGTTTCTGCACCATCATCCGTTACGAAACATTCACCATGCTCATAAGGATTAAGAGTTCCAGGATCAATATTGATGTAAGGATCTAACTTTTGAATGGTCGTAGAATAACCCCGCGCTTGCAATAGTTTAGCCAGCGATGCCGAAATAATTCCTTTCCCTAACGAAGAGGTAACCCCTCCTGTCACGAAAATATATTTTGTAGAATTTGACATATTTATTTACAAAGTAACTTCGGGACGCAAAGTTATAAGTTTAGTTAGAGCTAGAAAGAAAAAAGTGAATTATATTTTTACACCTCATTATTTATTGTATATTGCTCTTTAAATCAAATAAAAATCAAATTATAGCTATGAAAGTATTTGGAAAATTATTTGTTATCTTTTCACTTTTTTTTATTCAAAACGCTATCGCTCAAAATGACGCCCCCGCAGTTGAATGGAAATTTAACGACATACCGTCACGTGTACCAAATTCACCAATTGTGAACATTATCACTTCAGACCCCAATTATCAAAAAGGGGTTGATCAATATGATGCATCTTTAGCAGCTTCCGAATACCCAACACATAGAACAGGAGAGGACTGGTGGTATTCTGTTACGCCTGACCCAGCTACGGGTGGTTATATAATGAGTGGCTTTGCAACGTGGGTATTTATGGATATAAATGAAACTGGAGCTGGAGGTTGTCTTGATTTTGAATACACTCCTGCTTTAAACCTTTCTAGGCCTATACTAAGTAACGAGACACTTTCTGCCAAATTCGCCACTGTTGCGCTTTACACGAAAGAGGGACAGATGGTTTGGTGTAAAAATATATTGCAAGCGACAGAAGGAGCAATATCATGTAAAGTAGATACGCAAGGCGATATTATAGTAACTGGTTGGACAAACTCAACAAGAGATGTTGACGGAAACCCTGTTACGATGATGTTTGCAGGAGGTGTGGAGTATGACATTGCATCCTCACCTTCTGTTTGTAGCAACAACAAAACTAAACCCTTTATAGCAAAGCTTTCACCAACAGGCAATGTTCTATGGTCACATTTGTACTCTCCTTATGAGTTAGGTTTTAATGGAATGACAAACGAAGAATTTGTTGGTTTACAAAGCTTTGGAACGGATTTAGTTATGGCTAATAATGGCAATTACGTTATGGTTGGCCATCAAGAGTACACATATACTCCAGCTTTTGGTGGAATATCTAGACACAACCCTTTTGTGATAGAGGTTGATCAAAATGGAGTGCTCGTCAGACGTACTATTATAGCCATCGAAGACCATAGTGTTAGAACTACATTTATTTCTAAGAGGGGAACAGGTTACCTTATTGGTGGTTACTTAACGGATGATAATGATATTATAAATATTTACAATCAAAGTAGAGCACATGGCTTTTGTCTAGCGCTAGATGCGAATCTTGTTGCAGAAGGCGCAAGTTTTGGTTCAGTCTCAAAAAATGCAACTATTTTCGATGGAGTTAGTACTTCCACACAAACAGTTGGACTCTTGTGGATTTTAAACAACTATAATGAACCTTCGAATGATGGTTTAGATGGAAAGACAAACGTTATATGGGATGCGAAGATGTTAGCAAACAATAATATCGCGCTTGTTGATATTTATGATTGTAATGGTTGTCGTGGGGCAAATGCCAATCGAGGAATTGGGGAATTAAGAATTTATGATACTAACGGCTCTTCTATTATTAGAATAGAAAGAGCTAATAATAATGGATACGTTAGCGCATTCGATCTAAAAATGGGCTTGGAGGCAGATGACCCTAATGAGATAACATTAATCACAACAGTTGACGAAGGATCAATAGACCCTTTAGATCCTGTTTTTGTGGAGAGTATGAATGTAATTTCAGGAAATACTTCGACTACTTTATCTGATTTTGTAGGAGGAGACGTCTATTTCCCTAGAAATGCTCCATCTTTTCCTTATGATTTTGCAAATACATCTGCTCTACTTGCCAACTACGATATAAACGGTAACTTACGTTGGGAAAAAATAATTGATATTGACGATGCACCTTTACAAGCATATCCAGGTGATTGGAAAGAGCAAGAGTGTGTTTATCAGGTGATTAAAGATAATGATGATGGTGGCTATATCTTTATTGGTAATACCTCACATAACAAAGACGATTACTTATTAGCAAAGGTTTATGGGAATTGCCAACTTGATATAGCTTACGAAATAGCGCCCGTGGATGTTGTCTTTAATAATGTTGTAGAAATAGGACCGGGCATCACGAATTGGTCACCTGCTGCATTTGGAGGACAAACAAATATCGATGCACGAGGAGAGATTCACGTTAAGGATGGAGGTCTTCTTTTAATTAATGACCTCACAATCAATTTTGCAGATGAAAACCAAATGGTCTATGGTACCAAACTAATCATTGAGCCTGGAGGGAGAGTACAGGTTAATAATTCTACCCTGACCTCTAACAATTGCCTGAACACCATGTGGACAGGTATAGAAGTTTGGGGTAACTTCAACCTTCCACAATATGGCATCAATCAAGGAACATTAATACTAAACAACTCCACCATAGAAAATGCACGCCAAGGCGTTCGTCTATGGGAACCAAATAATTGGAGTTCTACGGGTGGTATCCTACGTGCTGCAAATTCTAACTTTGTTAACAATATTCTTGATGTAGAATTTATACCTTACAATTGGAGCTTAATTGGAGTTGACCAACCCAATAAAGGAAATTTCGATAATTGTTCATTTATAACAGATGATAATTTTCTTGCAGATGGGTACTATTCGCATGTAACCTTGTATGATGTAAAAGGCGTTAATTTTTTCTCTTGCGATTTTACAGATTCAAGAGTTGTAAACTTTGCAAAAAGAGGACGAGGAATTGTCTCTATTGATGCCAAATACAAAGTGCTCGGTAAATTTATAGGTACTTCTGCGACATTGTCAGAATACTACGACCCATTGAATTACGATGGCTGTACTTTTACAGGACTCAAATCTGGCGTGGAAGTAATGAACGTTAACAGCCAAAGTACTGTAACTGTTGATCAGGCTTCTTTTTTAGATTGCCAATACGGTGTCAGACTTAGCCAAGTAGATAATGCTATTGTAACACGCAATAGGTTTGACAGAACAGCAGGTACCAATTCTCAATGGATAGGAACACAATTTGATATTTACACGGATAAAGCTACTGCTTACCTTATTGAAGGCAATGTGCTAGAAAATCAAAACACGGGAGACTTAGCTGTGGGTATTTCTATAGAAAATTCAGGCTTAGAAAACAACGAAGTGTTTAAAAACCAACTCACAGACCTTGATTTTGGAAGCTTCTCTTTTGGAAAAAATAGAAATGATGCAACGCCTGGACCAGGAGCTGTTTTCAAAGGACTTGAATTTCTGTGCAACCAAAACACAAACAATAGCTCGACAGATGAATTGATTCTTGGTAGTGATTTGGACTTGGACGGTATCAAATTAGTACAAGGTGCACCTTCACGAGCAGCAGGCAATACCTTTTCTGTACCAAGTGGGGCACCTGGGCAATGGCATCTAAGAAGTAACTTAAATGCCTCCGCAACAATTAACTACAATTGGTACCAACTCAATTTAGTGGAAGAACCGACTTTATTGAATGGAAATGTTAGCCCTATATCTATAACTATACCTAATGATTGCCCTACTTCTTTCAATGTTGTTCGCCCTGGTCCGGGTAGGCCCATTCCCAACGATCAGTTTGCTCAGGCTATGCGGGTACAATTTAACAGTTTAGCATCAGATTACACATCAAAAAAGGCAACACTAACTGCCTTAGAGTTAAACGGAGACAGACAAGAGTTGCACGACGCCATTACCAATATTAATTGGTGGAACATTTACTCTACTTGGGAGTTGCTCCATGATGAAGCTCCTTACCTGTCCGAGCAAGTTCTCAGAGAGCTAGGCGCTAAAAAACCATGGGAATTCCCTTCCTATTTTTTAAAACACCTGATCATTGAGAACATAGAAGTAGCAAAAAATCCAGATTTTATGCAATTTTTGTTAGAGAAGGAGTACCCTGTGAGTAGTTATTATTATAGCCAAATAATGCTGGCAAGAGACAACTCAATAACAGACAGAGGTGTAAAACAAGGAGAGCTGTTATTTATTGACAGAGAAAAAAATAGAACTGCCAACCTGGTTATTAAAAACATTTTGCAAGACAGTCTTGGTGCAAATACCGCAGATTATAACGAATGGGTTTTAAAAAGAGGAGACGTTTTATGCGAGTTGCAGTTGGTCGATAACTTTTTAGACAGGGGGCAGAAAAGTAATTGTTCACTTCGCATGGCAATTATTGATGGGCAAATTTCTCAATTAACTGCAGGTCAATTAAAAACAGAATTAGCAGATTATTATGCCTTTAAAAGTCAGATGCTGCTTCTGACCAATAACAACGGTACTTTGCAGGGCTTAGATTCTATAAGCGAGCCAATGGTTCGTAATTTTGCAGAAAATGCCACGGGTTATGCCCAAGTGCAAGCGCAAAATTTGTTATGTTTTTTTAGGGGAGAGTGCAAGAGTGCTCCTGTACCTACGCTTGAGAACACTTCGGGTGCTAAATTGCTACCTGTAGCAGAGCAGGTTATTGAAGAAAAAAGAAATGTGAAAACATTTGCTTTGTACCCAAATCCTGCACACGGATATGTTGTCTTAGATTTACAAGAGTTAGCACCTAACGTGAAGGTGAAGATAATAGGCATGAATGGAAAAATTGTTTACGAGGCAAAGTTATCCTCTTTAAAAACAATCATTGATACTTCTGCCTACCAAAAAGGTGTTTACTTGGTGTTTATACAGACAGGCGAAGACCTTATAGACAGAGCAAAGTTAATCATACAGTAATAAATACAACCAAATAGTAAAATCTCTCGTTATACTAACAAGAGATTTTCTTTTTATGAAGCATCT